>NZ_CVTU01000073.1:0-10370 GCF_900004965.1 Pseudomonas sp. 44 R 15
CGCCCGCCGACACCCGTTGCTTCCCGATCAAAGACATCGAACTCAAAGGCGCCGACAGCCTGCCGGCCTCCGAGCGCGAGCGCCTGCTCAAGCCCTACGTCGGCCAATGCCTGGGCGTGTCCCAGCTCAACGACCTGCTCAAGGCCATCACCGACTACTACCTCGGCAAAGGCCGCGTCACCAGCCGCGCCTACCTGCCGCAGCAGGACCTGTCCACTGGCCACCTGCAAGTGCTGGTGGTGGAAGGCAAGCTCGAAGCCTTGCGCAGCGCCGAAGGCAGCACCGTGACCGAACGCGAACTGGCCATGGCGTTTCCCGGCAAGGTCGGCGAAGCGCTGAACCTGCGTGAAATCGAGCAACTGGTGGACCAGCTCAACCGCCTGCCGTCCAAACAGGCGCAAATGGAACTGACCCCCGGCAAGCAAGTCGGCGGCAGCGACGTGGTGGTCAAGAACACCGCGCAAAAGCCCTGGCGCGCCAGCCTGTCGCGCAATAACGACGGCCAGAAAAGCACCGGCGAACAGCAATGGGGCGCCGGCCTTGAATGGGACAGCCCGCTGGGCCTGGGCGACCAGTTGATTCTGCGCGGCGGCCATGACGCCATCAGCGACCACCAAAAAACCTCGAAAAACACCATGCTCTATTACAACGTGCCTTGGGGCTGGTGGAACTTCAGCTACACCTACAGCGAGAGCGACTACCGCACCTTCGGCGTGACCGACGACTTCAAATACAAGCAGGACGGCGACAACCAGAACCACCAACTGCGCGCCGAACGAGTGATCCACCGCGACGACGTGAGCAAGACCTCGGTCAACGTCGGCCTCGCGCACCTGCGCACCAACAACTACATCCTCGACGTGCGCACTGCGCCCAGCAGCAACCGCCTCAGCGAACTGCAATTGGGCGTCAACCACGGTCGGCGTATCGGCACGGCCTTCGTCAACCTGGACCTGGGCATGCAAAACGGCATCGGCCTGCTCGACGCCCAGTCCCAGGAAGAGCGCGACGCCTTCGGCCGCCGCCAGCCGAACTCGCGCTACCGCAAATACACCGCCACCGTCAGCTACCTGCAACCGTTCAGTCTGTGGGGCGAGTCGTTCAGCTTCAGCAGCCTGGCCACCGGTCAACGCAGTGAAGACCCGCTGTTCTCGCCCCAGCGCATGAGCCTCGGCGGCTCGGCTTCGGTGCGCGGTTTCAAGGACCAGTTGCTGACCGGCGACAGCGGCGGCTACTGGCGCAACGAAGTGCGCTGGGCGCGCCCGGTGACCCTCGACTGGATGCGCCCGGCCTTCTTCGAATACGGCGCCAGCGTCGGCTACGACCAGGGCGTGATCCGCAACGACCGCTACAACGACAACGTTCATGGCCGCGTGTCCAGCAACTCCCTGGAGCTGTTCGCCCGAGGCAAGAACGTCAGCACCAGCGTGACCTTTGCCAACTCGCTGGAAAGACCCGGAGTCGTCACCGAGCGCGAAGCGCCGATCTACTTCCGCCTGGATTTCTTCCTGTAATTCAACGTTGCGCCGCAGCGAGAAACTGAAAATGGACGTTCGACAATTTGCCTTCCTGGCCCGCCAACCTTCCGCCACCCTGAAACCGCGAAACGCGTTCTTCGGCCTGCCCAAACGCGGGCTGGCGTTGATCCTCGCCAACGCACTGTTCTGGCAACCGCTGCTGGCCCAGGCCGAGGGCATCGTGGTCAGTGCGCCGGGTACCACTGTGGGCGCGGCGGGCAATGGCGTGCCGGTGGTGAACATCGCCACGCCCAACGGCGCAGGCTTGTCCCATAACCAGTTCCAGCAGTACAACGTCGGCCCCAACGGCGTGATTCTCAACAACGCCAACGGCGCGCTGCAAAACACCCAACTGGGCGGGATCATTGTCGGCAACCCCAACCTCAAGGGCGGCGCGGCCAGCGTCATTCTTAACGAAGTCAACGGCGGCAGCGCCAGTCAGTTGCGCGGTTATACCGAAGTGGCGGGGCAGTCGGCCAAGGTCATCGTGGCCAACCCGTACGGCGTGACCTGCGCCGGTTGCGGCTTCATCAACACGCCCAACGTCACCCTCACCACCGGCAAACCCATCATCGACCCCACCGGCCAGCTGAAAAGCTACCAGGTCGATGGCGGCGCCGTGACCATCGATGGCGAAGGCCTGAACGCCAGCAACGTCGACCGCTTCGACATCATCACCCGCTCGGCCAAGATCAATGCACAAATCAACGCCCGCGAACTCAACGTCATCGCCGGGCGCAACGACGTCGATGCACAAAGCCTGAAAACCACCGCCCGCGCCGATGACGGCAGCGCCAAACCCGAGCTTGCGATCGACTCGTCGGCCCTGGGCGGCATGTACGCCGGCGCGATCAAACTGGTGGGCACCGAAGCCGGTGTGGGCGTGAAGCTCGATGGCACCCTGGCCGCCAGTGGTGGGGATATCCAGCTCGATGCCAATGGGCGCTTGAGCATGGCGCAAACCGCCGCCAGCGGCGCAATCAATGTCAAAGCCGCCAGCCTTGACGCCCAGGGACCGATTTATGCCGGTACCGCCCTGGAGGTGCAAACCCAGGGCGATCTCAACAGTCGCAAAAGCCTGGCCGCACGTGACCGCATTGCGCTGTCCAGCGGCGGCACGCTGACCAACGCTGACATCATCGAAGCCGGCGTCAACGCCGATAACACCCGCAACACCACAGGCGACGTCAGCCTGCGCGGCCAGGCCGTCAACAACAACGGCGCCAGCGTGATCGCCAGCCGCAGCTTGAGCGTCGATTCCCAGGCCTTGAACAACCAGGGCGGCACCCTCAGCGCCCGGCAAGGCGCCCGCGTGACGGCGGCGACCCTCGATAACCGCAACAACGGACGAGTCCTCAGCAACACCGCGCTGGCTATCGACGCCGGCGCGCTGCAGAACGGCCAGGGCGGCTTGATCGCCAGTAACGGGCCGCTGACTGCCACGCTGGGCACGGTGCAAAATACCGGCGGCGAAATCTCCAGCCTGGACACTGCCAACCTGACGGTGACCACCCTGGACAACGTCGCGGGCCTGGTCACTGCGGGCAAGGCGTTGAGCCTCAACGCCGGCACGCTCGACAACCAGAACGGGCGCGTCACCAGCCAGGGCGTTCTTCACCTCACCGGTAATCGCCTGGACAACCGCCAGAAAGGCCTGGTCGCCAGCACCGGCGGCGTGCAGATCGACGTCGCCAACATCGACAACCGCAACGGCGAGCTCTCCAGCCGTGCGGGCGTGGCGGTGAGCGGCACGCAACTGGATAACAGCGATGGCGGCCTGGTAGTGGCCGGCACTGGGCTGAACCTGAACGTCGATCAATTGCTCAACCGCAACCAGGGCCTGATCAGCAGCGAAGGGCTGCTCACTGTGACCACGGGCACCCTGGTCAACCGTGGTGGCGCGCTCTCCAGCGCCGGCCCGCTGAGCATCGGCGCCCGTGACGCGGTGGACAACCAGGGCGGCCGCCTGGTGACGGACGGCGCCCTGACCCTGACCAGCGCAAGGGTCGACAACAGCCAACAAGGCACCCTGAGCGCGCGCCAGGCCGCGCACATCAGCACCGCCGACCTGAACAACCAGCAAGGCGGGCAGATCACCAGCGCGCAGGCCCTGACCCTGGACCTCAACCGTGGTCAGTTCAACAACCAGAGCGGGCTGATCAACGCGCCGTTGCTGATGCTCAACAACCTCAAGGATGTGCATAACCAGGGCGGCGAAATCTCCAGCAGCCAGGCCTTCACACTCACCGCCGACAACCTCGATAACAGCAGCGGCAAACTGCTGAGCAACGCCGCCCTGACCCTGCGCATCGGCCAGGCCCTGGCCAACGTCAAGGGTATGATTGCTGCGGCTGCCGTTGACGCAAGCGCCGCCAGCCTGGACAACAGCGGCGGCACCCTCACCAGCCGTGGCGACACCCTGCTCAACGTGAGCGGCCCATTGGCCAACCAGGCCCAGGGCCTGATCAACGCGGCCAACCTTCTGAGCATCAATACCGCGAGCCTGGCCAACCAGAACGGCTCGCTGCTGGGCAGCGCGATTGCCCTGGACTTCGGCACCGCCACCGGCGACCTGAACAACACCGGTGGCCTGATCACCACCGCCGGCAACCTGAGCATCAACCACCTGCGTGACCTCAGCAACCAGGGCGGCGAACTCTCCAGCGCGCAAACCCTGAACCTCAAAGGCCGCACGTTGAATAACAGCAACGGCAAACTGATCAGCAATAACCTGCTGGTGCTCAATGCCGAAAACCTGATCAACCAGAATGGCCTGATGTCCGGCTGGCAGGGTTTGACGGTCAGCGGTGCGAACCTGGATAACCGCAACGGCGGCACCTTGTCGAGCCGATACGGCGACCTCAATGCCACGCTGACCGCCAGCCTGCTCAACAGCGCAGGCGGCGCGTTGGTCAGCCAGAAAGCCTTGACCGTCAACGCGGGCGAACTGGACAACAGCAGCAAAGGCGTACTTTCCAGCGCGGCCGGGCAGACGCTGACCGTCGGCGGCTTGCTGAACAACGCCCACGGCGGCGTGATCGACAGCGGCGCGGCCTTGGGCCTGAACACGCAAAACCTGGACAACAGCGCCGGCAGTATCAGTGGCGGCACCGCCACCACCCTCGACCTGCTCGCCACCCTGACCAACACCAACGGCAAACTGGCCAGCGGCGGCCCACTGCTGATCAGCCGCGCGGCGCAGATCAACAACCAGGGTGGCCAGATCGCCAGCCAAGGCTTGTTGACCCTGCTGACCGGCGGCCTGGACAACCGCAATCGTGGCACCCTGGCCGCCAACGAACGCTTGAGCCTGACCGCCGGCGGCCTGGTGCAGAACGGCAACGACGGCTTGATCTACAGCCAGAACGCCGACCTGCTGCTCAGCGCCAACCGCCTGGACAATGGCAAAGGCACCGTGCAAAGCCAGGGCGGCATGACCGCCAACGTGGCCGACACGCTGGATAACCAGAGCGGCAAACTGATTGCCCAGGCCGGTGACTTGCATGTCAACGCGGCCAGCCTCGACAACCGTGGCGGCACCCTCGCCAGCCTCAAGGCCGCACTGCAAACCCAAGTGGTCGGCGTGCTGCGCAACGGTTACGACCTTAATAACAACCGCCAGGGCGGCGTGATGCAGGGGCAAAGCCTCAACCTGCAAGCCGGCAGCGTAGACAACTACGGCGGGCGCATCGCGGCGCAGGGCGGCAACGCGTTGGTCACCACCGGCAATTTCGACAACCGCAACGGCGGGCTCTATGCCAAAGGCCTGATGCGCGTGGTCGGGCATGACTTCGATAACAGCGGCGACAACGATGGCCAGATCGCCGGCCAACAGATCGACCTGGATCTCAGCGGCGCGTTGAATAACCGCCTGGGCATCATCGAAAGCGAATCCACCCTCAAGGTCCGCGCCGCCAGCCTGGACAACCAGACCGGTCGCCTGCGCGCACTGGGTAACAGCGGCACCACCGAGTTCGCCATTGGCGGGCTGTTCGACAACCGCAACGGCGTGCTGGAAGCGGCCAACACCAACCTGACCCTGGACGCCGACCGCCTGCAGAACCTCGGCGGCAATGTGCTGCATGTGGGCACCGGCACCTTCGGCATCGCGCCGCGCAATCTCAACGATGTAGGCGGCAGCCTGGTCACCCGTGGCGACCTGACCATCGCCCAGGACACCTGGACCAACAGCAGCGTGATCCAGGCCGGGCAACTGACCGTCAACGTCAACAGCCTCGAACAGACCGCGACCGGTCAATTGCTCGGCGCCCGGCGCTTTATCGGCAGCGGTGGCAACTGGTCCACCAACGGCCTTATCGCCAGCGACGGCGACCTTGACCTGAGCCTGAGCGGCGCGCTGAACAGCAGCGGGCGCATCAGCAGCCTGGGCAAACTGAACCTGACCGCCGCCCAGGCCAACTTGAGTGACACCGCCAGCATCGCCGGCGGTGGCGTGACCCGCGCCACCCTCAGCGGCACCCTGAACAACCGCGGCCGCCTGACCTCGGCCACCGACCTGCTGATCAACGCGGGCGCGCTCAACAACTTCGCCACGCTCGGCAGCGGGCAAACGCTCACGGTCAACACCGGCGCATTGCTCAACGACCACGGCCTGATCTTCAGCGGCGCCGACATGAGCCTGCGCGTGGCGTCGCTGAACAACAGCTACGGCGACCTCTACAGCATGGGCAACCTGAGTGTCGATCGCGACGGCAAGGGCGGCCTGGCCGACAGCATTATCAACAGCTCATCGAGCATGCAGAGTGATGGTGACCTGACCCTCACCGCCGCCACAATCAAGAATGAACGTGCGGTACTGACCGTCAACGATGCGGGTGTCTACACCGCCTCGGCCACCGAGGGCGCGTGCATCAAGTACGTCAACGCCGGTGACTGCAAAGCAGGCGGCACCCCGCGCAACTACGTGTGGGAGTTGCTGACCCGCGACAAGCTGGAAGTGACCGCCGCCAGTGCCGGTTCGAGTATCACCGCCGGGCGCAACATGACCCTGGCGGGTGGCGACCTGCTCAACAGCAGCAGCTCGATCGCGGCCGGCGGTAACTTCACCGCGCGCCTGAACAACCTGGTCAACACCGGCATCGAAACCGGCGAGACCGAGACCTATCGTCTTTTCACGTCAGAGCGCACCAAGCACCCTGGACGCTGGTTCGATGCAGCCGCCGCACTCACCAATAAATACTGGTACAAAAGCGCCGGTTACAACCCCAATGACCTCGGCGGCCTTGAGGCCACGGTGGCCAACTTCATCGGCATGATGGAAATCGAGCGCACCCAGTTCGGCAAAGTCACCAAAATCGCCAGCGATGATCAGCGTTACGCTGCCGTGATTCAGGCTGGCGGCGCGGTGGACGTCAAGGCGCAGGCCGGTATCGACAACAGCGTAGTGCGCCCGGGTTACACCTACATCGGGGCGGGTGCAAAAACCACCACCGGCGCGACCGGCGCCAGCGCCGCCAACGGTTACTCGACCCGCGTCACCCTCAACGCGCAATTGCCTCCAGACCTGGCCCAGCAGCAGATCAACCCGCTGAGCTTGCCCGGCTTTACCTTGCCCACCGGCCAGGGCGGCCTGTTCCGCCTCAGCGGCCAAAGCGCCAGTGCGCCGGCCAGTACCGGCCCGCAAGGCTGGACCCTGGGCGGCGGCAGTGTAGACCGAGCCCCGGCTTCCGGGCCGGTTGTACCCGCCGCCGGCACCTCGGCCGACGGTGTCACCCTCAACCGCGTGCAAGGCCTGCCGGACAGCCAGTTCGTCTCCAACCCACAGAAATACCTGATCGAAACCAACCCGCAGCTGACCAATCTCGGCCAGTTCCTCAGTTCCGATTACATGCTGTCCAAACTCGGCTACGACCCCGACCAGGCGCAAAAACGCCTGGGCGACGGCCTCTATGAACAGCGCCTGATCCAGCAAGCGGTCATTGCCCGCACCGGCCAGCGCTTCATCGACGGCCAAACCAGCGACACGGCGATGTTCAAGTACCTGATGGACAACGCCATCGGCAGCCGTCAGGCGCTCAATTTGTCGGTGGGTGTAAGCCTCACCGCCGAACAAGTCGCGGCCCTGACCCACGACATCGTGTGGATGGAAAACGCCACCGTCGCCGGCCAGCAAGTGCTGGTGCCGGTGCTCTACCTGGCCCAGGCCAACAACCGCCTGGCGCCCAATGGCGCGTTGATCACCGGCAGCGACCTGAGCCTGGTCAGCGGCACCGACCTCACCAACGTCGGCACCCTGCGCGCCACCCAGAACCTGGCTGCCAGCGCCGGGCGCAACATGGTCAACGGTGGCCTCATCGCAGCGGGCAACCGTCTCGACCTGCTGGCCGGCAACAGCCTCACCAACCGCGCCGGCGGCATCATCAGCGGGCGCGACGTCAGCGTGAGCGCAGTAAATGGCGATGTGCTCAACGAACGCACCGTCACCAGCCACCAGAGCAGCAGCGGCTACCGCACCGAACGCACCGACTTCGTCGACAACGCCGCGCGCATCGAAGCCGCCAACAGCCTGACCCTGCAAGCCGGTCGCGACGTCAACAGCACCGGCGGTGTACTCAAGAGCGGCACCGACACCCGCATCCAGGCCGGGCGTGACGTGAACCTCGTCACCGCCGAACAACGTAACGCCAATATCGTCAGCACCTACTCACGCAGCAGCAACGTGACCCAGTACGGCACGGTGGTAGAAGCCGGGCGGGACTTCCAGATTGTGGCGGCACGGGACATCAGCGCCATCGGCAGCCAGTTGAATGCCACGCGTGATCTGGCGTTGGTGGCCAAGGGCAATGTGAACCTGGCTTCGGCGGCGAATGAACAGCATTCGGCGTTTAATTCCAAGAAGGTGACCAGCAAAGAGGATCACGTTCAGCAGGTAGGCACCTCATTGGTAGCCGGCGACAATCTCTCCCTGAGTGCCGGCAACGACCTCGCCGTCAGCGCCAGCCGCGCGAGCGCGGGCAAGGAAGCCTATCTCTATGCGGGCAATGATCTGACGCTGAACACCGCCCAAGACAGCGACTACAGCTACTACCGCAAGACCAAGACCAGCAACGGCTTGCTGTCCAGCAGCCAGAAGACGCGCATCGACAGCAGTAACCAGATTACCCAACAGGGTTCCTCCATCAGCGCCGACACGGTGGTCGTGCGTGCCGGTCGAGACATCGGCACAAGCGCCAGTGACGTGGTGTCCACGAACGCCACCAGCCTGATTGCCGGGCGTAATGTGGTGATCGACGGCGCGACGGAAACCTTTGAGCAAAGCCATTCGTCCTCGACCAAAAAATCGGGCTTGATGAGCAGCGGCGGCATCGGCGTTACGTTGGGTTCAAGCAGCAATAAAAATACCCTCACCAGCAGCACCGAAACCACCCGGGCCAGCAACATCGGCAGCGTGCTGGGCAGCGTGGATATCCGGGCGGGCAAAGACCTCACCATCAAAGGCTCTGACGTGGTTGCCGGTAAAGACATCAGCCTGGTTGGGCAAAATGTCAGCATCCTGGCGTCCGAAAACAACAACCGTAGCGAGCAGACGGCCAAAAGCAAAACCAGTGGTTTGACCCTGGCACTCTCCGGCACCGTGGGTAGCGCGGTGGACTCCGCTTACCGAACTGCCAAGCAAGCCAAAAGCGAGGACGACGGCCGCCTCTCGGCGCTGCAAGGTGTGAAGGCGGGTTTGACGGGGGTACAGGCGTGGCAAGCGGCGCAGCAGGATGGCGGCATGACCGGCGCCAACGCTGGGCAGTTTGTAGGTATCAGCATCTCCCTGGGGTCGCAGAAGTCCGACTCCAAACAGACGCAGGAACAAACCCTCAGCCAGGGCAGCAACCTGACGGCGGGCAATAACCTCACCATCGTGGCGCAGGGGAATGGCACGCCGGGTGACGCGGGTGATATCCGCGTTCAAGGCAGCAAGCTCCAGGCCAGCAATGAAATGACGCTGGCTGCGGAGCGCGATATTCGCCTGGAGGCTGCGGCCAACAATCAAAAGCTCGATGGCAAAAACAGCAGCAGCGGTGGAGCGATTGGCATCAGTCTGGGCGTGGGTTCCGGAGAAAGTGGCCTGAGCATCTTCGCCAATGCGAACAAGGGCACCGGCAACGAAAAGGGCACCGGCACCACCTGGACGGAAACAACGCTGGACGCAGGCAAACAGGTCAGCCTGATCAGCGGACGAGACACTGCCCTCAAAGGCGCGCAAGTCAGTGCAGACAAAATCACCGCCACCGTGGGTCGCGACCTCACGCTGCAAAGCCTGCAGGACACCGATAACTACAAGTCCAAGCAAACGGATGTCAGTGGAGGCGTCAGCTTCGCCATCATCGGCACCGGCGCCAGCGCCAACCTGAGCATCAGCAAAAGCAAGATCGACTCCAAATACCAGAGTGTGCAGGAGCAGACCGGCCTGTTCGGCGGCAAGGGCGGCTACCAGATTGACGTGGGCAACCACACACAGCTCGATGGCAGCGTGATCGGCAGCACCGCAACAGCGGACAAAAACCGCTTGAGCACCGGTACGCTGGGATGGAGTGTTTTAAAGAACAAGGCTGAGTACACAAGCCAGTTGCAGAGCGCCAGTGTGAGCAGTGGCAGCGATGGCACCAACGCGTTCATCAGCAATATGCCCACCGGCAGCTTGGTCGGATTTAACCACGGCGACAGCGACAGCGGCACCACGTCCTCGGCCATTTCCAACGGCACCCTCAACATCCGCGACCCTGCCAAACAGCAGCAGGACGTGGCAACGCTGAGCCACGATGTTGAACACGCCAACGGCGCCATCAGCCCCATCTTCGATAAGGAGAAAGAGCAGAAACGGCTGCGGCAGGTGCAGTTGAT
>NZ_CVTU01000075.1:0-1390 GCF_900004965.1 Pseudomonas sp. 44 R 15
CGGGGCGGTCTTTTGATTCCGGTGCTTGCCAGCTTCGTCCTGGCCCCCATGGACCCCAAAGCGCCGGATGTTGAAAACGTGCTTGGGGATTTGCGCAATTGCCTGAACACCTTCGACGCGTGGGCCGACAGCTTTTTCAGTGGCTCGGCACTGGAAGTCGAGCAGGTGTTCAAGGTCGGTGACGACGTCGCACTGGTCGCGCCGATCTCTTCCGACACGCCCAGTCGCACCGTCGCTCAATGCAAGGCCCAGGGTGGGCTGACCCTGGTGCATCTGTTCGAGAGCACCCGCTTCGTCCCTATCGGCAACACGCCGGTCACGCTGCAAGCC
Organism: Pseudomonas sp. 44 R 15; assembly: GCF_900004965.1. Classification (NCBI taxonomy): domain Bacteria; kingdom Pseudomonadati; phylum Pseudomonadota; class Gammaproteobacteria; order Pseudomonadales; family Pseudomonadaceae; genus Pseudomonas; species Pseudomonas sp. 44 R 15. Next base: position 331 of record NZ_CVTU01000075.1, read on the forward strand.
ATTGCACCGGACGGCACGCCCATTGGCGCGCCGCTGCACCGCACCATCGGCCCCAGCGGCTGGCTTGAAGTCCCTGAGTGCACCCGCGATCAGCAGTACCGAGTCACTTTCTACCCCAATGTTTCCAAAGATCACGTCAAGGCGCTGTATACGTCCTACCAGTCGGTCATCGCCGGGCTGGAAGCGGATCTGCGCAAGCAGTGGCGCGAGCGCTTCGAGCCTCAATGGGCCGATTTTGCCAAAGCCCCGCCCTTCAAGCGCAGCGCGAAACAGGGTGCGGCCTTTGCAAGCGGGATTGGCAAGGCGTTTTACAACCTGTGGGACAACATCACCGAGCTGTACGACCTGTTGGCGAATCTCAAGTCCAACAGCGAAAAGTTGCTGCAGTACCTTTCCCAGGCCGAACTGGACCAGTTACTCAAACTGGGTAAAGACACGCTCGCCCAAGGCTTTCTGGTGCTCAGTGACGAGCCGCTGCTGTTTATCTATTTGTCAGCAATGGTGGCCTGGATACGCCTGCTGCCGCCGCCCGAGATGTACGAACTGCTGGGTGAGATCACTGGCGAAGTCTTGATCAACCTGCTGCTGATATGGGCCACGCGGGGGATGGGGGTGCAGCTTCGGCTGGGGGCTCAGGTGTTGAGTTCTATCAAGTCCGGGCGGGCGCGGGCGTTGTTGGAGTTGCTAGCCAGGCAGGTGCCGGGGCCTGGGCTGGAAACTCACGTGCAGGCGGCCAAGCCTCTGTTGCTGAACAGTGCGGCGACGCCGGTCAAAGCAGTGCCGGTGGCGCCGTTGAAGGCAGGCGAGCAGTTGGTTTCGAACGCGGTGCCGATGGTGCGCAACAAGACGCAACGTACAGCGTTGGTGCGCCAGGAGTCGGTGGATGATGTGCCGGCCGTGGCGTCGAACCCGAAGGGCGATGCGGCGGCTTCTGCGGACAAGACCGTTACCCACGGTTGCCCGGTGTCGATGGTCACCGGCGAGGAACTGCTGACCCTGACCGACGGCGCGCTGGATGGGATCTTGCCGTTCGAGTGGACGCGCTTGTACCGCACCAGTG
>NZ_CVTU01000077.1:0-57959 GCF_900004965.1 Pseudomonas sp. 44 R 15
ATACCGCGCGTGGGCTCGTCCAGCAGCAGCACCTTCATCGGCATCGACAGCCAGCGGCCGAGAATGGCCTTCTGTTGGTTGCCGCCGGACAGGTACATGATTTTCTGTTCGGCGCTCGGCGTCTTGACCTTCATGGCCTTGATTTGCCCGTCGGCGTTGCCCTTTTCCCAGCCATCGCGCAGCAGCCAGCCGAACGCCGAATGCGCGCCACGGGCACTGATGTTGATGTTTTCGGCGACGCTGGACAGCGGAATGATGCCCTCCTTCTTGCGGTCTTCCGGGCACAGCAGTACGCCGGCCGCGATGGCATCGCGCGGTGAGCGCAATTGCAGCGGCTCACCGCACAGCTCCAGATGGCCGGCACTGGCGCGTTCCAGGCCGCTGAGCAGGCGGAACAGTTCCGTGCGCCCTGCCCCCACCAAGCCGAACAGGCCTAGGATTTCGCCTTTGCGCACGTTGAAACTGATCGGCGCGCGCAGGCCGGGACCGAGCAGGCCGTCGACCTTGAGCGCCACTTCGCCGTGCTCGCGCGGGCGATAGTCGTAGATGTCCTGGATATCGCGGCCGACCATGCAGGTCACCAACTGATCGTGGCTCAGCGCGCTCATGTCCTCGAAGGTGCGCACGAAGCGCCCGTCCTTGAATACCGTCACCGCATTGCAGATACGGAACACTTCTTCCATGCGGTGCGAGACATAGAGCACCACTTTGCCCTCATCGCGCAGGCGCGTGATGATCGCCATCAAGCGATCAATCTCACGGGCGGACAGGCTGCTGGTCGGCTCATCGAAGGCAATCACATGGGCGCCACGGGACAACGCTTTGGCGATTTCCACCAGTTGGCGCTGGCCCAGGGACAGGCGCCCGAGCTTTTCCTGGGGATCGATTTCATCGGCCAGGCCCTTGAGGCACGCCAGCGCCTGCTGGCGCAGCACGCCGCGGTTGACCACGCCAAAACGCGACGGCAAATGCCCGAGGAACAGGTTTTCGGCCACGGTCATTTCCGGCACCAGGTGCAGCTCCTGATGGATCACCGCCACGCCGCTGGCAATGCTGTCGGCGGCGTTCTTGAAGACCATGGTTTGCTCGCCGATCTGCACCGTGCCGCTGCTGGGAATATAGGCGCCGCCGAGGATCTTCAGCAGCGTCGATTTACCCGCACCGTTCTCGCCCATCAGGGCGTGCACTTGCCCCGGGTGCGCGGTGAAGCTGATGCCATCGAGCGCCTTGACCCCAGGAAAGGTTTTGCCGATACCGTCAAAACGCAGGGCCGCAGCGGTCATTTCCACAGCCCGATCTTGGTCAGTTCTTCCTGGAAGTTGGCGCGGGTGATCAGGGTCACTTCGTCCATGGCGGTGTATTTGGCGGGCTCTTTACCGGTGGTGACCCACTCGTACATCGCCAGCGCGGTGTTGTAGCCCTCGATATGCGGGCTTGGCAGCATCGAGCCGAAGAAGCCGCTGTCGGCTTTCTTCAATTCGCCGATGGCGTCGGTGCCATTGATGCCGATACCGATGACGTTGGCGGCCTTGAAGCCGGCGCTTTCAGTGGCACGTACGCCACCGAGCACGGTGTTGTCGTTCATGCCGCCGATGATCAGGTTTTTCGCGCCGCTGGGCAGCTTGACCAGGGCCGAGTTGGTGGCGTCCATGCTGCCGGGCACGTCGAGGGTTTTAAGCGCGGCGGTGAGGATATGGTCCTTGGGAATGCCGGCTTCTTCCAGAGATTTGATCGAGCCGTCGGTGCGTTTCTTGCCGGTGTCGAGTTCGTTGAAGGTGTTGATCACCGCGTAGGTGTCCTTCCAGTCCCAGCCGCGTTTTTTCGCTTCGGCGGCCATGGCGGCGCCCTGCTTCTGGCCCACTTCAAACGCCGCCATGCCCAGGTACGGCACGTCTTCCATGAAGTTGCCCTTGGCATCGACGAAGCGGTCGTCCACGGCCATCACTTTGAGGCCGTTGACCTTGGCCTTGGCGACAATCGCCGGGCCGAGGGACACATCCGGCGGGCAGATCACAAAGCCCTTGGCGCCGTTGGCGGCCAGGCTGTCGATGGCCGACAGGGTTTTCTCGCCATCCGGCACGGCGATCTTGATCACGGTGAAACCGTGTTCCTTGCCGGCTTTTTCGGCAAAGGCCCATTCGGTCTGGAACCAGGGTTCTTCGGCCTGTTTGACCAGGAAGCCGATCTTCACTTCTTCAGCGGATGCGAACCCACTGAATGCCAACGCAAGCGCCACAGCACCGAGTGTCTTCTTGAACATGGACCACCTCATTGTTGTTATTGGAAAACGGTTTAGTCGTGGTACATCACAGACCGCCCGCCATCGATCATCAGGCAGGTGGCATTGATAAAGGGCGCCTCGTCGGTCGCCAGAAACAGCGCGCTCATCGCCACCTCGATGGGCTGGCCGATGCGCTTGGGAGGGTGCAGGTCGAACGCGCGCTGGCGCTCGGCGTGGGGGTCGGGGAACGTGTTCCAGTAGTCGACGTTGAGCTGGGTTTCGATATAGCCCGGGGCGATGGCATTCACGCGGATGCCCTTGGGCGCGTATTCGATGCCAAGGGCGCGGGTGAGGCCGAGCAGGCCGTGCTTGGCCACAGGGTAGGGAAAGCAGCCGGGAATGATGTGGCTGGAGTGGGTGGACGCAATGTTGATGATGTTGCCGATGCCCTGCTCGATCATGTGCGGCAGCACCGCGCGGCAACCGTACCAGGCGCCGTCAAGGTCAATGGCGAAGCAGCGGCGCCAGTCCTCGTCGGTCATCTGCAGCGGGTCGCGAAACACGTTGACCCCGGCGCAGTTGACCAGCACGTCCACGCGGCCGAAGCGCTCGATGGCCACATTGACCAGTGCCTGCCATTGCTCTGTGGAAGTGATATCCACGGCCTGCGCGACAATCTCGGCGCCGCGTTCGCGCCAATGGGCCGCGACTTTCTCGACCTTGTCGGCCTGGATATCCGCGATCACCAACCGCGCCTGCTGCGCCTGGAAGCACGCCACGATGGCCTCGCCAATGCCTTGCGCAGCGCCGGTGATGATCACCACCTTGTGCTTGAGTCGCTCGCCGTAAGTGGGCTCGGGCACGGCGGGTAGGGACAACGGTTGTGCCTGCATCGCTTCACCTGTTTTATTTTTGGCAGTGAGTGCTGATGCAGGCGACTATAAACCCACAGCTTGAAATATCTCAATATATAAATTTACATCCCATAATATGAACAAACCGATAAAAAAACCGACCGTCTCTGGCCGGTTCCACGCGCCTGTCAGCCCTGGGCAAAATCCCTCAGCGCATTGCCTTCCATGCGGTAGCGCACCCACTCTTCCTGGGGCTGCGCGCCGATGGACTTGTAGAACGCAATCGCCGGCTCGTTCCAGTCCAGCACGCTCCACTCGAAGCGCCCGCAGCCGTTGTCGCAGGCGATCCTGGCCAGGTGGCGCAGCAACTTCTTGCCCGCCCCGCCGCCGCGCTGTTCCGGGTTGATATAAAGGTCTTCCAGGTACAGGCAGTTACTGCCAAGCCAGGTGGAGTAGCTGAAAAAGAACACCGCAAAGCCAATCGGCAGACCGTCGCGCGAACAGATCAGGCCGTGGGCGGTGGAGCCCTCGCTGAACAAACTGCGTTCGATATCCACCACGCTGGCGATCACTTCGTGCCGGGCTTTCTCATACTCGGCCAGTTCAGTGATGAACGTCAGGATCTGCGCAGCATCGCTGGGTACGGCGGGGCGAATCTCGATGGTCATGGGCGCGCCTTGGGCAAGTTCAAAGCCCACATACTAAGACGCTTTGATGACTGATTGCAGCGCAATTTCCCTATGGCGGGTACACAAATTCTTACAGGCCACATAAGACCGTTCGTCGCCATCAAGGCACAAACCGCAAAGTGCGGCTGACCAATCAAGGGTAAGGACATTAATCATATGGAGACACCCTCATGAAAAATTCCAAATTTGCTGCCCTGGCCCTCACCGGCCTGCTGTCTGCTGCGTCGTTGAGCGCGTTTGCCGCCACCTCGGCAACCGGCCCGACCGATCCAACGCCCGACGCTACCACCGAATCGCAAAAGTCCATGGGCACCGGTCTCGACACCAATGGCGGCGCGATCATCGACAACACCAACGCCGCCGACCCGCACACCAAGGGCCACGATACCCAGCGCCAGGCACCTGCTGCCGTCGGCAACGGCAAAATGGGCCCATCGGTGAATGAACCGAAGATCAATAAAGGCGACGATTCGAACCTGCCAGGCGCGCCGAAACAACCTGCACCTTGATACCTGCCTGACCCGCTCGACACCCGATCATTTCCCAGTGAAGAGGTACACATGAACGTTGATAGAAACCTTGAACGAGAAGTCCTCACTCGCCTGCTGCACGCTCATCCGCAAGGTTTGGGCAAGGAGGTGCTGGATAACTATCGCGGCGGAAAAGAAGTCGCCAGTGTCTTGGCCTTCCTGCAGGACCGCGGGCTGATCAAGGATGGACATGTGACCACCGACGACGCCGGTGAATATTCGTTGAACCTGCCGATCAAATTGACCGCGTCGGGTGTGGATGAGGCGCGCAAGCTTGAGGGTCAAGGCTTGCAGTGATGCCATCTCTGGTCTGGCCCTGCGACCACCCAATGTGGGAGGGGGCTTGCCCTATCTCTATGTAGGAGCGAGCTTGCTCGCGAAAAACTCACAGGCACCGCGTTCACTCAGGAAGCACGCGTTATCGTTGACGTTTTTCGCGAGCAAGCTCGCTCCTACAGAGGGCAAGGGGCAAGCCCCTTTTTTATTCGGTGAGCAGTGCGTCGACTTCAGCAGTGCCTGGAGACGTCGCAGGCCCCCAGCGTGTCACCGCCAACGCCGCCGCTGCATTCGCTCGACGCGCTGCCTCGACGGGGTTCAAGCCGTTCGCCAGTGCGGCGATAAACACCCCGGCATGCGCATCCCCCGCGCCATTGCTGTCCACCGCCTGCACCTTGAAACCCGGCACATGCCTGATGTCGCCCGCCTGCCCTACCCAGCATCCATTCGGCCCATCGCGCACCACCAACAGCGCGTTGGCGGGCAAGTGCCGACTCAACGCGGGCAGCGCAGCGGCGATGTCCGGTGCACCGGTAAACGCCAGTGCTTCAGGCCCATTGCTGGTCCAGATATCGATACGCGGCAATAGCGCTCGCATCAAGGCCGAGTCCGGCGCCTTGACCAGCGGGCCTGGATCGAACATCACCAGCACCTCGCGCGGCAGCGCCAGCAACCAGTCGATCAGCGCCTGCGCCTTGCCCTCAAGCAGCAGGCTGTAACCGCTGACATACACATAGTCATCGCTGCGCGGCACTACCCGGGCCAGGTCATCGGCACTCAGTTCCCCCTCGGCGCCGAGGTGGGAGATGAACGTGCGCTCCGTGGTGGCTTCGGTCAGGGAGACGCATAGGCCGGTGTCCTGGCCGCTGCTGGCCGGCAGTGCCATTTCAATGCCTTCTGCCTGCATCGTAGCGCGGGCCAGGTCACCAAAGCGGCCGCTGCCGTGACGTCCCAGGTAAACCACCGGCAAACCATTGCGCCGCGCGGCGGCCATGACGTTGAAGCCACCGCCGGCTTCGAAACTGGCGGACCTGGCCAACACGTCGCCCCCGCTCGGCGGCAAGGTATCAAGGGCCATGACCAGGTCGACGATGACCTGTCCGGTGTGCAGCAATCTAGACATTGGGACGCTCGACTAACGCGGGACGTCGATCGGCAGCGCCGCCGAGTACGGCATAGACGCCGCCGGCCACCAGGAAGGTGACGATCCAGCCGAGGCCGTTATGGCCGAGCCAGGAATCGGACAATGGCCCGGCAAACCAGATGTTGTCGGCGGTGGTGCCGATGGTGGTAAAGCTGAACCCCAGCACGATGGCCAGCGCCCAGGCGCCAAATGCGCGCCACTCCACACCGCCGCGATACCAGTAGGCGCTGCTCGGGCTGACATCCAGCAAATCCTTGGGGCTGTAGTAGTGACGGTGGATCAGGTCGACCACGAAAATCCCCACCCAGGCGGTAATCGGTACCGCCAGCAAGGAGATGAAGGTGATGAACGGACCGTAGAAACTGTCGGCGATCAGCATGAAGTAAATGGAGCCGGCAAAAATCGCCACGATGTCGACGATCACCGCGTGCACGCGCTTGACCTTCAAGCCCAGGGTCAGGGTGGTGAGGCCGGCTGAATACACCGACAGGTTGTTCGACAACAGCAGCCCGCCGAACGCGGTGATCAGGTACGGCACTGCCATCCAGGTCGGCAGCATGTCGCGGATCGCAATGATCGGGTCCGTGGCCGAGGCCAGGTCGTTGTTACCCACCGACAGCAAGCCACCGAGGGTGATCAGCAACACCAGCGGGATGCCCGCACCGAACGCGGCAGAGGCCACCAGGCGCACGGCCTTGACGCTGCGGTGCTGGTAACGCGACATATCGGCACCGGCGTTGGCCCAGCCGATGCCGGTACCGGCCGCCATGGTGCCGATGCCGATGATCATGGCGCTCAGCGGCGCCGGCGTGGCGTTGAATACCGCGCTCCAGTCGATGGTGGCGCAGAGGAAGCCGCCCACCAGAATATTCAGCGCGCCGAACACGTAGGTCGCCCATTTCTGGATCACCAGCAAGGTGGCATGGCCCAGGCCGGAAACGGCCAGGGTCAGCAGCACGAAAACGGCGATGAAGATCAGGGTGAGCAACGGTGCGCTTTTCGCTTCCACCGGGGAACCGAACAGGATCGAGCACAGCGACAGCAACACAAACGCGGCCGTGGTGGTGTTGACCGTTTCCCAGCCCAGGCGCGACATCAGCGACACGAGGGTCGGCCCGATATTGCCGCGTACGCCGAAGATGGCGCGGGACAAGGTCAGGCTGGGCGCGCGGCCACGGCGACCGGCGATGGAAATGATGCCCACCACCGCGAAGGAACCGGCAGCGCCCAGGATTGCGACGATGATCGCCTGCCAGATGGCCAGGCCGCGAAACGCAACCAGGGTGGCACCCAGCGGCAAGCCGAGGATGCTGATATTGGCCGCGAACCAGACCCAGAACAGTTGCAGCGGATGCCCGTTGCACTCGCCTTCCGGGACCGGCTCGATGCCGCGTGTTTCCAATTGCCCGACGCTTTGGCCGGAAGAGGTGCTGCTCATGGGGTGGGGGCTCCTGGTGCCTGTATTGTTATGGTTGTGGCAACGCTTCAATGGCGGATCAACGTGATGCCTGGCGCAAGGCGAGCAGGTCTTGAACCAGCACTTGCACATCCAGGCTGTTGACCTGCTTGACCTGCTCGATCAACGGCCCGGGCCAGCACTGCATCCCCAGACACGCGCCAAGCATGGCGCCGAGGATCGCGGCGATGGTGTCGGTGTCGCCGCCCAGGCTCGCGGCCAGGCACAGCGCTTCGAACGCGTTCATGTCGCCCGACGCCACTTGCTGCGCGAGGGCGAACGACACCACCACCGACTCCTGGGAGGCGACGGAGGTACCAATCAATTCATAGAGCAAGTCGGTGAACAGCGCAGTGTCGCCGCTGCCGACGCTCAGGGTGCGTGCCCAACTGATGCGGGTCGACATGCGTCCGCCGGCAACCCAGTGGCCATGGTGTTCGGCCTGTTGCGCCACCTGGGTGCCGATGTTCAGCGCTTCGCCCAGGTCGACGCCATTGATACCGGCCGAGACCACCGCCGCGACCGCCGCCGCGCTGGCAATGCCCAGGCTGGTGTTGTGGGTGACCTGGCAGGCCTGGATCACCGCCCGGATAAACTGCGCCGGGTCACTGACATCGGCGGCGATGCCCACCGGCGTGATGCGCATGGCCGCGCCATTGGTAGTGCCGTAGCGCCCGGACTCTGCGGGCGTGTGCCCGGCGAGGATCATGTCGATCGCACGCTTGGTGGACGGCCCGAGCAGGTCCTGGGAACCCTTGGCGCGCATGCTCGCCTCCCAGTCGATCAGGCGTTGGGCGAGAACGCCGGGTTCGATCGTGCCGCGGCCTTCGACCAACAACTCACCGACCAGGATCGCCTGTTCGGTGTCATCGGTGATGGAACCGGCGGGCATGTTCGGCGCGATCGGTTGATCGGGGCCGGCATCTTCCAGGGCGGTGATGGCGCCGAAGCGCTGGCGGACCTGCTCACGACTCAGGGATTGGGTGGGCATGCCCAGCGCATCGCCCAGGGCCAGGCCATAAAAAGCGCCGAGCGCGCGGATTTCAGCAGTCATTTGGACGCCCCAAATTGCAGGTGCAAACGAAAATGCACGGGATCGAGCAAGCTTTCGACATGCTCCATGAAACGCTCGCGACGGTCATAGGTGGTGCGCGAGGCCTTGAGGAATACTGTGCCGGCCGGACGGCCGAGTAACTGAGCGTCTTCATCGCCCAGGGCCTCGGCGCCGATCCATTGGTCGCCCGTGGCGCCCACATAGCCGTAGGCCGCCAGGGTGATGGTCAGGGAATGGTCGATCAGGCCGATGCGGGGCAGGCTTTCCAGATCGCCGGTGGCGGGCATCAGCGAGCGTTCCAGCGACACCGCTGTTCCGTCGGCGGTGCGGCGCAGGCGATCGAGGGCAATGAACTGCTCGCTGCCCAAACGGCTGGACAAGTCCGGGCGTGTCACCGCTTCGAAGCGCAGCACCTCGGTGCTCACCTGCGCGCCGGTGTCCGCCAGGGCCTGGGCCCACCCGTGGCGCTGGTCGAGCCCCATGCCGTCAAAGGTGACGATGGAGCCGACACCGCTTTGGGTGGCAATGTAATTGCGCCGCTTGAGCTCGGCCAGCGCCTCGCGCAGGGTGCCACGACTGACCGCAAACTCCTCGGCCAATTGGTGTTCACCCGGCAACAGGAAACCGTCGGCCATCACCCCTCCCTCGATACGGCGGATGAGCTCGTCGACGACGCGTTTTTTCTTATCGAATCGAACATGTCTAATCATGTACAAATTGATAACCGAAAGGCGCCGTCTCCAGCAAGCGAATTATGTCAGGGCAGTGAAAAAACCGACGTCAGGGCTCCAGGCCAATCGGGAAAAACTCCCCGCTGCTCCATACCCCGAGCCAGTTCTGACCGTTGATCGGACGGCTTACCGCCAACTCCACCAATTGGTAAAACGCGTTGCGGTGCACCAGGGCTTCAAGATTGCTGCGCACCCGCAGATAAGGCGCCGGTTCCTCGGTAAGCGGATCGATCACCACCCGCAACGGGTGCTCGGGCCCGGCCTCGATCTGCTCTTCGACGTTGGTGGTAAAGCGCAGCACCTGGCGCTCGCCCTGCCCTTGCACCTCAAGGGTGACGGCAACGAATGGCGCGTCATCAACAGTGATGCCGACCTTTTCCACCGGTGTGACCAGGAAATAATCATCGCCATCGCGGCGAATGATGTTGGAGAACAACTTGACCATGGGTTTGCGCCCGATAGGCGTGCCCTGATAGAACCAGGTGCCATCACGGGCGATGCGCATGTCGATATTGCCGCAGAAATCCGGGTTCCACAGATGCACCGGCGCCGGCCCTTTACCCTTGGGCAGTTGCGCCAACAGATCGTTGGCCTTGGCGGTATCGGTCATGGGGGTCTCCTCAGGCTTACTGATTGCTCATGCCGAGCAAGCTTCGGGCGTACTGGGCCAGCGGCCGGGCAATCAGATCTTGTGGCGTGTTGTCGTGGAACGTCAGTAAACCGCCACGACTGCGAATGCGTGCAGTATCAATCAAATACTGGGTGCTGGTCTCGATCAACATGATCTGGATCACGCCGCTGTCCAGGCCAAGGCGGTCCAGGGCTTGCTGGTCGGTCCACTCATCGGCGTTGCCGATACGGTCGTCGGCTGCCGCAAAACGGCAATAGAGCAAGTAATGAGCGCCCACCCCGCGCGCTTCGGCCATGGCCTGTTCGAGGCCTTCAGGCTGACGGGCGCGACGCACCATGGGGAAATATTCGACGAAGCCGTTGAACGCTTCCTCGGCCACCACGTTGGGGCGCGGATACGCGCTGCCGGGCGGCACAAAAGCGCCCTGGGCGATAAAGATGAAGGAGTCCGGCTGCACACGAATTGAAGCGGTGCGGCGCGTATCACTGTGGTCGAGCAAGCCGGCGTCGCTCATCTGATAGCGGGTGCCTTCGGCCATATCGCTGACGGTCATGCAACCACTGAGTGCCAACGACGCCAGCAACAAAACCAGACTACGCATCCTATCCTCCAGAAGCCGGTGACGGAAAACCGGCGAATGGGCGTGAGATGCAGAATCTGCGCCAGCTTGATTTAAATGTGGGAGGGGGCTTGCCCTGATGCCCTGCAGGAGCAAGCTTGCTCGCGAAAAACCCACAGGCACCGCGCTCATTCAGAAGGCACGCGTTATCGTTGACGTTTTTCGCGAGCAAGCTCGCTCCTACAGGCCGCATCCACAAGTTAGCCGCCAATGATCTTCATCACCGTCGCGCCGCCCGAGAAGGCCACTTCCTGCTTGTCGCCCAAGGCCTTCATCAGCAGCCCTTGCAGCGCCGGCAGTGCCTGATGGCGCGGTTTGTCCAGCAGGTCGCCGACGTAGTGACGATTGCTCGACGACAGGCAACCATGCAACCACCCCGTGGACGACAGCCGCAACCGCGAACAGGTGCGGCAGAACGGCACGCTCTCATTGGCGATCACGCCAAAGAAGCCCTTGCCCGGCACTTCATAGCGCACGGCCGTGGCGTCGACGGGCGCATTGGCTTGCAGGTATTCATGCTGTTCGCCGATCAGGCTGAGCAACTGTTGCAGGCTGACGAATTGCTGCAGGAAGGCGTTGGAGTCTTTGGCCAGGTGGCCCATGCGCATCAATTCGATAAAGCGCAGCTCGTAGCCCCGCTCCAGGCAGTAATCGAGCAACGGCAGCACCTGGTCCAGGTTCTGGCCGCGCAAGGGCACCATATTGACCTTGATCTTGATCCCGGCCGCGCGGGCCTGGTCCATGCCGTCGAGCACAGTGGCCAGGTCGCCACCGCGAGCGATGCTGCGAAAGGCGTCGGCATCCAGGGTATCGAGGGACACGTTGATGCGCCGGATACCGGCGTCCACCAGCAGCGGCAGCTTGCGCGCCAGCAACTGGCCGTTGGTGGTCAGGCTGATATCGCTGAGCCCCATCTGCCCCACGGCGCCCATGAAGGCTTCCAGCTTGGGACTGACCAACGGCTCACCCCCGGTAATCCGCAGGCGATCGATGCCGGCCGCTTCGATCAGGTAAGCCACGCCCCGCGCCATGGCCTGGGCCGAGAGTTCGTCCTGGGCAGCCACCAGCCGCTTGCCGTTGGGCACGCAATAGGTACAGGCATAATTGCAGGCTGAGGTCAGGCTGATCCGCAAATTGCGAAATCGCCTGCCTTGACGATCGACGATCATGAACCACTCCGGCAGAGGATGAATCGGGGCGCGCTAAAAGCTGACTGATAAATCAGCTTTTAGCAAGGGGCCTTGCCTGAGTATATTCCCGGGGTCCTGCGCGTGGCAGTAAATCATCAGGTGGAGGGCGACTCCACGGCCGGCGGCTCGGTACTGTGCTTGCGCTTGTTGCCCATGCGCACGCCAATATCCATCAGGAACTGGAAGAAACCTTCCTGGTCTTCCAGCACATTGCTCCAGAACGGCGAGTGGTACAGCGCCACGGCGCCATGCACCAGGGCCCAGGCGGCGCAGTAGTGAAAGTAGGGAGGCACGTCTTCAAGCTTGCCTTCACTGATACGGCCCTTGATCAGCAAGGTCAGGCGTTCAAAGTTCGAGGCGCGGATCTTGTGCAGTTCCTCGACCATTTCCGGTACCTGGTGGCCCTTGACGACCTTTTCTTCCAGGCGATCAAACAGGCGGTAGCGCTGCGGATCGCGCATGCGGAACTCGAAATAGGCCCGGGACAAGGCCTCTTTGTCCTTGTCGACATCGGCTGAATGCAGCAGCTCGTTCAAGTCACGCTCGTAGTCGAGCATCAGGCGCAGGTAAATCTCGGCCTTGGACTTGAAGTGCTTGTAGATCGTGCCTTTGCCGATACCCACGGCATCCGCGATCATCTCGACGGTGACGCTGTCTTCGCCTTGTTCGAGGAACAATTTGAGTGCGGTGTCGAGAATTTCCTGCTCACGGCGGCGAAACTCACGGACCTTACGGGGTTCTTTATGCATGAGGAAGAGGTCTGCAAAGGTCGGAATAGGAAGGGTTGCGCAGGCCACGGATACGTGGCGATACGATTTACCCGATGCGAGGGATTATCCCGACTGAACGGTCGTTGGGCAACGCCTATGTGACCCCGCTGTGCACTTTACTTTCAGTCCGCCAACGATTTACCCGATATCAGTCAGAAACAAGACGCGTCATCCCCACCTGCGCATCCGCTCAATGAGAACTCAAGCGAAGCGCGCGTATTCCAAATCCGTTTAAAAATCGACCCATCGAGACTGGACTGAATCCCAGAGTGATCAATACTTCAAGTGTCGTCGCGACATCTCCCCCAAGTGAAGCGTCGACCTGGGTACCGACGGACTGCGTACCCTTGTTTTACTCCTAATGGTCTTAACCCGGATTCACCCCCCAGAACCCGGGTTTTTTTTGCCTGCGATTTTCTCCTGCAGGAGCGAGCTTGCTCGCGAAGAACTCATAGACACCGCGTTTGTCCAGGATGCACGCGTTATCGTTGACGTTTTCGCGAGCAAGCTCGCTCCTACAGTGCAAGGCAAGCGCGCTACGTCGCAGAAGGAGCAGCGCCGGCCACATGGGCCAATGGAAACAGACGCTTGAAGTTCTCGGTCGTCTGCTCGGCGAAGCGCTCGTAGGACTCGCCGCGCAGCATCGCCAGATAATCCGCCACGTCACGCACATATTCCGGCAGGTTCGGCTTGCCGCGATGGGGGATCGGCGCCAGGTACGGCGAATCGGTTTCCACCAGCAGCCGGTCGGCAGGCACCTGGCGCGCCACATCACGCAACGCGTCGGCATTGCGGAAGGTAACGATGCCCGACAGGGAAATATAGAACCCCAGGTCCAGGGCCGCCTTGGCCATCGCCCAGTCTTCGGTAAAGCAATGCAGCACACCGGCCTGGGGCAGCGCGGCTTCGCGCAAGAGCGTCAGGGTATCGGCGCGAGCCCCACGGGTGTGGACGATCACCGGTTTACCGGTGTGTTGCGCCGCCTGCAGGTGCAGGCGGAATGAGGCCTGCTGCAGGTCGGCGGCTTCGGGTTCGTAGTGGTAATCCAGGCCGGTCTCGCCAATGGCGACGACGCGCGGGTGATCGAGTTCGCCGAGCAGCCAGTCCAGGGCCGGTGCTTCGCCGGGCTTGAGGTCCAGCGGGTGGATACCCACCGAGCAATCCACATCGGCGTAGCGATCAGCCAGGGCTTTGACGTCGGCGGCATTTTCGGCACTGACGCCGATGCACAGGAAGTGCCCTACCCCGCGCTGGCGCGCAGCGTCGAGGGCGGCGTCCAGGGAGCCGTTGTGCTGGGCGAGATCAAGACGGTCGAGATGGCAATGGGAGTCTATGAGCATGGGCAATTACAACTTGAGTAGTGTCTGGCCGACGATACACCCGTCGGCCAAGGAAATTAACGTCGGCCGAGCAAGCCGATCCATTGGACCAGCAGTGCTTCAAGCAACAGCACGCGGTTGAGGTTGGCCTTGCCGAGCACTTTCTGACGCTGGGCGAGAATCCAGTCCTGAATGCTCAGCACCTTGTCCTGGGCACTTTTCTGCGCAAGGTATTGCACCACCTTGCGCATGTCCGGCAAACCCAGGCCGTTTTCGTCCTGGGTCAACTGGTAGCGCAGGATCAGGCTGGACCAATCGCAGAACCAGTCGAACAGCAGCAGCAGGGGAATGTCCTTCCACGCGCTTTCGGCCAATTGCGTGGCGGACAGTTCCTGCTTGATCAGCTTCTTCACACCGTCTACGACCAGTGCCCGTTGCTCGCGCACGCCCTGGGCGTGCAGCTTCACCGCCGCAAGCGGGGAGCCCGCGGCCAGGGTCAGCAATTCGATCCGTTCCTGCTCGGCGCAATCGGGCAGCGCCTGCGCCAGCCATTGCAGGCTCATGGCCTCGCTCGGCAAAGGGCATGCCTGCTGCACGCAACGGCTGCGGATGGTCGGCAGCAAGCGGCTGGACTGATGACTCACCAGCAACAGCACGGTGTCGCCGGACGGTTCTTCCAGACTTTTGAGCAACGCGTTGGCGGCGTTGATGTTCATCGCCTCTACCGGCTCGATCAGCACCACCTTGCGCCCGCCCATCTGCGCGGTTTGCACCACGAAGCTGACGAGGTCGCGCACCTGGTCGACCTTGATCGCCTTGTCCGCTTCCTCAGGTTCCAGCACATAGTTATCGGGGTGGCTGCCGGCCTTCAGCAGCAGGCAGGATTTGCATTCGCCGCAGGCTTGCAGGTCAACGGGGCGCTGGCACAACAGGCTCGCCATCAAGCGCTCGGCCAGGGCACGCTTGCCGATACCGGTCGGGCCGTGCAGCAAATAGGCGTGGGCGTGCTGGGCACGGCCGGCCAATTGCTGCCAGAGACCGTCCTGCCACGGGTAGGCTTCAGCCACGAGCGCGCTCCAGCAGGGTCGGTAACAGCGCATCGAGGGCTTGCTGCACCTGAGCCAGCGGCTGGGCGGCGTCAAGCAGGTAGTAACGCGCAGGCTCCGCCCTGGCACGCTCGAGGAACGCGGTGCGCACGGCGTCGAAAAATGCCTGGCCTTCCAGCTCGAAACGATCCAGACGACCGCGCGCGCTGGCGCGGGCCATGCCCACTTCCACCGGCAGGTCGAACAGCAGGGTCAGGTCGGGGCGCAAGTCCCCCTGAACGAAGGCTTCCAGGGCAGCGATACGCTGCAGGCACAAGCCGCGACCACCGCCCTGGTAGGCGTAGGTGGAGTCGGTAAAACGGTCGCAGATCACCACGGCGCCGCGGGCCAGGGCCGGTCGGATCACCTCGGCCAGATGCTGGGCACGGGCGGCGAACACCAGCAGCAGCTCGGTGTCCGCATTCATCGGCTCGTCACCCGGCGCCAGCAAGACTTCACGGATGCGCTCGGCCAGCGGCGTACCGCCGGGCTCACGGGTCAATACCACTTCGACGCCCTCGGCGCGCAGGCGCTCGGCCAGGTAATCGCGGTTGGTGCTTTTGCCGGCGCCTTCCGGGCCTTCGAGGGTCATAAACAAGCCAGTCACAGGCAGTCCTTAGTCAGAGTCATTGCGGGCTTTGCGGGGCGCTGGTGTCCGGCGCGGGCTCTACCGGTACGTCAACGGGCGGCACCGTGTCTTCCAGCGGCTTGACCTGCGGTGCCGGGCTGGATCGGTAATCGGCGCGGCGCTTGAGTTGAAACTGGCGTACGGCGGCATTATGCGCATCCAGGTCATCCGAGAACACATGGCTGCCATCGCCACGGGCGACGAAATACAGGCTGCTGCCCGGCACCGGGTTCAGGGCGGCATGAATCGCCTCGCGGCCCACCATGGCGATGGGTGTCGGCGGCAGGCCGGCGATCATGTAGGTGTTGTAAGGGTTGGCCTCCTTGAGATGGGCGCGGGTCAATTTGCCGTTGTAGCGCTCACCCAGGCCATAGATCACCGTGGGGTCGGTCTGCAACATCATGCCCAGCTTCAGGCGACGCACGAACACACCGGCAATCTGCCCACGTTCTTCGGGCACACCGGTCTCCTTCTCCACCAGCGAGGCCATGATCAGCGCTTGATAAGGCTCGGTGTAAGGCGCATCAGCGGCGCGCCTGCTCCACTCCTGGGCGAGCACATCGTCCAGACGGTTGTAGGCTTTCTTCAGGAATTCGACATCGGTCATGCCGCGCACGAAACGGTAGGTGTCGGGAAAGAACCGCCCTTCAGGGAATACGCCGGGATGGCCGAGCTTGTCCATCACTTCGCTGTCACTGAGGCCGGTGAGGGTCTGCACGATCTTTTCGTGCTTGGCCAGGGCCGAGCGCACCTGGCGAAAGTTCCACCCCTCCACCAGGGTCAAGCTGTATTGCACCACTTCCCCACGCTGCCAAAGGCCGATCAGGCCTTCGGCGGTGAGGCCCGGGGTCATGCGGTATTCGCCGCTGTGCAGCGGCTGGCCGTCGAGGTTCAAGCGCCAGTAAAGACGCAGCCAGAAGGCACCGTCGAGCACGCCATCGGCTTCCAGACGATTGAAGGTGCCGGTGGGCGTGGCCCCTGCCGGTACATCGAGCAACTGCTCCTGGGTCAGGTGCAACGGCTGCTTCAAGGCAGCGTTGTATTTCCAGGCGCAAAAGCCCAACAGCAAAACCGCCGAGAACAGACCGATCAGCAGCAGTACAACCAGTTTTCGTATCACTCAAATATCCAATAGTGCGCGAACAATGCCCTGCAGTTTACGGGTGAGCGGCCCAACCGACCAGCTCATCCCAGCGCACTCGCGTACCGGCCAGATGCCATAAACGCTGTTGCACACGAAGACTTCGTCGGCCTGTTGCAACTGCTCCAGACTGATGTCGGCCACGGCCACCGGGACGCCCAGGGCTTGCGCCTGGTCGAGGATCTCGGCGCGCATCACCCCGGCAACGCCGCAACGCGTCAGATCAGCGGTACGTAACACGCCGTTGCGCACCACAAACAGGTTGCTGAACACGCCTTCGATAACCCGCCCGGACCTATCCAGCATCAAGCCTTCGGCATGCTCGGCATCCCGCCATTCGGCGCGGGCGATGACCTGCTCAAGGCGGTTCAGGTGTTTGAGCCCGGCCAGCAGCGGTTGTTCGGCCAAGCGGGTGGCGCACGCAAACAGACGGATGCCGTCGGTGCCATGGGCTTCGGGATAGATGGCGGGCGGACCGCCCTGCAAGATACGGCGTACCGCAGCATCGGGATCGATGCCGTAACCGCGCTGGCTGTCGCCACGGGTCAGGATCAACTTGAGCACGCCATCGCCCAGGGCTGCGGCATAGGCCAGCACTTCGCTGCGCACCCGTGCATGATCCACCCCCAACGCGAGGCGCCTGCAGCCCTCATCGAGGCGCTGCAGGTGACGGTCGAGCAGCACCGGCTGCCCGGCCTTGACCGCGATGGTTTCAAATACACCATCGCCATACGCCAGGCCGCGATCTTTCAGGGGCACGCTGTCCGCTGGCTGACCGTCGACCCAGCTGTGCATCACTCGGCGAACCGGCGGAACACCAGCGAGCCGTTGGTGCCACCAAACCCGAACGAGTTGGAGATCACCACGTCGATCGGCATCGGTTGCGCTTCGTGAGGCACAAAGTTGAGGTCGCAGCCTTCGTCCGGCTCATCGAGGTTGATGGTCGGTGGAGCGACCTGATCCTTGATGGCCATCACACTGAAGATCGCCTCGACCGCACCCGCCGCGCCCAACAGGTGGCCGGTCATGGATTTGGTGGAGCTGACCGCCAGCTTGTAGGCGTGCTCGCCGAACACCGACTTGATGGCTTCGGCTTCCGCCAGGTCGCCGGTCGGCGTCGACGTGCCATGGGCATTGATGTACTGCACCTGGTCGGCATTGACCTTCGCATCGCGCAGCGCATTGGTGATGCAGCGCGCAGCACCGGCACCGTCGGACGGTGGCGAGGTCATGTGGTAGGCGTCACCGCTCATGCCAAACCCGATCAGCTCGGCATAGATGGTGGCACCGCGCGCCTTGGCATGCTCCAACTCTTCCAGTACCAGGGCACCGGCACCGTCGGACAGCACGAAACCGTCACGGCCCTTGTCCCACGGACGGCTGGCACGGGTCGGCTCATCGTTGCGGGTCGACAGCGCACGGGACGCGCCGAAGCCGCCCATGCCCAGGCCGCAGGCAGCCATCTCGGCGCCACCGGCAATCATCACGTCAGCTTCATCGTAAGCGATGTTACGTGCCGCCATGCCGATGCAGTGAGTGCCCGTGGTGCACGCCGTTGCGATGGCGTAGTTAGGCCCCTGTGCCCCCAAATGGATGGACAGGAAACCGGAAATCATATTGATGATCGAGCCCGGCACGAAGAACGGTGAAATTCGACGGGGACCGGAATCGTGCAGCGTGCGGCTGGTTTCTTCGATATTGGTCAGCCCCCCAATCCCCGAACCCATGGCCACGCCGATGCGCTCACGGTTGGCGTCGGTGACTTCCAGGCCGGCGTTACGCACTGCCTGAAAACCGGCTGCCAGGCCGTATTGAATGAACAGGTCGAGCTTGCGCGATTCCTTGAGCGAAAGGTATTGCTCGACATTGAAACCCTTTACCGAGCCGCCAAAACGGGTGGAATAGGCAGAAAGGTCCGTGTGTTCGATCAGACCGATACCACTGTGGCCAGCCAGAATGCCCTGCCAACTGCTTGGCACATCCGTGCCCAGTGGCGACAACATACCCATACCGGTGACTACGACGCGTCTACGCGACACAGCACTCTCCTTTTTCTAATGACGACACTTTGCTTCGCAGCGTACTTTTCGTCACCGCTGAAAGAAAAAACCGCACGCCGTTACAGCAGTGCGGTTTTTCCCTGACAGCAGGCGACGACTACAAACTATTACGCCTGGTGGCTAGTAACGTAGTCGATGGCAGCTTGAACAGTAGTGATTTTTTCAGCTTCTTCGTCCGGGATTTCGGTCTCGAATTCCTCTTCCAGAGCCATCACCAGCTCAACGGTGTCAAGGGAATCGGCACCCAGGTCTTCTACGAAGGAAGCAGTGTTGACCACTTCTTCTTCCTTAACGCCCAGTTGCTCGGCGACGATTTTCTTGACGCGCTCTTCGATGGTGCTCATACCTTGTTTAACTCCTAATGGACAAATTCAGGCAGCTGGCCAGTGGGTAAGTGTATAGAAAGCCATTTCGGTTTTTCAACCGAAAGCTTCACCCTGTACCCGCTCGACCACCTGCCTATAAATTAAGTTGCAGCTTTATAACGGATTTTAGACAGCTCGTATGACATATTTTTGAAGCGATCCGTCACAATTTAACTCATGTACATCCCGCCGTTCACCGGAATTGTAGCCCCGGTCACGTATGCCGCACCGTCGGATGCCAGGAAAGTGACCACATTCGCGATCTCTTGGGCCTGGCCCAGACGGCCCAGCGGAATCTGCGTCAGCAAGGCTTCACGCTGTGCTTCGGGCAGTTCGCGGGTCATATCGGTGTCGATGAACCCTGGGGCCACCGAGTTTACCGTAATCGACCGCGAGCCGACTTCACGCGCCAGTGCACGGCTGAAACCTTCCAGACCGGCCTTGGCCGCAGCGTAGTTTACTTGGCCGGCGTTGCCCATGGCACCCACTACGGAGCCAATATTGATAATTCGGCCCCAGCGCGCCTTGGTCATGCCGCGCAAAACACCCTTGGACAGGCGGAACAGACTGTTCAGGTTGGTATCGACCACGTCGTACCATTCGTCGTCTTTCATGCGCATCATCAGGTTATCGCGGGTGATACCGGCATTGTTCACCAGAATCGCCGGCGCACCGAACTGCGCGGTGATCGCGGCCAGCACGGCCGCCACGGATTCGTCACTGGTCACATTCAGCTCGAGGCCGGTGCCCTGCACGCCGTTTTCCTTCAGGGTTGCGGCGATACGCTCGGCACCCGAGGCGGATGTGGCGGTGCCGATCACGACGGCGCCCTGACGACCCAGTTCCAGGGCGATGGCCTGGCCGATGCCACGGCTTGCGCCGGTAACCAGTGCAACTTTACCTTGCAGACTCATGCAGGCTTCTCCTAAGTTCGGGGATCAGGCCAGCGCCGCACGAGCGGCAGCGAAGGCATCCGGGGTATTGAGATTGGCAGTCGATACGCCGTCGGCGCAGCGCTTGTTCAGGCCGGCCAGGACTTTGCCCGGGCCGCACTCGACCAGTTCGGTGGCGCCCTTGGCGGCCAGGGTCTGCACCGATTCAACCCAGCGAACCGGCTTGTAGAGTTGCTCCAGCAGGTCGCGCTTGAGGGTCTCCAGGTCCGGGGCGATCGCCGCGCTGACGTTCTGCACCAGCGGGATCTGCGGCGCCTGCCAGTTGATGGCGGCGATGGACTCGGCAAAACGCTCGGCCGCCGGGCGCATCAGCTCGCAGTGTGACGGCACGCTGACCGGCAACGGCAGCGCACGCTTGGCACCACGGGCCTTGCAGCCTTCGATGGCGCGCTCGACCGCTGCCTTGGCACCCGCGATGACCACTTGGCCAGGGGAGTTGAAATTCACCGCGCTGACCACTTCGCCCTGCGCCGCTTCGGCGCAGGCTTCGATCACCACGGCATCGTCCAGGCCCAGGATCGCGGCCATGCCGCCCTGCCCGGCCGGAACGGCCTCCTGCATCAACTGGCCACGACGCTCGACCAGCTTGACCGCTTCACCGAGGGTCAGGCTGCCCGCCGCGACCAGGGCGCTGTATTCGCCCAGGCTGTGACCGGCGACGAATGCAGGGCGTGCGCCACCTTCGGCCAGCCACACGCGCCACAGGGCGATCGAAGCGGTCAGAATGGCCGGCTGGGTCTTGTCGGTTTGATTGAGTTGCTCTTCCGGCCCCTGCTGGGTCAGCGCCCACAGGTCATAACCCAGGGCGTCGGAAGCTTCCTTGAAAGTGTCCAGGACCAGCGGGTATTGCGCGCCCAGCTCGGCCAACATGCCGAGGGACTGCGAACCTTGCCCTGGAAAGACGAATGCGAGGGATGTAGACATGTAACAAGCCCCTAATGATCTGGTCGTCAAAAATGCGCACGCCGACGGTGGGAGCGCGCGAAACTGACAGATTGGATGGTCAATTGAACTGGCCGGTCACATTTAAGCACTCCCGGGCCGATTCGCCTAAGGCAACAAGCCCTCCAGACGCCCGCGCAAGCGTTGCGGCAGGTTGTCCTGAATCTCGATCACGGCCCGGGCAATCGCGCTCTGAAAGCCCTCGACACCTGCCGAGCCATGGCTTTTCACCACAACGCCCTGCAACCCCAGGAAACTCGCGCCATTATGCCGCGCCGGCGCCAGGTCGGCCTGCAGACGACGCATCAACGGCAGCGCCAGGGCGCCGACCATGCGCGCTGCCAGGTTCTGCTTGAACAAGGCTTCGATACGCGTGGCAATCATGGTTGCCAAGCCCTCACTGGACTTGAGCAGAATGTTGCCGACAAAGCCGTCACACACCACCACGTCGGCTTCGCCACGGTACAAACCGTCACCTTCGACAAAACCTACGTAGTTCAAACCCCGCGCGCCCTGCAGCAAGGTGGCGGCCAACTTGACCTGCTGGTTGCCCTTGATGTCCTCGGTGCCGATATTGAGCAGGGCCACCCTTGGCCGGACCACGCCCAGCGCTTCGGCGGCCACCGACCCCATCACGGCGAACTGCAACAGATGCTCGGCACTGCAATCGACATTCGCCCCCAGGTCCAGCAACTGGCAATAACCTTTCTGCGTCGGGATCGCCGCCACCATCGCCGGCCGATCAATGCCCGGCAGGGTCTTGAGCACATGCCGCGACAGGGCCATCAGCGCGCCAGTATTGCCGGCGCTGACACAGGCGTGCACCTTGCCGTCGCGCAGCAGCTCCAGGGCCACGCGCATGGACGAGTCGGGCTTGCCGCGCAGGGCCGCTGCCGGTTTTTCGTCCATGGTGATGGTTTCGCTGGCCGGCGTAACCGTCAGGCGCGCGCGATCCACCGCCGGATGGCCGGCAATCAGTTCTTCAATAAGGGTAGGTTGACCGACAAGGGTCAGGTGCAGCGAGGGCGTAGCAGACAGGCTGGCAATGCAGGCCTGAACAATGCTGCGGGGACCGAAGTCCCCGCCCATTGCGTCAATCGCGATGACTTGAGCAGACAAGTGATTACTCGTCAGCGCCCTTGTCGATCACTTTACGGCCACGGTATACGCCTTCTGGCGATACGTGGTGACGCAGGTGAACTTCACCGGTGGTCTTTTCCACGGACAGGGTGCTAGCCTCGAGAGCGTCGTGCGAACGGCGCATGTCACGGGCGGAGCGGGATTTTTTGTTCTGCTGAACAGCCATAATTGATTAACTCCTAAACGTTTGGGTCACGCTTTAACTGCGCCAATACACTGAACGGGTTGGACCGCGTTACCTCGTCCTCGCTCGGTTCGGGCTCGTCATCGAGGCCCGCCGGCTGCTGGCATTCTTCCGGATGATGAGCAGGCACAATGGGCAAGGCGAGCAAAAGCTCCTCCTCGATCAGTGCATGCAGATCCAAAGGATCTTCGCCCAGTTCCAGCACGTCATAACCTTTCGGCAACGACTGGGTATTCGCACCCTCCTTCACCACGGCATAACTGCATTCGCTGTGGATCGGCAGGGTGACCAGCTCAAGACAACGCTGGCAAACCATTTTGACTTCGGTGTCGATAAGGCTGTGAATTACCACAGATTTACGTTCATCTCGTTCAAAAACGAATTTGGCCTGGACCGCACCGACAGTGTCGGAAAGCGAGTCGCAGAGTCTCTCCAAATCGGCCAGCGGCAATTCACCTTGAAGGGAAGTGCCACGATCAGCCAATTTGCGCGGGTCAACGTGAGGTGGAATCGGGTCATTCAACATAGGCGCAGCATTATAGGGATGCACCCGGCCATGTCAAAGGAAATTCAGCCCTGTGCGTCAGCCGGTCACGCCGCTAGAATCTGCGGCTGTCTTGAGGAGACGTATATGCTGCCTTTATTACTCGCGTCCAGCTCGGTTTACCGCCGGGAATTGCTGAGCCGCCTGCACTTGCCGTTCACCTGCAGCTCGCCGGATATCGATGAAAGCCATCGCCCGGGTGAGTCAGCCCTCGAGCTGGTCAAGCGCCTGGCCGAACAGAAAGCGCGCGCCCTCGCCGCCAGCCATCCCGGGCATTTGATCATTGGCTCTGATCAGGTAGCGGCACTGGAAGGCCGGATCATCGGCAAGCCCCACACCTTTGAAAATGCCCGCGAGCAATTGTTGGCGGCCAGCGGCAAGCGTGTGAGCTTTCTTACAGGCCTGGCACTGCTCAACAGCGAGACGGGGCACTGCCAGGTCGACTGCGTACCGTTTACCGTGCAGATGCGTGAACTGGACGCGGAGCGCATCGAGCGCTACCTGCGGATCGAGCAACCCTATGACTGCGCGGGCAGCTTCAAGGCCGAAGGGCTGGGTGTGAGCCTGTTCCAGAGCACTGACGGCCCGGATGCCACCAGCCTTGTTGGCCTGCCACTGATTCGACTCGTGGACATGCTGCTGACCGAAGGCGTACAAATCCCTTAAATACACATCAACCCAATGTGGGAGGGGGCTTGCCCCCGATAGCGGTGGATCAGCCAGCTTATCTATTGCTGACACACCGTCATCGGGGGCAAGCCCCCTCCCACATTTTGGTCTACTGCTGGCTTGAGATATCAGCGCAAGCTCGCGCCCTGGAAGCCTAGATACGATCAAACGGCGATTCCTCAACCGTGAAATCCACCACTACTGGCCGAAGGCGTACAAATCCCTTAAGTACACATCGACCCAATGTGGGAGGGGGCTTGCCCCCGATAGCGGTGGATCAGCCAGCTTATCTATTGCTGACACACCGTCATCGGGGGGCAAGCCCCCTCCCACATTTTGATCGACTGCTGGCTTGAGATATCAGCGCAGGCTCGGGCCCTGGAAGCCTAGATACGATCAAACGGCGATTCCTCAACCGTGAAATCCACCGCTGCTGACCGAAGGCGTACAAATCCCTTAAATACACATCGACCCAATGTGGGAGGGGGCTTGCCCCCGATAGCGGTGGATCAGCCAACTTATCTATTGCTGACACACCGGCATCGGGGGCAAGCCCCCTCCCACATTTTGATCGACTGCTGGCTTGAGATCAGCGCAATGTCGGGCCCTGGAAGCCCATGTACAGGGCCAGCTTCTCGGCCACGCTGGCACCGAGCTTCTTGGAGAAGCGGTCAAACGGCGATTCCTCAACCGTGAAATCCACCAACTCCTTCTCGCCAACCACATCCCGCGCCACCGAACTGGCGCTGCCCAGGCCGTCGATCAAGCCCAGCGGCAGCGCCTGCTCGCCCGACCACACCAGCCCGGAGAACAGCTCCGGATGCTCCTTGTCCTTGAGCCGATCGCCACGCCCTTGCTTGACGCTGGCGATGAACTGGCGATGGGTAGTGTCGAGCACGCCCTGCCAGAACTGGGTCTCATCCGCCTTCTGCGGCTGGAATGGATCGAGAAACGCCTTGTGCTCGCCCGAGGTGTAGGTGCGACGCTCCACACCCAGCTTCTCCATGGTGCCGACAAACCCGTAACCGGCTGCCGTCACCCCGATGGACCCCACCAGGCTGGCCTTGTCAGCGTAAATCTGGTCGGCGGCACTGGCGATGTAATAAGCGCCCGAAGCCCCCAGGTCGGAGATCACCGCATACAGCTTGGTGTCCGGATGCAGCGCGCGCAGGCGACGAATCTCGTCATACACATAGCCCGACTGCACAGGACTGCCGCCGGGGCTATTGATACGCAGGATCACGCCCTTGACCTTGGGGTCTTCGAACGCCGCGCGCAGGCTGCTGACAATATTGTCGGCGCTGGCGGGCTCCTTGTCGGCGATCACCCCGCGCACTTCGATCAAGGCGGTGTACTGACTGCCACGGGTGGCGCTCTTTTCCATGTCCATCAACGGACTGAACAGCGCCAGTATGAGCAACAGGTAAGTGAAGGTCAGCAGCTTGAAGAAAATCCCCCAGCGGCGCGCGCGGCGTTGCTCCTGCACGCTGGCCAGGAGGGTTTTCTCCAGCAGCTTCCAGCTTTTGTCATCAGCGTTTTGCGCTTTTTCCGGCGCTTTCCACTCGTCACTCATGCCATCAACCCCAGCAAAGACTTATCGAGCCCGGCTGAGCCAGGCCTGCAATTGAGAAAAATGATCGATCGTGACCCTGGGCTCGTATGGCTGCAGGGCCTCCGCAGACTGGGCGCCGTAGCTGACCGCCACGCTGTCCATGCCAGCATTGCGAGCCATCATCAGGTCGAAGGAGGCATCACCCACCATCAACGCCTCGCGCGGCGATACACGGCAATGCGCCATGATCTGCTCCAGCATCAGAGGGTGAGGTTTACTGGCAGTTTCATCCGCCGCACGGGTGATATCGAAATAGTCTTCCCAGCCGTGCGCCTTGAGCACCCGATCCAGCCCGCGACGCGCCTTGCCCGTGGCGACGGCCAGGTGATAACCCTCGGCACGAAACGCTTGCAGCGATTGCACCACACCCTCAAACAGCGGCGAAGGCTCAGCCTCCAGCGCAATGTAGTGATCGGCGTAGTGCTCGCGGAAAGCGACCAGCTCAGTGTCGGATATGTGCGGATACAGCGTACGAATCGCCTCAGGCAAGCCCAGGCCGATAATGCCCTTGACTGCCAGGTCGCTGCACAACTCAAAGCCCGAGCGGGTCGACGCCATGTGCATCGACTCGACGATGCGGCCAATGGAATTGGCCAGGGTGCCGTCCCAGTCGAAAATCAGCAGCTTGTAATCACGGTGCGACACTCAGGCGCTCCACAGTCTTGGCCCACATGTCATCGACCGGCGCCTGCAACTTCAGCTCGCCACCGTCGGGCAGCGGCACGGTCAGCATGTAGGCATGCAGGAACAGGCGCTTGCCGCCCAGATCGCGGATCTCCCTGGAGAAATCCTCGTCGCCGTATTTGGTGTCGCCGGCAATGCAGTGACCGGCATGCAGGGTGTGCACGCGAATCTGGTGGGTACGCCCGGTCACCGGCTTGGCCTCGACCAGGGTGGCGAAGTCGCCGAAGCGGCGCAGCACCTTGAACAGGGTCAGGGCCTCTTTGCCCTCCTCGTCCACTTCCACCATGCGCTCACCGGAACGCAGGTTGCTCTTCTGCAATGGCGCCCGCACGCTCTTGATCGAACTGGCCCAGTTGCCGCGCACCAGCGCCATGTAGCGCTTGTCCACACCGTCGCCGCGCAGGGCGGTGTGCAGGTGGCGCAACATGCTGCGTTTCTTGGCGATCATCAACAGGCCGGAGGTGTCGCGGTCCAGGCGATGGACCAGCTCCAGCTCCTTGGCATCCGGGCGCAACTGACGGAAGGCTTCGATCACGCCGAACGTCAGGCCGCTGCCGCCGTGAACGGCAATACCGCAGGGTTTGTTGATCACGATGAGTTTGTTATCTTCGAACACGATCGACGCTTCGAGGCGCTGCAGCAGGCCTTGGGCCAGTGGCACGGGCTCGTCGCGCTCAGGCACGCGAACCGGCGGCACACGGACGATATCGCCCGCCTGCAGCTTGTACTCGGGCTTGATCCGACCCTTGTTCACCCGCACTTCGCCTTTGCGCAAGATGCGGTAGATCAAGGTCTTGGGCACGCCTTTGAGCCTGGCCAGGAGAAAATTATCGATGCGTTGGCCGGCATATTCCGGCGAGACCTCGAGCAGCTGGACGCTGGGGGTCTGGGGGGCGGTAGTCGTCATGCCGGCGATGATAACAATTTTTTATGGAATTGAAGCACTTAATCATTGCTGCTATAGTCGCGAACGCCGCCAAAAGCGGCCTGGACAGAGGACTTGCGGCAAACTGCCGGCCCTGACCATCGCAATTCATCAGGACGCGAGGCCGTCCTACGGGGCGTTCGCCACCCTGGAAGGCTTGAGATTGTAACAAGCGCAGGTGACATGAGGCCTGAAGCGAGTGCGGTACGCAGAGTGAATACTCGCGTCCTGCGCCGATATTTACGGCCAGTTCACAAAGTGCAGTCAGTCCCGAGCCAGACCATGGCGAATGCTTCGGAAACAACGCCTGTTAAGAGCTGAGTGAGAGCGCAATCGCCCACACCTAGTCTTGTTTAGCCATGAGCGTGGACTCCCCTTTGGAGAACACGGTAAATGCCAACCCGCTGCGGATTCTGCGCGCGGCAGCACCCGAATTATCAGGGATACGTGTAGGGTGGAGATGCACAACCGTCGGACCGTGTAGCACTAGGCTTATATTTAGACGCTTCATCTCGTCCACAGTCGCCGGTTGATTCCTCCTCCTGACCTTAGCTTTTGTTGAAGTGGTGCCTTTGTCACCACCGCTAACAAGCAGGACGCGTCCGTCGCGATACCCGCCCAATTGGCAGGTTTTGCTGGACACTGGAGTGGCCAACCACTCTTGACGCACCTGACACCGACCGTGAGAAGTCGTGTGTGCCGAACGCCGTTTCCGGCAGCCCGGAAACCGACGGTACAACATGAAAAGAATGCTGATTAACGCAACTCAACCCGAAGAGTTGCGTGTTGCACTGGTAGATGGCCAACGCCTCTACGACCTGGACATCGAGTCCGGTGCACGCGAGCAAAAGAAGGCCAACATCTATAAAGGCCGTATTACTCGCATCGAACCAAGCCTTGAGGCTGCCTTTGTCGATTTCGGCTCCGAGCGCCACGGCTTCCTGCCCCTCAAGGAAATCTCCCGCGAATACTTCAAGAAAGCCCCCGAAGGCCGCGTGAACATCAAGGACGTCCTGAGCGAAGGTCAGGAAGTCATTGTCCAGGTCGAAAAAGAAGAACGTGGCAACAAGGGCGCCGCCCTGACCACCTTCATCAGCCTGGCCGGTCGTTACCTGGTGCTGATGCCGAACAACCCGCGTGCCGGCGGTATCTCCCGTCGCATCGAAGGCGAAGAGCGCAACGAACTGCGTGAAGCGCTGAACGGCCTGATCGCACCGGCCGACATGGGCCTGATCGTGCGCACTGCAGGCCTGGGCCGCAGCAGCGAAGAAATGCAGTGGGACCTCGACTACCTGCTGCAACTGTGGACCGCCATCAAAGAAGCTTCGCTGGATCGTTCCGCGCCGTTCCTGATCTACCAGGAAAGCAACGTGATCATCCGCGCCATCCGCGATTACCTGCGCCAGGACATCGGCGAAGTGCTGATCGACAGCGTTGAAGCCCAGGACGAAGCCCTGACCTTCATCCGCCAGGTGATGCCGCAGTACGCCAGCAAGATCAAGCTGTACGAAGACAGCGTGCCGCTGTTCAACCGTTTCCAGATCGAAAGCCAGATCGAGACCGCCTTCCAGCGTGTGGTCGAACTGCCTTCCGGCGGCTCCATCGTGATCGACCCGACCGAAGCCCTGGTGTCCATCGACATCAACTCGGCGCGCGCCACGAAGGGTAGCGACATCGAAGAAACCGCCCTGCAGACCAACCTGGAAGCGGCTGAAGAAATCGCCCGCCAGCTGCGCCTGCGTGACATCGGCGGCCTGATCGTGATCGACTTCATCGACATGACCCCGGCCAAGAACCAGCGCGCCGTGGAAGAGAAAGTCCGCGAATGCCTGGAAGCGGACCGCGCCCGCGTACAAGTGGGCCGTATCTCGCGCTTCGGCCTGTTGGAAATGTCCCGTCAGCGCCTGCGTCCATCCCTGGGCGAGAGCAGCGGCATCGTCTGCCCGCGTTGCAACGGCACCGGCATCATCCGTGACGTCGAGTCGCTGTCCCTGGCGATCCTGCGCCTGATCGAAGAAGAAGCCCTGAAAGACCGCACTGCCGAAGTTCGCGCACAAGTGCCGATTCCGGTCGCCGCGTTCCTGCTCAACGAAAAACGCAACTCGATCACCAAGATCGAACTGCGCACCCGTGCCCGTATCGTTATCCTGCCGAACGATCACCTCGAGACGCCGCACTTCGAAGTCCAGCGTCTGCGCGATGATAGCCCGGAAGCCCACAGCGGCCAGTCCAGCTACGAAATCGCCGCCGCTGCCGCCGAAGTGGAAGAAGTCCAGCCGGCCGCTGCGACCCGCACCCTGGTCCGCCAGGAAGCCGCCGTGAAAACCGCCCCGGCACGCGCCAATGCACCGGTACCGGCCGAAGCGGCTGCCCCGGTGGCCGCACCGGCCGCCCTGCCTGAGCCAAGCCTGTTCAAAGGGCTGGTGAAGTCGCTGGTCAGCCTGTTCGCCACCAAGGAAGAACCGGCTGCCCCGGTTGTGGTTGAAAAAACCGCCACCGAACGCCCGGCACGTAACGAAGAGCGTCGCAACGGTCGTCAGCAGAGCCGCAACCGCAACGGTCGTCGTGACGAAGAGCGCAAGCCGCGCGAAGAACGTGCCCCGCGTGAAGAGCGTGCGCCACGTGAAGAGCGTGCACCTCGCGAAGCCCGCGAAGAAGCCCCGGCCGTAGCCCGTGAAGAACGCGCCCCACGCGAAGAACGTGCGCGTACGCCGCGCGCCCCGCGTGAAGATCGCAAGCCGCGTGGCGAGCGTGAAGAGCGTGTACGTGAACTGCGCGAGCCTCTGGATGCGACTCCTGCCGTCGCCGCAGCCGCTGCTACTGCTACTGCCACCGAAGAACGCCCGGCTCGCCAGCCGCGTGAAGAGCGCGCGCCACGTGAGGAACGCCAACCACGCGCCCCGCGTGAAGAGCGTCAACCACGCGCCGAACAGGCCGCTGCCGCCAGTGAAGAAGAAGTGCTGACCGGCGAAGAGCAACTGCAGGAAGAAGGCCAGGACAACGCCGAAGGCGATCGCCCACGCCGTCGCTCCCGTGGTCAGCGTCGTCGCAGCAACCGTCGTGAGCGTCAGCGTGATGCCAACGGCAACGTGATCGAAGGCTCGGAAGAAGCCGGCGAGAACGCCGAAGCGGCCAACACCGAACCTACCGGTGCCGACCTGGCTGCCGGCCTGGCCGTGACCGCCGCCGTGGCCAGCTCGACCATCAGCGCACCTGCTGAAGCCCAGGCCCATGAGCAGGCTGAACGCGCTACTGCGGCTGTCGAAGAGACCGCTGCGGTAGAAGCGCCCGTTGCCGAGATCCCAGTGGTTGAAGCACCGGTGGTGGAAGCGACTACCCCAATCGAAACCCCAGTGGTTCCGGAAGTGGAAGTGGCACCGGTTCGCGACGCTCAACCCGTGACCGAAGTGGTTGCCGTTGAAGTCGCCCCGGTCGTCGAGCCTGAGCCCGTGGTTGAAGCTGATGTTGAAGCCGTCGTTGAAGCACCGGCTGTCGAAGAAGCTGCCCCGGCCGTGCGTGAAGTTCGCGAAGAACAGACCGCCTTCCAATGGACTGCCGAACCTGCCGCTGCGGTTGAAGCGCCCGCTCCTGCCCCCGTGGTAGAAGAGGCTCCGGCTCCGGTTGCTGATGTCGTAGTGGCCGAGCCGACCCCGGAGGTCGAACCTGCCCCCGTGGTTGA
Source organism: Pseudomonas sp. 44 R 15 (assembly GCF_900004965.1). Taxonomy (NCBI): domain Bacteria; kingdom Pseudomonadati; phylum Pseudomonadota; class Gammaproteobacteria; order Pseudomonadales; family Pseudomonadaceae; genus Pseudomonas; species Pseudomonas sp. 44 R 15. The sequence goes on from NZ_CVTU01000077.1 coordinate 30,096, forward strand.
GCCCGCTCCGGTCGTTGAGCCTGCAGCCGTGGCTGAAGCGCCTGTAGTGGCCGAAGTCGCTGCTCCGGTGGTTGAAGCTGCACCGGCAAGCGCCCTGACTGAAAACGGCCGTGCACCGAACGACCCACGTGAAGTGCGTCGTCGCCGCAAGGAAGCCGAGGCTGCCGCCGCTGCTGCTGCGTCGGTAGAGCACAAGGCCCAGGAAGAAGAGCACGAGCCTAAACCCCTCGTCTGATTCCATCGGCCATTAAAAAGCCCCGCCTGAGCAATCAGGCGGGGCTTTTTATTGCACGAATATGGGAACGATCATCGGGAGCAAGCCCACTCCTACATTCAGTCGGCGCTGAAACTCAACTGTTGCGGCACATCCACATCCCATAGCACGCCTGGATCATCCACCTGCACGCCCCGCACCTGTGCCAGTGCAAACAAAGCCTTCGCGCCACGGTCGCCGGCCAACGCCATCAATGCAGACCCCAACACACGGTCGAAAGCCACCGGATGCCCATACTGTCCGGCATGCACCGGCACGGTGATACTTGCCGGATCGGCCAGCACACGCTCGATCGTCGCGGATCGAATAAACGGCATATCCCCCAGCACCACCAGCCAGCCCTCTGCCCAAGCGCTGGCCGCAACGGCGGCAGCAATGCTGTCGCCCATGCCGGCCGACTCCAGCAGCAGGACCTTACAACCATGCGCCTCAGCCAACCGAATCACCTCAAGGCGTTCCGGTGAAGTCACCACCCAGCGCTCAACAAGCGTCGCCGGCAGGTTCACCAGCACCTGCTCGATGACTGGCCGTGTCACACCATCGAGCCCAATACAATGTGCCAGCAACTTGTCTCGATCAGCCCCGGCTTCGGCGCGAAAACGACTGCCCTGCCCCGCCGCCAGCACTATCGCCGTCACTGTCACTGGGCAACCGCCGCCAGCGGCTTTTTCTGCAGAGGCGCCACGCCGTTCTTGATCGCGACGATTTCCGCCATCAGCGACAGCGCAATTTCCGCCGGCGTGTGGCTGCCGATGTGCAAGCCGATGGGCCCATGCAACCGTGCAATCGCTTCTGCCGACAAGCCCAACGCCGCCAGGTTTTCCCGTCGTTTCTGCGTGTTGACCCGCGAACCGAGGGCGCCAATATAGAACGCACTGGAATTCAACGCCGTGAGCAACGCCATGTCATCCAGGCGTGGGTCGTGGGTCAGACAGACAATCGCCGTGCGTTCGTCGGTCTGGATATTGAGCACCGCTTCATCGGGCATGCCCGGCACGAAGCGGCCGTGCTGTTCCTCCCAGCCATAGACGAACTCTTCACGCGGGTCACAGATCAGCACTTCAAAGTCGAGCAGGCGCGCCATTTCCGCGACATAGCGCGACAGTTGCCCGGCGCCGATCAACAGCAGGCGCCAGCGAGGCCCATAGATGGCGCGCAGACACTGGCCGTCAAAGGTCACTGCATCGGTCTTGCTCGCGGCGTTAAGGGTCACTTTACCCGTGGCCAGGTTCAGCTCCCGCGCGACAATTTGATGATCCTCGCAGCGTGCCAGCAATTGCGCGACCCACTCCCAGTCGTCCACTCGTTCTTCGGTCAGGCGCAGGGTTCCGCCGCAGGGCAGGCCAAAGCGCGCCGCCTCATCGCGGGTGACGCCGTAGGTGACCAACTGCACGGGCGGGCCATCGTCGGGCAAACGGCCATCCTGCAGGCGCGCGATCAAGTCATCCTCGATACAGCCGCCGGACACCGAGCCAATCACCACCCCGTCGCCGCGCAGGGCCAACATCGCCCCCGGTGGGCGCGGCGCACTGCCCCAGGTCTGCACCACGCTGTACAACATCACGCGTTGCCCGGCGCGGCGCCACTCCAGCACGCTGCGCAGGACATTCAGATCCACACTGTCCACAAAACCTCCCGCAAGCGTTTCAACCGATTCATTTACTGTAAAACAAAAGCCACTGCCGTGACGCGCCAGAAACGCAAACGCCCCGAACCAGTCGGGGCGTTTGTGTGTTGCTGTCGGCGTTAGTTCACGCCATCTTCAGCTTACTTGACCACAGGTGCAGGGCCTTCGGCCACGCCCAGGTCGTCGATTTCGCGGGTTTCGGAGATACCGGTACCGCCGGATGCCAGCTCGCTTTGCAGCTTGTCGGTGTCCAGTTCCTTGACCCACTTGGCCACAACGATGGTGGCAACGGCGTTACCCACCAGGTTGGTCAGCGCGCGAGCTTCGGACATGAAGCGGTCGATACCCAGGATCAGCGCCAGGCCGGCAACCGGCAGGTGGCCGACAGCCGACAGGGTGGCAGCCAGGACGATAAAGCCCGAGCCCGTCACACCCGCAGCGCCTTTGGAGGACAGCAGCAGCACCAGCAGCAGGGTGATCTGGTGAGTGATGTCCATGTGGGTGTCGGTCGCCTGGGCGATGAACACGGCCGCCATGGTCAGGTAGATCGAGGTACCGTCAAGGTTGAACGAGTAGCCGGTGGGGATAACGAGGCCGACCACGGATTTCTTCGCGCCCAGACGCTCCATCTTGATCAGCATGCGCGGCAGTGCGGATTCGGAAGACGAAGTACCCAGTACGATCAGCAGCTCTTCACGGATGTAGCGAATCAGCTTCAATACGCTGAAACCGTGGGCGCGGCAGATGGCGCCCAGCACCACCACCACGAACAGGACGCAGGTAATGTAGAAGCAGATCATCAACTGGCCCAACTGCACCAGGGAACCTACGCCGTAGGCACCGATGGTGAACGCCATGGCGCCCAGGGCACCGATGGGCGCCAGCTTCATGATCATGTTGATGATGTTGAACATCACGTGGGCGAAACGATCGATGAAGTCCAGCACCGGCTTGCCGTAGGCACCCAGGCGGTGCAGGGCGAAACCGAAGATCACCGAGAACATCAGCACTTGCAGGATGTCGCCGTTGGCGAAGGCGCCGACGATGGTGTTGGGGATGACATTGAGGATAAAGCCGACGATGCTCTGGTCTTTACCGGCGGTCACGTAGGCCGCGACTTTCGAAGCGTCCAGGGTGGCCACGTCGATGTGCATGCCGGCGCCCGGCTGCACGACGTTGACCACGATCAGGCCGATCAGCAACGCAATGGTGGAAACGACTTCGAAGTACAGCAGCGCGTAACCGCCGGTTTTGCCGACCGATTTCATGCTTTGCATGCCGGCGATACCGCTGACCACGGTGCAGAAGATGATCGGGGCGATGACCATTTTGATCAGCTTGATAAAGCCGTCACCCAGTGGCTTGAGGGCCACGCCGGTCTGCGGGTAGAAGTGGCCGAGCAAAATACCGATAACGATTGCAACGATCACCTGGAAATACAGGGATTTGTAGATTGGCTGACGAGTCGTCATTGCAAAGTTCCTCAATCGCACCGTGTGGCAAATATCCGCCATTGCCCACGACACTTGAATTGCGAACCCTCCTGCACTGGAGGGATTTGTTGTTGGCGAGGTCTGTAGGAACAATCCTGCGCTGTAATCCCTATCGCAAACGCCATGCCACTTTGCTTAAATCCGGTGAAAGCCTCTGGACATCAGGGCTTGCGGCTTGCCGAGGCTCGGCGGGCGTGTAACAAGGTGGCGGATTTCCGCCGACTCGCCCTATCTCGTCCTACAATTTGGCGGATATCCGCCTTGTGACCCTCTCCGGGTGATGGCTACCATCGGCCCTTCCATGGACGAGGCCCTGTCATGCGTGAACGCACCATCGCCAGTCACTTCGCCCGCGCGGCCCTGGGCGGCGCGCGCCGGGCCGGTTACGACTACTCGCGCCTGTTGCAGCAGGTGGGTATCACCCCCGAACAACTGAGCGAACCGCGTGCGCGTATCGCTCCGGAGCAATTTACCCGCTTGCTGCAAATGCTCTGGCTGGCGCTGGATGATGAATACCTGGGTTTCGCCCAGGCGCCGAGCAAGCGCGGCACCTTCGCCATGATGTGTCATGCGCTGATTCATTGCCGCACGCTGGAGAAGGCGCTGGAACGCGGCCTGTTATTTTATAGCCTGTTCCCCCACGGCCCGCGCTGGCAGCTGACACGCGAAGGCGACAGCGTTCGCTTGAGCCTGGACGACTCGCCACTGTGGGACCCGGACCACTTTCTCAGTGAATGCCTGCTGGTGATCTGGCATCGTCTGGGCAGTTGGTTGATCGGCCAGCGTATTCGGCTGCATCAGGTCACTTTCAGTTATCCGATGCCGGCCCACGCCGGTGAATACGACCTGCTGTTTCCTTGCCCCCAGGTATTCGCCGCGCCGAACAGCAGCCTGGTGTTTCCCCGCCGTTACCTAGACCTGCCGCTGCTGCAGGATGAACGCACCCTCAAGCACTTTTTACAGCGCTCCCCCGCCGACCTGTTGTCTCGACCCGATGAGGGCGACAGTCTGAGCAGCCAACTGCGCCGCTTGCTCAGCCGCGACCGCACGCCCTGGCCGGACCTGGACGCGGTCGCACAGCATTTGCATATCAGCCCGCAAACCCTGCGCCGGCATTTGCGTGAAGAAGGCAGCAGCTTTCAGGCATTGAAGGATGAGTTACGCCGTGATATCGCCATCTACCACTTGGGGCGGGCGGACTTGTCCTTGCAGGACATTGCAGAACAGCTGGGGTTCTCGGAACCGTCGGCGTTTCATCGGGCGTTCAAGAAGTGGACCGGCCTGACACCGGGGGCGTATCGCGCGCAGGAGGGTTGAAGGTGGGCAGCAGGCCTGCCCCCTCACAAGGCCGGAAAGTGAATCCTGAACGCCGCGCCACCCAGCGCCGAATCGCCCAGGGTCAACCGCGCGTGGTAGCTCTCGATGATGTCCTTGACCACCGCCAACCCGATGCCCTGCCCCGGGTGCTGGCGATCAAGCCGTTCGCCGCGCTGCAGGATCCGGGCGCGCTGGTCCGGTGGCACGCCGGGGCCATCGTCTTCGATGCACAGCTCACTGCCGTCCGGGTGTTCCACCAGGCTGATACGTACCTGCTTCACGCATAGGCGGTAGGCGTTTTCCAGCAGGTTGCCGAGCATCTCGAGCAGGGCGCCCTTTTCGATGGGCACGTCGCAGGCGTCCGGCAGGTCGAGGGTCACGGTGACGCGCTTGTCCCGGTAAACCTTGTCCAGGGTGTCGCACAGGCTCTGCAGCACCGGCTCCAGGCGTACCTGGTGGCGCACCAGGCCGCTCTTGCGCAGGCTGGCGCGCTGCAATTGATAGCCGATCTGCTGGCTCATGCGCTCGATCTGCGACTGCAGCACCCAGGCCTGGCTGCGCTCCTCGGGGCGCTGGGCCATGTCTTCGCTCACCCCCTGCAATACCGCCAGCGGGGTTTTCAGGCTATGGGCCAGGTCATCCAGGGAGTCGCGGTAGCGCGCCCGCTGTTCACGCTCGCTGTGCAGCAAACGGTTGAGGGAACCGGTGAGGCGCAGCAATTCCCGGGGGTGCTCTTCGCTGAGGCTTTCGCGGGTGCCGCCTTCGATCTGGTCCAGTTCCTGGCTCAGGCGTCGCAGGGCCTGCAGGCCCCAGGTCAGGCCGAGCCAGAGCAGCGTCAACAGCACCAGCAACGCCGCGCCGAAGCCCAGGTAGAGATTCTCGCGCAGGCCTTCGAGGGTCAGTTGATACTCACGCACCGGTTGCAAGGCGACGATGCTGAACGCCGCGCTTTTGCCGCCCAGCAGCCGCACCTCGACGTCATAGACGAAGAACTCCTGGCCGTTGGCCTCACGAATGCGCGCAAATTCGTTGCCACGCCCATCGTAGCGCGGCTTGTAATTGATCCTTTCTTCCTGGGTCGCCCGCGACCGCCACACCAGGTGACCTTCACGGTCGTAGATATAGCCGAGCAGGCGGCTGTCGGTCAGGTTGAAGCGCTCATCGGGCAACTGCGCCGGCATCAGCAGCCGGTTATTTTCCACGCGGGCCGCCGAGATCAGGGTGGTGACATCCGACGCCAGGCGCTGCTCAATGGAATCCTGCAGCGCCAGGCTGAAAGCACCTTGCATGGCGGGCAACAAGCCCAGCATGAACAGCACCGCCAGGGTGGCGGCGGCCAGCATCAGGCGCACACGGAGCGAGCGAATCAACGGCAGCGCTCATTGAACAGGTAGCCCAGGCCGCGCACGGTGTCGATCGGCTTGAACCCGGCCGGCCCTTCCAGCTTGCGGCGCAGGCGGCCGACCAGCACTTCGATGACGTTTGGGTCGCGCTCGTCATCATCGGGGTAAAGCTGCTCCATCAAACGGTCCTTGGCCACCACCTGTTGATGATGGCGCATCAGGTATTCGAGGATGCGGTACTCATAGGCGGTCAGCGCCAGCGGTTGTTCGTCCAGCGAAGCTTGCTTGCGATTGAGGTCCAGCAGCAGGGGCCCGGCGACGATGGTGGACTGGGTGAAACCGCTGGAGCGGCGCAGCAAGGCGTTCATCCGCGCCTCCAGCTCTTCGAACTGGAACGGTTTGACCACGTAGTCGTCGGCACCGGCAGCCAGGCCTTCGACTTTGTCCTGCCAGTTGCCGCGGGCGGTCAGGATCAGGATCGGAAAGGTCTTGGCCTGGGTGCGCAGTTGCCGGATCAGGTCCAGGCCGCCCATGCCGGGCAGCCCCAGGTCGATGATCGCCAGGTCATGGTTGAATTGGCCGGTCTGGTACAGGGCTTCCTCGGCATTGGCCACGGCCTCGACGACGTGGCCGCTGTCGGTCAGGCGGGTAAACAGGTGATGACGCAACAGCGCCTCATCTTCCACCACCAGCAATTTCATAAGGCTCTCCAAGGCAATTCAACAGTCCGAGCGAGGGATATAATAGCGGCCCTGCAGGTCTTGCGGGCGCAGTTTAATGCCATTGTAGTGGCCAGACTGAGGCGCGTAACCGGCGCGGTAACCCGGTTGAGGCGCGGTGACCAGCGACCGGCCCCACGGTGCGGCCTGAACGCTCACCTCTTCGAAGCTGACCCGATGGATCAGGTTGCCGGTTTTTTTGCTTTTCTCTCGGCCAAAAGCGGCAAACGTGCTATCGCTGGCTTGCACACCGGCGGTGGCACCGAGCATGGTCAACGCCAACAGCAGTTTCTTGATCGCAGTCATGGTGCTTACCTCTTAAGCGTTCAGGCTGTGGCGTCCACACTACGCAAGCGCCCCTGAACTCCCCCTGAACGGGCTCTGAACCCGGCCTGAAGCGCGATGGGGACATACACGACGGACTATCACTACGGGCTATCACTACGGGCTATGCACTGACGCGCCAACTCGGCAAAATGTCGCGCATGACGCCCCTACCCGCCTGCTGTACCCCACTCGATGCCCATTGGCCGCTGCCTGCTCCTTTGCCGGGCACCGTGTTTTTGAGCACGCGATTCGACCCGGCCTTGTTGAACGCCGGCGACTTCCACCGCAGCGCCGTGCCGCCGCCGGCGAGTATCCAGCGCTCGGTGGCCAAGCGCCAGGCGGAATTCCTCGCCGGCCGCCTGTGCGCCCGCGAAGCGCTGCGGCGACTCGATAACCTCGACTGCGTGCCGGCCATCGGCGAAGACCGCGCGCCGATCTGGCCAGTGCACATCAGCGGCTCCATCACCCACAGCACCGGGCACGCCGCGGCGATCGTCGCGCACAGGGCGCAGTGGCGCGGGCTGGGAATGGACCTGGAGAACCTGCTGACGCTGGAACGGGCGCAACGCCTGGCGGGTGAGATCCTTACCCCCGATGAAATGCAACGAATGGCCAGCCTGCCGCGCGAGCAGGTCGCCCTGCTGGTGACGCTGACGTTTTCGGTCAAGGAGAGTCTGTTCAAGGCGCTCTACCCGCTCGTGCACAAGCGCTTTTATTTTGAGCATGCCGAGGTGGTGGAGTGGTCGCAGGCCGGGCATGTGCGGTTGCGGTTGCTCACGGACCTGTCCAGTGAGTGGTGCCATGGCAAGGAATTGGAGGGGCAATTTGGGGTGGAGGGGGAGCAGTTGTTGAGTCTAGTGGCGGTTGGCGCCTGATAGACCGCTATCGGGGGCAAGCCCCCTCCCACAGGGGAATACATTCCAAATGTGGGAGGGGGCTTGCCCCCGATGGCGGTGTCAGGGTTTTCCCTGTTCTCTGGGCCAACTCAGACTGAAACACGCCCCGCCCAGGTTGTTGCTCTTGCTGATCAACGCCCGCCCGCCATGCCAATAGATAATCCGCCGCACGATCGACAGGCCCAGGCCGTGCCCGCCCGAGGCGCGGGTGCGGCTGTCGTCCAGGCGCAGGAACGGGGTGAACACACGTTCCCAGGCACTTTCCGGTATGCCGGGGCCATCGTCTTCCACGTCGATACGGCACCGCACCTGCCCGACCTGATAGCTGATCAGCACCTGGCCCTTGGCGTGGCGCATGGCATTGCTGACCAGGTTCTGCAGCGCGCGATGCAGGTAGCGGGGCTCGGCATCGACCCAGGCGTCCTGCCGATGCGCCGATGAAGAGCACATCCCGCGGGTGACGCTGACCTGCGGGCGCAGTGGCGACAATTCGCCGATCACCTGGTCGAGCAACGCATCGAGGTCGACGCACTGGAAGTCCAACGCCGGCGCGCCCTGTTCCAGGCGCGCATAAGTGAGCATCTCATCGACCAGGCCATCGAGGTCCTGGATATCGCCGTCCATGCCCTCCAGGTATTTGCGCCGAGCCTCGGCGGTGTTGGCGTCGCCCAGCATCTCCAGGCCGAAGCGCAGGCGCGCCACCGGCGTGCGCAGCTCGTGGGAGACTGCGCGTACCAGTTCACGCTGAATCGCCAGCAATTGCTGCAAGTGCTCGGCCATGCCGTTGAACGCCGCCGCCAACCGCCCCACCGAGTCGACGCCCCGCGCCGGCACGCGAACCTCCAGGTTGCCCTTGGCGATGCGCGTGGCGGCCGCCTCCAGGCCCTTGAGGCGGCGCTCGAGCTGGCGCACCAACAGGTAGACGATCAGACCGATCAAGGTCAGGCCGATCAGCGCGATCAGGATCAACCATTGCGCCGGGTACGGGTTCATCTGATACAGCGGGCCGATCTCCAGCACCCACGGCGTGCCGACCATGCCGGCAAACACACGGATCGAATCACCGCCCTTGCCCAGGGCCATCACCGTATCGCCCTCGGCCACGCGTCGGCGCTGGTCGTCGTCCATATCGGCCTGGTCGAGGATCATCAGGTGCATCTCGAAACCAAAGCCCTTGGCCTGCTTGAGGTCAGCCAGGCGTTGCGGTTGCTCGGCCACCGGAAAACGCACCAGTTCGTCGGCCAGCAGGTAGATAGTGGCGCGGGCCAATTGCTCGCTGATCTGCTGCACTTCGCCGGTGAGCACCCATTGCTCCTGTTCGCTGACCAGACGCAGTACCCGCGCAGCATGGGGCCCCGTCTGCTCCACCAGGACCTGGCCACGTTGCAGGCGCTTGCGCTGGCTCATGTCCAACTGCGCGTCGGCGAAGGTGCGCAACTGCAACGGAATGCCCAGCAATCGCTCCCACACCGCCAATGCGCGCTGACGCTCGATGGCGCTCATGGGCCGCAGATTGTCGCCCATCAACGCGAACGTGCCATGGGCCAGGCGCTCGCGGTATTGGTCGCTGCGCACATCGTTGAGCAAGTGCAGGGCCAGCACCCCCAGCAGCGCGACCAGGATCAGCGCGGCGCACATGCCGCCGTAGATGCGCAGGAAGATCGAGTTCACAGCGGCATGTCGGAAGCGGCTTCGGGCACGAACAGGTAGCCTTTGCTGCGGATGGTCTTGATCAGGCGCGGGTGGATCGGGTCATCGCCGATCTTGGGGCGAATACGTGAAATGCGCACATCAATCGAACGATCCTGGCCGTCGTAACCGACGCCGCGCAGGGCGATGAAAATTTCTTCGCGCGACAGAATGCGCCCGGCGTTGGCCACCAACAGCCACAGCAGGTCGAACTCGGCACTGGTCAGTTCGATGCCGCCCTGGTGCAGCCAGGCCTCGCGCAAGGCGTTGTCCACCACCAACGGGCCGAATTGCAGGCGTCGCTGGTGCTCCACCGCAACCGCCGGCGCCGGTTCGCTGCGCCGCAGCAGGGCCTGGATACGCGCCAGCAACAGGCGCGGACGCACGGGTTTACACACGTAGTCATCGGCGCCCATGTCCAGGCCCTGCACCTGGTCCATGTCGTCGGTGCGCGCAGTGAGCATCAGGATGACGCCGTCATAGCCCCCGCGCACCTTGCGGCAGATGCTGAGGCCGTCTTCGCCGGGCAGCATCAGGTCGAGGATCACCAGGTCAGGCTGCTCGGCGATAATGCGCGCCGCCGCCAGGGCACCGTCGTTCTCCACCGACACGCGCAGGCCGTTGCTCTCCAGGTATTCGCGGGTCAGCTCGGCCAAGCGTTCGTCATCCTCGACGATCAATACCTGCCAGGGATCCTGTCCCATGGGTTGTCCTCATTGTTATAGGAAATTCTTCCGGCCAAGACGGTCCAGGCACAGCCTGTTTGTCATGTATTGAGGGCATAACGAGGGTCGATTGTAGCCATGGGCCAACCCATAAGCACAAGTCGGGAAATCGATTCGGCCATGGCGTTTTTTTGTGGTAGGGTTCGCGCCCTTCGAAAACCGCCAGCTTGTTTTAGCTTCGAAACATTTAATGACAAACGGCGCAATCCAGCAGTAATGCGGCCTACACGCCCCTTCAACCTTTCTTACACATTTTACTCACAGTGTTATCCACAGGTTAGTGCGTTGCTAACACCTGTAAAACGCATTATCTTGTACCTCGGCACTTCAAGAGACCCTACATGTAGGGTTTTGGCGGAAAGCGTCCAACCACATAAGCGGCTCGAAATTCAAGCGCTTTATTGCTGGCGCAGCGTGGAACCAACCGATTTTCAGTAGACCAAACCGCTCACGCGGATGGCAGCTGTTTTTCATCCAAAGATATGGAAAACGGTACGGGTGTTGCAGGAAAGCCTGGCACTCGCAATCAAATATAGAACGTGGAGACAACCCCCCATGCAAACCGACACAACTCGCGAGAACCCGCAGGGCTCCGTGCCGCAGGCCGCCGATTCGAATATGGATCTGTCCGCCACCGCACCTGGCCAATTGCGCGTGATCAAGCGTAACGGCACTGTCGTTCCTTACACCGATGACAAAATCACCGTCGCCATCACCAAAGCGTTTCTTGCAGTTGAAGGCGGCACCGCTGCTGCTTCGTCGCGCATCCACGACACCGTTGCCCGCCTGACCGAACAGGTCACCGCGACCTTCAAGCGTCGCATGCCATCGGGCGGCACCATCCACATCGAAGAAATCCAGGACCAGGTCGAACTGGCCCTGATGCGTGCCGGCGAGCAGAAAGTTGCCCGTGACTACGTGATCTACCGCGATTCGCGCGCCAAGGAACGTGCCGTACACGCGCCATCCGCCGACGCCGTGCAAGCGCACCCGTCGATCCGCATCACCCTGGCCGATGGCAGCTTTGCGCCACTGGACCTGGGCCGCCTGAACACCATCATCACCGAGGCCTGCGAAGGCCTGGAAGAAGTCGACGGTGACCTGATCCAGCGCGAAACCCTGAAGAACCTGTACGACGGCGTGGCCCTGACCGACGTCAACACCGCCCTGGTGATGACCGCCCGTACCCTGGTTGAACGCGAGCCGAACTACTCGTTCGTCACCGCGCGCCTGCTGATGGACACCCTGCGCGCCGAAGGCCTGGGCTTCCTCGGTGTCGCCGACAGCGCCACCCACCACGAGATGGCCGACCTGTACGCCAAGGCCCTGCCGGCCTACATCGCCAAGGGTATCGAATTCGAATTGCTCAACCCGATCCTGGCCACCTTCGACCTGGAAAAACTCGGCAAGGCGATCAACCACGAGCGCGACCAGCAGTTCACCTACCTGGGCCTGCAAACCCTGTACGACCGTTACTTCATCCACAAGGACGGGATCCGCTTCGAACTGCCGCAAGTGTTCTTCATGCGTGTGGCCATGGGCCTGGCGATCGAAGAGAAGCACAAGGAAGACCGTGCGATCGAGTTCTACAACCTGTTGTCGTCCTTCGACTACATGTCGTCGACCCCGACCCTGTTCAACGCCGGCACCCTGCGTCCACAGCTGTCGAGCTGCTACCTGACCACCGTGCCGGATGACCTGTCGGGCATCTACCACGCGATCCACGACAACGCCATGTTGTCCAAATTCGCCGGCGGCCTGGGCAATGACTGGACCCCGGTGCGTGCACTGGGTTCGTACATCAAGGGCACCAATGGTAAATCCCAGGGCGTCGTGCCGTTCCTTAAAGTGGTGAACGACACCGCCGTTGCCGTGAACCAGGGTGGCAAGCGCAAAGGCGCTGTATGTGCCTACCTGGAAACCTGGCACATGGACATTGAAGAATTCATCGAGCTGCGCAAGAACACCGGTGATGATCGTCGTCGTACCCACGACATGAACACCGCCAACTGGATCCCTGACCTGTTCATGAAGCGTGTCTTCGATGACGGCCAGTGGACCCTGTTCTCGCCGTCCGAAGTGCCGGACCTGCACGACCTGACCGGCAAGGCCTTCGAGGAGCGTTACGAGTACTACGAAGCCCTGGCCCAGTACCCTGGCAAAATCAAGCTGTTCAAGACCATCCAGGCCAAAGACCTGTGGCGCAAGATGCTGTCGATGCTGTTCGAAACCGGCCACCCATGGCTGACCTTCAAGGACCCGTGCAACCTGCGCAGCCCGCAGCAGCACGTGGGCGTGGTCCACAGCTCGAACCTGTGCACCGAGATCACCTTGAACACCAACAAGGACGAGATCGCCGTCTGCAACCTGGGCTCGATCAACCTGCCGAACCATATCGTCAACGGCAAGCTGGACACCGCCAAGCTGGAACGCACCGTCAACACCGCCGTACGCATGCTCGATAACGTTATCGACATCAACTACTACTCGGTGCCACAGGCGCAGAACTCCAACTTCAAGCACCGTCCGGTCGGCCTGGGCATCATGGGCTTCCAGGACGCCTTGTACCTGCAGCACATTCCTTACGGTTCCGATGCTGCCGTCGAGTTCGCCGACAAGTCCATGGAGGCGGTCAGCTACTACGCTATCCAGGCTTCCTGCGACCTGGCCGACGAGCGCGGCGCCTATGAGACGTTCCAGGGTTCGTTGTGGTCCAAGGGCATCCTGCCGCTGGACTCGCAACAGATCCTGATCGAGCAGCGTGGCCAGAAGTACATCGACGTTGACCTGAACGAATCCCTGGACTGGGCGCCGGTACGTGCCCGTGTGCAGAAAGGCATTCGTAACTCCAACATCATGGCCATCGCACCGACCGCAACCATCGCCAACATTACCGGCGTGTCGCAGTCGATCGAACCGACCTACCAGAACCTGTATGTGAAATCGAACCTGTCGGGCGAGTTCACCGTGATCAACCCGTACCTGGTCCGCGACCTGAAAGCCCGTGGCCTGTGGGACTCGGTGATGATCAACGACCTGAAGTACTACGATGGTTCCGTGCAACAGATCGAGCGCATCCCGCAGGAACTCAAAGAGCTCTACGCAACCGCGTTCGAAGTGGACACCAAGTGGATCGTTGACGCCGCCAGCCGTCGTCAGAAGTGGATCGACCAGGCGCAGTCCCTGAACCTCTACATCGCCGGTGCTTCGGGCAAGAAGCTCGACGTGACCTACCGCATGGCGTGGTACCGTGGCCTGAAAACCACTTACTACCTCCGTGCCCTGGCCGCGACCAGCACCGAGAAGTCGACCATCAACACTGGCAAGCTGAACGCCGTTTCCAGCGGCAACCATGGTGATGACTCGGTTCTCGCCGCGCCAGCTGGACCTGCGCCAGTGCCGAAGGCGTGTGCGATTGATGAGCCGGATTGTGAGGCTTGCCAATAGGCCGCAGAGCTTGCTAGCGGCTAAAGGCAAATGAAAAACCCCGGTAACTCCAGGCTTTAAATGGATTTACCGGGGTTTTTCTTTTGACTGCTTATATAAATACACTGACTATGCCAGGCTCCGGAACCCCTCCGCGCTTTCCCCATAGCTCGACCCGATTACCGATAACTGCCATGGAATGGCTTTTATATTCCACAGTACCTATTTTTCCATTGGCGAAATCAGCATGAGTACCTTGCCGATATAGCCCACGCAGCCCTAAACGATCCAGACCTTCACGAGCCACCTCTCCATCGTTGAGAGTGCGCATTGCTTCATAAAAGCTGAGGTTGGTCTTCCCGTCATTCCCTTCCTTCTGCGCCCGCTTGGCACTTGCGGCATACATGAAGTTCGCATCAGTCATCATCGAGGCATCATCGCCTCTGAAATTAGCGAAACGGGCGGCCTGCTTCAGTTCGTCTTTGGATACATGGACCTGCACACCATCTCGCATCACCACATCCCAACCATTACCCGCCTCCGCTACATTTTTAAACACATCGGTAGGTTTTTGGCCGAACTGCTGCATTGCAGCCTTTATTGCTGAAACGGTGACACAATTTCCGGTGAAGCCTTGGCTGAAGCCACTCCAGATATTTTTGGGTGCAACACCAGGATTGCTGTTATCTACTCTATAGTCAAAATGGCTAGCGCCGCTGGTGATCGGCAAGTCGCTCATCGAGTCACGAGGGCCAAAATCCGCTCGATTCACGCCGCCACCACCACCTGGCGGCGTAGGAGAAGGAGCGGGAGAGGGGCCGTCTTCATCCGCAAACAATTCTGGAAAGAGCGCCTTCAACCAAGCCCACCAGGCTTCACTGACATCGCTCTTGAGCTGCTCGAGAATCGCCTTGAACTTCTCGTCCCCCAACTTCTCACGCAGCGCATTCAACTTGTCGCGCGTGTCCTGAACTGTCTGCGTCTTGCCCGACTGCTGCGCCTCAAACAGTTGGTTAAGCAGGGTTTTAACCGTTGCCTTGTCGGCGTCAGGCGCTACCGGTTTCGACTGATCCGCAACCCTGACATGTAGCGGTCCTGCGCGCTTGCTATCGGCTGCGAAAACACCTGTCCCCCACATATCCCCGCCCCCTATGATGGCTGAGCCTCTCGGCTATGATCCGATCAGTGGCAAGGCGGGCATGCCGCGTTCCGTGCGGCGCATGTCTGCGCGTAACCCTATATGTCGCCGACACTTTTCCTACGGGCACAAAAAAGCCCCTCTTACGAGGGGCTTCCTGTGGAGCGCCGGCGCATCACGTCATCTGAATGATGGTCTGCATGATGGTGCTCTGGGTGGAGATGGTCTTGGCGTTCGCCTGGTAGTTGCTCTGGGCCTTGATCAGGTCCACCAACTCATTGGTCAGGTTGACGTTGGAGTTCTCCAGGGAGTTGGCCACGATCGAGCCCAGGGTGCCGGATTGCGGGGTGTCATAACCCGGTTGGCCCGACGCGAAGGTTTCTTTCCAGGTGGTGCTGCCGGCGGGTTGCAGGCCTTGTTCGTTGTTGAAGCTGGCCAGCGAGATCTGGCCGATAGCCTTGCTCTGCTGGTTGCTGAAAGTGGCGAACAATACGCCGCTGCCGTCGATCTTCAGGCCGGTGATCTGGCCGGTGGCATAGCCATCGGTCACCGGAGGGTTACGGTAGGTGGCCGAGTTGTACTGGGTGATGTTGGCCATGTTGACCGCAATCCCACCCGGGTTGGCATTCGCACCGTTGGCCTTCCACACACCATTGGTCACCGTGCCCGGGACCCAACCGGCAACGGTGAGGGTCTTATCGGATACACCACCGGTCACCACACTGGTGAGTTTGCCCGCGCCATCGAAGGTCAGGGTCGACGCCACAGGTGGGGTCGATGGGGTGCCCGTCGGGGAAGAACCGTCAGGGTTGCGGCCGTCGATCAGGGTGTAGGCATTCCACTTGTTGCCGTCGGTTTTCACCAGGTACTGCACCATCGGGTGAGCGTTGCCCTGGGAATCGTACAAGGTGGTGCTGTATTGCGTGGTAAAGGTATCGGTCTTGGTGGGATCGAATGGCTTGGCCGTTTGATCGATCACCGGCTCCGAGGAGTTCAGGTTACTGGCGGAGTCCACTTTGGTGGAGGCCTTGGGCGGCAGGTTCGTCAGGTTCAGTTGCAGGTCGGTCAGGCCGCCCTTGTTGATTTTTCCGTTATCATCCGCCGCGTAGCCTTGCAGGCGCGAGGTACCGCTGTTGTTGGTGATGTAGCCGTCTTTGTCGGCACGGAACGCACCGCTGCGGGTGTATTCCAGCGAACCGTCACTGCCCTTCTGCACGAAGAAACCGCCGCCCTGGATCGCCATGTCCAGGATGCCGCCGCTGCCATTCACGTCACCCTGGGTGAATTGCTGCGACACCGCCGCCAGGTTCACGCCATTGCCGATGCTGTTCTTCCCGGTGCCCAGTTTGGACGCCGCGTAGATGTCCGCGAACTCTGCACGGGACGACTTGAAACCAGTGGTCGCCACGTTGGCAATGTTGTTGCCGGTCACGTCCAGTTGTTTGTTGGCCGCATAGAGGCCGCTAAGGCCGATATTAAAAGACATGTTTCTCTCCCTCTGCCGTTGTTAGCCGGCTCTATGTACCGATAGTCTGAATTTGCGACAGCTTGACGCTGCCCATGCCGCCTGCAAGGTTCAACAGCATTTCGCCACCAGTCTTGCTCAGCGTCACGCTGGTCACCGTTGCCGGCAGTGAAGTAGCCAGGGCAACCGCGTCGCCCTTGTCGCTCTTGGCGGAGGCCGCGAAGGTGTAAGTGCCGGCTGGGGCAACCTCACCCTTATCGTTTTTGCCATCCCAGATGAAGTCCGACGAACCCGCGCTCTGGGCGCCCATATCGAGGGTGCGCACCACGTTGCCGTCCTTGTCGGTGATCTTGATCGAGACGTTGCCCGTTGCCGCCGTTACCGCCACCGACCCGTTCATGCTCTTGCTGGTATCGACCAGTGCCTTGTCGGTCTGGGTGATGATCGAACGTCCCACCAGCGACGAAGCCTGCAGCGCCTGCGACGAGCTGAAGTTGCTCGAGATGTTGTTTACCGAGTCGTTCAGGGTGTTGATGCCTTCCAGGCTGCTGAACTGGGCCAACTGCGCCACGAAGGCACCGTTGTCCTGTGGCGACAACGGGTTCTGGTTTTTCAGCTGGGTGACCAGCAGTTGCAGGAATGCATCCTTGCCCAACGCCTGGTTGCCGGTGGCAGCCTTGGAAACATTCGCTACATTGTTTGAAGCGTCCTTGACCTTGGAGTTGAACAGGTCCTGGACTGCCGTGTTGTTCGACGTATCAACGATGGCCATTATTTGGCGCCCCTTATCACTGACCCAGGGTCAGGACCTTCTGCATCATGGTTTTGGCGGTGTTCATCATTTCCGCGTTGGTCTGGAACGAACGGCTGGCGGAAATCATGTCGGCCATCTCCTCGACCACGTTGACGTTGGGGTAGTAGACATAACCCTTTTCGTTCGCTGCCGGATGATTGGGCTCGTAACGCGCTTCGAGGTTGCTCTGGTCCTCGACCACACCCAGTACCTGCACGCCTTGCCCGGCGGCATCCTGGTTCTGGAACAGCGAATCACTGCCGCCGCCCTGGCCGCCCTGGAACATGGTGGCAAATACCGGATGACGGGCGCGGTAAGTCTGGTCAATGCTCGAAGACACGGTCTCGGCGTTGGCGATGTTACTGGCGACGGTGTTCAAACGCGTGGTCTGCGCGCTCATGCCACTGCCGGCAATATTGAAAACACTGGACAGGGACATGGCTTATTCTCCACGCAGGGCTGACATCAGCCCTTTGAATTTGCTGTTGAGCAGGGTGAAGCTGGCCTGGAAGTTCACCGAGTTTTCGGCGTAGTTCGATTGTTCCAGTTGAGCATCAACGGTGTTCTGGTCGATCGACGGCTGCATCGGCGTGCGATACAGCAGCGACTCGTCACCACTGCTCAGGCCTTGCGCTTCAATATGACGGCTGTTGGTCATGTTCAAGGCGAAGGCGCCGTTTTTGGTCTTGTCCTGCTGTGCGGCGAGCACGGCGGAGAAGTCCAGGTCCCGAGCCTTGTAGTTCGGGGTGTCGGCGTTGGCAATGTTGTTGGCCAGGACTTCGGCACGCTGGGCGCGGAAGCCCAGGGCTTTTTCGTGGATACCGAGCGCTTTATCGAAGCTGATGCTCATGGCGGAAACCTTTAGGCTGACCTGCTGTTCGTTAGCAGGGTTATAGCAAGGTGCATGCCAATGTGACCAAGCCCCGTATATCAAGGGCTTGCAGAGAAATTGCCGGCGGCAATGCCAGAAAAGCGGCAAGTGCTTTCCGCGTGGCGCCAGTAAAGCGGCAATGGAAGGATTGCCGCTACCGTTGAAAGTGCCGCGAAACAAATGTGGGAGGGGGCTTGCCCCCGATAGCGGTGTGTCATGTCATGAATAGCTGACTGACCCACCGCCATCGGGGGCAAGCCCCCTCCCACACTTTTTACCGGGTAAATGTTGTTATTTGGCCTGGTAGATGATTCCCGGGCTGCACTGCACCATCTGGTAGTGGTCCGGCAAGCCGTTCAAGGCTTCCGACGCGCCAAGGAATAGATACCCGCCGCGCTTGAGCGTGCCATGGATGCGCAAAAGGATGTCCTTCTTCACTTCGGCCGAGAAGTAGATCAGCACGTTGCGACAGAACACCATGTCGAACTTGCCCAGGCTGGCGTAGCTGTCGAGCAAGTTGAACGAGCGGAACTCGACGCGGTTCTTGATCGGCGCCTTGATCGCCCAGCGCCCTGCCCCCTTCGGGTCAAAATAGCGCTGCAAACGTTCCTGGGACAGGCCTCGGCCCAGGGCCAGGCTGTCGTACTCACCGGTCTTGCAGTTGGTGAGCATGCTGCCGGAGAGGTCCGTCGCCACAATTTGCGCGCCGGCTTTCAACTGGCCCATGTTGGTCCGCTCGAACTCGTCGATGGTCATGGAGATCGAATAAGGTTCCTGTCCCGAGGAGCATGCCGCCGACCAGATGCGCAGGCGCTGGCCCGGGCTGGCCTTGATGGCTTCGGGCAGCACTTTGTTCTTGAGCACCTCAAAGGGGTAGGTATCGCGAAACCATAAGGTTTCGTTGGTGGTCATGGCATCGACCACCATCTCCTTGAGCCCGCTGCGCGGCTGCCCCTGGATACGCTGGACCAGCTCACCCAGGGATTTGATGCCCTGCTGTTCCATCAGCTTGTTGAGACGGCTGGATACCAGGTACTGCTTGTTTTCACCGAGCAATATGCCACAGGCTTTTTCCAGGAAGACCCGGAACTGTTCGAAATCCAAATTACCCGTAGACAATGGTACCGCCTCTTAAATCGTGTGACCGCCAGGAGAAATGCCCCTAGCCGTGATCTGCTGCCTTGATCCGGTCGACTACCCGGGATGCGAGGTCATCAGGCCGGAATTTGGCCAGGAAGTCATCTGCACCGACCTTCTTGACCATGGCCTGATTGAATACCCCCGACAACGAAGTATGCAGGATGATGTGCAATTTTTGCATGCGTGGATCGTTGCGTATTTCAGCCGTGAGGGTGTATCCGTCCATTTCCGGCATTTCAATGTCGGAAATCATCATCAGGAACTCTTCTTCCGGCTTCTTGCCCTCGTCCACCAACTTGCGCAGGTAATCCAAGGCTTGGCGCCCATCATTAAGGGCTACGACCTCGACGCCAACGGTTTGCAGGCAACGCGTGACCTGCTTGCGCGCGACAGAGGAGTCGTCCACGGTCAACACGCGCAGGGATACCGCCTTGTGTGCCGTCTCGGCATCCACGACCCCGACGGAAATCGTTTCCGAGGTGGGCGCGACCTCGGCGAGGATTTTCTCCACGTCGATGATCTCGACCAACTGGTTATCCACCCGCGTCACCGCCGTGAGGTAATGATCGCGCCCGGTGCCCTTGGGCGGCGGATGAATCTCTTCCCAGTTCATGTTGACGATACGTTCCACCGAGCGCACCAGAAACCCCTGGGTCTTGGTGTTGTACTCGGTAATGATCACGAACGGGCTCTCGCGGTCCTGCAAACCAGAGGACCCGGTGGCCATTGCCAAGTCAAGAATGGGGATGGTCGCGCCACGTATATTGGCAACGCCACACACCACCGGACTGGACTTGGGCATGATCGTCAGCTTGGGACACTGCAGCACTTCGCGCACTTTAAACACGTTGATCCCGTACAGCTGCTTGCCGTCCAGGCGAAAAAGCAACAACTCCAGGCGATTCTGCCCTACCAGCTGTGTGCGCTGGTTTACTGAATCCATTACACCTGCCATGCCCAGACTCCTAAATCCCAGAGGTACGATGCGTACCCAACACTAAACGGCACGAGCTTTGCTATTTGGTTGGCTATGGATATTAAAACGACAGTTTCCCGACGCGCTTGCCGCCCAAAGTATCGCAGACTGCTCTGCGCCGCGATGGCGCTGCTTGTCTGGGGCGTGGGCGTCACCGCTCGCGCCGACAACGTCACCCTGCCTGATCTCCTTATCGGCGTCACCCAGGGCTTTCTTGAATACACTGTAGAAGATTATCTGGAGACCACCCAGACACCGGGGCGCTATGAGATCCAGGTCAATCAGTTGGACCCGCGCCTGCGCATGCCGATGTGTGACAAGGAATTGACAGCCACCCTGGAAAGCCCGGCCCAGCCCATTGGCCGTGTCACCGTAAAAGTACGCTGTGAAGGCGCCTCACCCTGGACGGTGTTTGTACCGGCTCAAGTCAAATTGTTCCGCGACGTCGTCGTGGTGGCACGGCCGTTGAAGCGCACCGGCATCATTGGCGATGACGACGTTGCACTGCGTGAACGGGATATCAGCCTGATCAACCAGGGTTACCTGACCTCCTTGGACCAGGCGATCGGGCAGCGGCTCACCCGACCAGTGGTCACCGACCAAGTGATTACCCTGGTTCACCTGGAGCAGGCTGAAGTCATTCGTAAAGGTGACCAGGTCGTGATTTCCGCCAGCAGCGGCGGGTTGAACGTAAAAATGCCGGGGGAAGCGCTGTCCAACGGTGGCATGAGCGAACAGATTCGCGTCAAGAACCTCAACTCCAACCGCGTGATCAAGGCGCGAGTGACAGCTCCGGGCCAAGTCGAGGTGGCGTTATAGATGACTGGTACGGGGCGCCAGGTTTTCCTACACTGTGCATAGAGTGCTCCGTGCGGAGATTTATTGTCATTCGCGCCTAAAGTTTGTCCGGGTATTGCCGAAAACATGGCAAGCGTCCAAATACCCAGAGGTTTTTTGATCATGGTCATTGATTTCAGCCGTTTAAATAACACCCCGACGACGTCAGGCACTACGCGTACTGCCGGCAAGGAAAACGTGGAAGCCAAGTCCCAGCCCCTGCCGGCCAAGGCAGAGCAGGCGAGTGCGAGCCAGAGTGGGGAGTCGGTTCACCTGAGTAATGAGGCTCAGCAGTTGCAGAAGGTCACTGACTCGCTGCGCGATCAACCGGTTGTCAATAAAGCCCGCGTGGCCGAGTTGAAACAGGCTATCGCCGATGGCAGTTACACAGTCGACAGCAACCGTGTAGCCAGCAAGCTGCTTAACTTCGAAGCCGAGCGCTAGGCAAAGGCCTGCGCTGGGCTTCTGGACGCTTAAAACCCAAGGCCAGCCATGCACCACGACGAACATTTGCTTCAACTGATCATTGATGATCTGGCGCCGACGCAACAACTGCTCGAGCTGCTAAAAGAAGAGTCCCTGGCCCTGTATGGCCGGGATATGCCTTTGCTCGAAGAAATACTCGCGCGCAAACAATCGCTGATTGTGCTGCTCGAACAGCACGGCACGAAGCGCAGCGAGATCCTCAACAGCCTGGGCCTGCCCGCCGATCACGACGGCCTGGCACAGTTGGCAAGCCATTCCTCGGTCGGCGATCAGTTGCTGACGCAAAGCAAAGCGCTCAATCACCTGCTCACCCAGTGCCAGGAAGCCAATCTGCTCAACGGCCAGTCGATTCAGCTACAGCAAGCCACCACGGCCAATCAGTTACGTATTCTTCACGGCGGCGAGCCCCCGGCCCTGTATAACGCCCAGGGGTCCACTTCACGCCTGGTCAAGCCAAGCACCCGCAGCCAAGCCTGACAGCGGTTCAAAGCGCGGCCTATCCAAGGTGCGCTACATACTGGCAAAATGCCGGTTCTTGCGTGTAGTCGTATTTTCCTGGAGATGGAACAACCGTGTTCAACGCCCTTAATGCGGAAGATGCACCGCAGCCACCCAAGGTTCTTACCACACCTTTGGAAATCGCCAGCACGCTGCGGATGCTCCAGGAAAGCCATGATCCATTGATCATCACTTTCCACGAACGCAGCCAACGCTTCCAAAGCTACCTTGTGGACATCGACCGGGACAGCAAGACGCTGGTGCTGGACGAAATGATTCCGCGTGACGGTGAACGTCACCTCGAAAATGGCGAACCCTTCCGCGTCGAAGGTTTTCATGACGGTGTCCGGGTCGCCTGGGAGAGTAACGGCACGCTGAGCATCAGCGAGAAGGATGGTCACCGTATCTACAGTGGCAGCATGCCCGGTGAGGTGGTCTATCATCAGCGTCGCAATGCATTTCGCGCGGCACTGAAATTGGCGCAGTTGGTCAATATCGAATTGGGCGGCGAAAAGCTCAAGGCTCCGGTCAACGGCAAGTTGCTGGACATTTCCGCCACTGGATGCAAATTGCGCTTTGAAGGCGACATCGCCGAACGCCTGCAACTGGGGCAGGTCTACGACCGCTTCATCGCCGCGCTGCCATTCGGCAACATGACTACCGCTGTCGAGTTGCGTTACCTGCATTTCGAAGACAGGATCAACACCACGTTTGCCGGCGTGCGCTTTCATAACATGAGCGGTTTGGTGCAGCGCCAGGTAGAACGCTTTGTGTATCAGCTGCAGCGTGAAGCTCGACGCTTCGACAAGGACGACGACTTTTAAGCCTCGAACGCTGAAGTGAAAACGGGCAGATCCTGATAGGGTCTGCCCGTTTTCCGTTCAGGGGCGCGCTCTGCTCAAGTCGTGGGGATGGTCTTCCGAGTCTGTCGACTCAGGCGCTACCTCGACAGCCGGCTCGTCGACGACAGGTTCTGGGTCCGGTTCAGGAACAGTGGCCTGCATCTGCTCTTGCACCACCTGTTCATCTACCCGCGGGTCAAGGGCTGCCACCAACGGCGAGCTGGACATACTGTCAGGCATCGCCACGTGATGCAGCGGCGCATCGTCTACCTGATGCAAGTTGGTCACCGCCTTCGGCCGTATGCGCCATACCAGGATCAACGCGCAGAGGCTGAAAAACGCGTACAGCATCTGGCTGCCGAACAGCTTCATCACCACACCTGCCAGAAGCGGGCCGATACTGGCGCCCACTCCGTAAGTCACCAGCAACATGGCCGTCAGCGAGACCCGGCGATCACCTTCTACGTGGTCGTTGGAAAAAGCCACGGCCAACGGGTACAGACAAAACTGCACAAGTGAACAAAAGAAGCCCGCTACGAACAGCACTTCCAACGGAACCTGAGTCATGATCGCCAAGGGCAATGCCGCCACTGCCAGACACAAGGCAAAGCAGCGGATCAGCAGCGCGCGGTCATAGCGGTCGGACAACCAGCCCAGCGGCCACTGCACGAGCAGTCCCGCAAAAATGCAGGAGCCCATGAACAGGCCGACTTGCTCGGTCGTCAACCCCTGCTGGGAGGCATAGAGCGGCGCCAGGCCATAGAACGAGCCCACGATCAGTCCAGCCCCCAGCACCGTGCTGAGGGACTGTGGCACGCGCTTGATAAAGAAACGCGGCTCCATCGGCGCCGGATGCAGCGGTGCGGGGTGAATACGTCGGGTCATGGCCACCGGCACCAGGCACAGGGCAAAGCACAGCGCGACCAGCATCAGCAGTTCAAGCCCCAGATGGGGATGCATGACCAGTATCAGCTGGCCCAGTACGAGACCGAGGTAGGAAGCGATCATATAGCCGCTGAACACTACGCCACGCTGCTTGGCCTCCGCCTGCTCATTGAGCCAGCTTTCAATGACCATGTACTGGCACATCATCCCCAGGCCCACGATCACCCGCAGGACGATCCAGGCAGGCAGCCAATCGATCAAACCGTGCCCCAGCACAGCCGCGCCGACGATCCCGGCGCAGGTCGCGTAGGCGCGTATATGCCCGACACGAGCGATCAAGCGGTGCCCGATCTTGCCGCCCAGCACCAGGCCAAAGTAGTTGGCCGCCATCAACGCACCCACCCACAGGCTGTCGACATGGTCAGCCGCCAGTCGCAAGGCTAAATAAGTACTGAGCAGGCCGGAGCCGATCAGCATCATCAAGGAGGCGAAATAAAGGGCTCGAAAAGATTTCCAGATCTGGCGCATCGGCGTTCCGAGCGGCTCCTTGCAGTGAGGGGACAGGGCTATCGCATGATAGTCCGCGTTGGTCGGGTCCGGACAGGCGGCATTAGCCTTTTCCAGGGATTATTTTGCTTAAGCTCAGACGCTGACTGCGTGGCTGAAAGGTACATAGCGGGCAGATAAATATACCGCGCACCACCTGTGAACCTGGATCAGGTGCAAGGTTCGACTGGTGTTTGGATATCTGCGATAAAAGCCCTGAATAGAGCGATCCATAGAGGGTGAGCCTGTTCGATGCGCAGGCTTTTCGAGCGCCCAAAACAAAACCCCTGTTTGCGTTAGCAAACAGGGGTTCTGGAATTTAATCTTGACGATGACCTACTCTCACATGGGGAAACCCCACACTACCATCGGCGATGCATCGTTTCACTGCTGAGTTCGGGATGGGATCAGGTGGTTCCAATGCTCTATGGTCGTCAAGAAATTCGGGTACTGAGTCGTGACCTTATGGCCTCGCTTCAGCAAATTGGGTATGTGACAGCTGTCGGTGTTTTGTGAGCGTCGAACTTTCGGTTCATCTCGTCTTCACACACCGCAATCTGATGCTCGTTAGAGTAGTCAAATTGCTTGGGTGTTATATGGTCAAGCCTCACGGGCAATTAGTATTGGTTAGCTCAACGCCTCACAGCGCTTACACACCCAACCTATCAACGTCGTAGTCTTCGACGGCCCTTCAGGGAACTCAAGGTTCCAGTGAGATCTCATCTTGAGGCTAGTTTCCCGCTTAGATGCTTTCAGCGGTTATCTATTCCGAACATAGCTACCCGGCAATGCCACTGGCGTGACAACCGGAACACCAGAGGTTCGTCCACTCCGGTCCTCTCGTACTAGGAGCAGCCCCTCTCAAATCTCAAACGTCCACGGCAGATAGGGACCGAACTGTCTCACGACGTTCTAAACCCAGCTCGCGTACCACTTTAAATGGCGAACAGCCATACCCTTGGGACCGGCTTCAGCCCCAGGATGTGATGAGCCGACATCGAGGTGCCAAACACCGCCGTCGATATGAACTCTTGGGCGGTATCAGCCTGTTATCCCCGGAGTACCTTTTATCCGTTGAGCGATGGCCCTTCCATACAGAACCACCGGATCACTAAGACCTACTTTCGTACCTGCTCGACGTGTCTGTCTCGCAGTCAAGCGCGCTTTTGCCTTTATACTCTACGACCGATTTCCGACCGGTCTGAGCGCACCTTCGTACTCCTCCGTTACTCTTTAGGAGGAGACCGCCCCAGTCAAACTACCCACCATACACTGTCCTCGATCCGGATAACGGACCTGAGTTAGAACCTCAAAGTTGCCAGGGTGGTATTTCAAGGTTGGCTCCACGCAGACTGGCGTCCACGCTTCAAAGCCTCCCACCTATCCTACACAAGCAAATTCAAAGTCCAGTGCAAAGCTATAGTAAAGGTTCACGGGGTCTTTCCGTCTAGCCGCGGATACACTGCATCTTCACAGCGATTTCAATTTCACTGAGTCTCGGGTGGAGACAGCGCCGCCATCGTTACGCCATTCGTGCAGGTCGGAACTTACCCGACAAGGAATTTCGCTACCTTAGGACCGTTATAGTTACGGCCGCCGTTTACCGGGGCTTCGATCAAGAGCTTCGCGTTAGCTAACCCCATCAATTAACCTTCCGGCACCGGGCAGGCGTCACACCCTATACGTCCACTTTCGTGTTTGCAGAGTGCTGTGTTTTTAATAAACAGTCGCAGCGGCCTGGTATCTTCGACCGGCATGAGCTTACGGAGCAAGTCCTTCACCCTCACCGGCGCACCTTCTCCCGAAGTTACGGTGCCATTTTGCCTAGTTCCTTCACCCGAGTTCTCTCAAGCGCCTTGGTATTCTCTACCCAACCACCTGTGTCGGTTTGGGGTACGGTTCCTGGTTACCTGAAGCTTAGAAGCTTTTCTTGGAAGCATGGCATCAACCACTTCGTCATCTAAAAGATGACTCGTCATCAGCTCTCGGCCTTAGAATCCCGGATTTACCTAAGATTCCAGCCTACCACCTTAAACTTGGACAACCAACGCCAAGCTGGCCTAGCCTTCTCCGTCCCTCCATCGCAATAACCAGAAGTACAGGAATATTAACCTGTTTTCCATCGACTACGCTTTTCAGCCTCGCCTTAGGGACCGACTAACCCTGCGTCGATTAACGTTGCGCAGGAAACCTTGGTCTTTCGGCGTGGGTGTTTTTCACACCCATTGTCGTTACTCATGTCAGCATTCGCACTTCTGATACCTCCAGCAAGCTTCTCAACTCACCTTCACAGGCTTACAGAACGCTCCTCTACCGCATCACTTACGTGATACCCGTAGCTTCGGTGTATGGTTTGAGCCCCGTTACATCTTCCGCGCAGGCCGACTCGACTAGTGAGCTATTACGCTTTCTTTAAAGGGTGGCTGCTTCTAAGCCAACCTCCTAGCTGTCTAAGCCTTCCCACATCGTTTCCCACTTAACCATAACTTTGGGACCTTAGCTGACGGTCTGGGTTGTTTCCCTTTTCACGACGGACGTTAGCACCCGCCGTGTGTCTCCCATGCTCGGCACTTGTAGGTATTCGGAGTTTGCATCGGTTTGGTAAGTCGGGATGACCCCCTAGCCGAAACAGTGCTCTACCCCCTACAGTGATACATGAGGCGCTACCTAAATAGCTTTCGAGGAGAACCAGCTATCTCCGAGCTTGATTAGCCTTTCACTCCGATCCACAGGTCATCCGCTAACTTTTCAACGGTAGTCGGTTCGGTCCTCCAGTTAGTGTTACCCAACCTTCAACCTGCCCATGGATAGATCGCCCGGTTTCGGGTCTATTCCCAGCGACTAGACGCCCTATTAAGACTCGCTTTCGCTACGCCTCCCCTATTCGGTTAAGCTCGCCACTGAAAATAAGTCGCTGACCCATTATACAAAAGGTACGCAGTCACCCAACAAAGTGGGCTCCCACTGCTTGTACGCATACGGTTTCAGGATCTATTTCACTCCCCTCTCCGGGGTTCTTTTCGCCTTTCCCTCACGGTACTAGTTCACTATCGGTCAGTCAGTAGTATTTAGCCTTGGAGGATGGTCCCCCCATATTCAGACAAAGTTTCTCGTGCTCCGTCCTACTCGATTTCATGACTAAGAGATTTTCGCGTACAGGGCTATCACCCACTATGGCCGCACTTTCCAGAGCGTTCCGCTAATCTCAAAGCCACTTAAGGGCTAGTCCCCGTTCGCTCGCCACTACTAAGGGAATCTCGGTTGATTTCTTTTCCTCAGGGTACTTAGATGTTTCAGTTCCCCTGGTTCGCCTCTTACGCCTATGTATTCAGCGTAAGATAACCATCTTATGATGGCTGGGTTCCCCCATTCAGACATCTCCGGATCAAAGTCTGTTTGCCGACTCCCCGAAGCTTTTCGCAGGCTACCACGTCTTTCATCGCCTCTGACTGCCAAGGCATCCACCGTATGCGCTTCTTCACTTGACCATATAACCCCAAGCAATCTGGTTATACTGTGAAGACAACATTCGCCGAAAATTCGAATTTCTC
>NZ_CVTU01000115.1:0-24739 GCF_900004965.1 Pseudomonas sp. 44 R 15
CGGCTTCGTCGTACTGATACGCCGTCACCGCGCCCAGCGGGTCCTGCTCGACGGTCAGTCGGCCCTTGTCGTCGTAGGATTTGAAATGCCGGGCGCCGTCGGGATCGATGCGCTGTACCAGTCGCGCCCGGTCGTCATGCACGTACACTTCCTGGCTACCATCGGCGTTGTGCACGTTGACGCTGCCGTCATCGCTCCATACATAGCGCGTGTCCATCTGCGAAAAACTGGCCCAGTGCCGGACACAGCGCGCGGCTTTACCAGACCTTTCCCACGCCCAAAAGAAACTCGCCCCACCGGCCAATTGCCGCTCAAGAATGATGTGCTGTTCGTCGTACCGATAAACCTCGCGTTCACCGACGGCATTGGTTGCCGACACCAGTCGTCCGGCGTCGTCATAGGCGTAGGAAACGACGTTCTGCTCGGTCACCCAAACGAAGGGTTCATGGCCTTTGGCGCGATGCACCTGGTAGTCCACCGCCACGATGCGGTCGAATTCATACCGCAAAAAAAGCGAACGGCCCGCACCGTTATCCAGTCGCTCAATACGCCCCAACCGATCCCGGACAATGCGCAATCGGTTGTCATACGCATCGCTGATCGCCGTCAGCACACCGTCGCAAAAGTGATAAAACCGGGAAGACTGGGCCAGCACCAACTCGTCAGGCGCAGACCCCAAGTAGATCGCCGCTTCCGCCAGGCTGTTGGTAATCGCCGGCCGAGCCGCCGTCGGCAAGGGCAGGGTGGTCGAGCGATTCTCATGGTCGGTCCACACCACCGAATCGCCCGACACAGAAAGCCTGTGCGCCAGCGCATGACTCCAGCCAAACCCCAACCCGCAATTCACGTCCACCGCACTGGTGCGATACAAGCGCGTCCACTCGAACGGCAAGATGCCATCCAGCGCTCCGTCGGTCAGGGTCAGCAGTTCCTCGCCGGTGACCATCGACACCGGGCAACCGTGAGTAACGGTCTTGTCCGCAGAGGCAGCAGTATCCCCAGCCGGATTTTTAGCCGAGGTAGGCGCATCATCTACATGCTCTTTATGCAGCAGCACCGCGTTCTGCCGAGCCTTCCAGCGCATCTGCAGGGTGCCCTGCTTCAGCCCACCGACCACCCCTCGAACCGCCACCGCTTTATAGCGATCCACCGCCTGCATAAACTTGGTCAGAATCGCCAGCATGCTCTGTATGAAG
This sequence comes from Pseudomonas sp. 44 R 15, assembly GCF_900004965.1. Taxonomy (NCBI): domain Bacteria; kingdom Pseudomonadati; phylum Pseudomonadota; class Gammaproteobacteria; order Pseudomonadales; family Pseudomonadaceae; genus Pseudomonas; species Pseudomonas sp. 44 R 15. Next base: position 1,197 of record NZ_CVTU01000115.1, read on the forward strand.
CCAACCGCAGCCTCAACAATCCGAGCGCCATACTTGCCCAGCCGCAAGCTCAAATAAGCCACACCCGCCGCCGGTAAGGCGATGGTCAGTACCGCGCCAATCACCAGATCAATCAGCAGCGACACGATCAACCCTGCAGCCACTTGCGCGATCTGGCCCGGCGGCAATGCATCCAGCCAGACCAACGCGGTGCGCACCAGAAGGAACAGCGCCGCCTCATCACTGGCCAGCAACATCGCGTGTTCCATGATTTTGGGTGCATCGCTGGCGATTTGCGCCAACTTGGCTGCTTGGGCTCCCAAGTGCTCTACGTACTGCAACGGATCTTCAAGGATCGACTGCACCAGCTTTATGCTGTCCCACACCTCACCGATCGCCGCCCTACTGCCCGCCAGTATGCCGCTGCCAATTGCACTGGCCGTGGATTGCTGCCAATGCGGCTTGAAGTCCATCCACTGATCGCGCAGCCATTGCTCCAGGTCTGCTGTCAGTCCGGCATAAGAGGCGAACAAGGCATCCACTTGCTGCGCTGAAACACCGCCTTGAACCCGAACTTGATAGCGCCCGCCGGCGGCGCAATAGTGCGAACCCTCGCCGTGTTCATCGAGCATGATCACTGCTGAACTGCCGTCATCCAGGCGGGTCACCTCAACGGGGATGTCGCCAATCGGTACGTCATACAGCGACTCGAACCTGCTCTGGATCTTAAGCACGCCACCCACCGGGCAACGAGCCACGGTAGAGAAATCCGCGTCGGTATGGCTCACCGAATGCTGCGAATCCCCGGCCTGCAACACCCGGTCCATCCCCAGCAGCGACGGCATATCCGCAGCATGGCTCACCGAATCCAGTGCTCGGGAATACCAGGCACCCATTTGCTGGCGATAAATCGTCAGGCTCCGATGGAAAGTATCCAGCTCATATTCGATCGAGGTGATGTGGGCAGCGTGGGTCATCCATGACGTCTCGGCAGAAGGCAAGGCGTCGGAGTCTGCCGCAGCGAAAGGCGGCTGGATGAGCGGTTTGAAAAATCAGATTGCGCTTACAAAAGGCGGGTAATTTTCGATGTCGACGTGTGCCCCCGGATCACTTCAGATAGCGACGCTGCTGATTGACGAACAGTGCCTTGAGCGCATTTCAGCTGGGTTTCAAACGCATTCAAACCGGCTTACATCCGCTGCAACTCGGCGATTTGCGCGGCTAATGTTGAGGCGGTTGTAGATTGGAGTGTTCATGGTTGAATCCTTTTTTATTTGGGTTGGTTGGGCGTTGTGTTCAACATGGGCACAGATTAATGGGTGGTTGATGGAGGATAAATCGGGGTGGAGGGAGTCTTACTGCCTACTATTAGGTGACAATAAAAGGCGGAGAAAGTGATCCCCGAAGCGGCATCATGGTTTAATATTCATCCTATAAATACCCTTATAGGGATATATTTTTCATGAAAATAAACCGTCTTCTCGCAGATTGGCCGTCGGGCACGATCGTCACTCAGGCATGGCTTCACGAGCAGGGAGTCGGCCCCAACCTCATTCAGAAATATCAGCAAACAGGCTGGGTTGAGCGTGTGGGTCATGGTGCCTGGAAACGCACCGGCGACAGTATCGACTGGCACGGCGGTATTTTCGCATTGCAACAGGGTGCAACGATGCAGACCTGGCCGGGCGGCGCGACGGCGTTGAGCCTGGCCGGTTACAGTCATTACCTGACGTTTGGAAAAGAAACCGTTGATTTATTTGGCACCTCAGGCGCCGTTCTTCCCGGTTGGTTTCGCAAGCATGAATGGGAAGCGCAGATGAACTTCCATCCGGGCGCGCTCTTCACAGGGCTGGAAGATATGGCGTTACAAGTTTTCCAAATACCTTACCGCCAATTCGCGCTAAAAATCTCCACCCCGGAACGTGCGGTGCTCGAGCTTATTCACCAAAGCGCCGACGAGATGCTGTTCAGCGGTGTGGCCGATGTGATGAACGGTCTTACCACGTTGAGCCCCAGGCGCCTGCAGAAGCTGCTTGAAGCGTGCAACTCCATCCGCGTCAAACGTGTGTTCTTTGTGCTGGCGCGCAATGCGGCTCATACCTGGTACGAGCGAATAGACCGTTCCAGCATTGATCCAGGCAAGGGCAAGCGGCAAATCATCCGGGGCGGTCGACTCGATAAAGAGTTCCTTATTACCGTTCCGGAGCGTTTTGCCAATGCCACTTGATCCACGTTATGCCGCTCAGGTTCGTCTGCTGGTGCAGGTCATTCCTTACGTGGCGGCAGAACGATGTTTCGCGCTGAAGGGAGGCACGGCGATTAACCTGTTCGTACGTGACCTGCCTCGATTGTCGGTGGATATAGACCTGGCGTATCTGCCCAGCGCTGATCGTAAGCAGGCATTGGTCGACGCTCGCCAGGCCTTGGAGCGGGTTACAGATGCGATAGGGCGGGGGCTTCCCGGAGCCGTTGCCACCATTCAAGGAAATCGAGACGATGAGCTTCGGATTCTCGTAAGGAACGCCCAGGCCCAAATCAAGATTGAAGTTTCGCCAGTACTGCGCGGCACCGTCCATCCACCGTTGGCGCGTGACGTAGTGCCGCTGGTCGAGGAAGCGTTCGGATTCGCTTCGGTGGCCGTGGTGTCCCTGCCTGACCTGTATGGCGGCAAAATCTGCGATGCACTGGATCGGCAACATCCCAGAGACCTTTTCGACGTGATGTGGATGCTTCGGGAGCAAGGGCTGACACGTGAAATCTTCGAGGGCTTTCTGGTGTATCTGATCAGCCACAGCCGGCCCATGGCTGAATTGCTTGCGCCCCGCTGGAAGCCATTAGCGGGCGCGTTTCAGGCTGAATTCGCCGGCATGACGCGAGAGCCCGTCACACTTGACCAGTTGGAAGCGACCAGAGAGGCGTTGTTAGCCGCGACCCGCCAACAATTCAGTGAGCAGGATGCCGCCTTCCTGATCTCGATCAAACAGGGAAAGCCGGACTGGACGACGCTGAACCTGCCGGGAATAGATCGTTTGCCTGCCGTGCAATGGAAATTGCATAACGTCAGGCAAATACCTGCTGCAAAACGGGCGGAAGCCGTGGCGAAGCTGGAAGTGGTGATTGAGCAATTGTTGGCAGGGTAGGCATGACGTGAAAAAGCCCGCTTTCATAGCAGGCTTTTCTTAACGCTGGGTTTACTTATTTCTGCTGCGCCGTCAACGCCGCATACCCATTCATCAAATTGCGATAGTTGGGAATACGCTGGGACAACAGATTCCCCAGCCCTTCGATATCGTTGCGCCAGTCGCGGTGCAGCTCACACGCCACCGAAAACCAGTTCATCAACTGCGCACCGGCCTGGGTCATTCGGCTCCACGCCGCCTGCTGCACCGTGGTATTGAACGTGCCCGACGCATCCGTCACCACAAACACCTCGAACCCTTCCGCCAGCGCCGACAAGGTCGGGAACGCTACGCACACATCCGTCACTACACCGGCAATGATGATCTGCTTACGCCCGGTGGCCTTGATCGCCTTGACGAAGTCTTCGTTGTCCCACGCATTGATCTGGCCTGGGCGAGCGATATACGGCGCGTCCGGGAACATCTCCTTCAACTCCGGCACCAGCGGGCCGTTGGGGCCTTGCTCGAAGCTGGTGGTGAGGATGGTCGGCAGGTTGAAGAACTTGGCCAGGTCGGCGAGGGCCAGTACGTTGTTCTTGAACTCGTTGGGGGAGAAGTCCTGCACCAGGGAGATCAGGCCGGTCTGGTGGTCGACCAGCAGTACGATGGCGTCGTCTTTATTGAGGCGGTTGTAGGTTGGAGTGCTCATGGTTGAATCCTTTTTTGTTTAGGTTGGTTGGGCGTTGTGTTCAACATGGGCACAGATTAATGGGTGGTTGATGAGGGATAAATCGGCTGTGATGAGTCTTACTGTCAACTTGAACAGGACGATGGTTAGTGCAGCAGTCTGTTGCACAAAATCAATGTGAAGAGCGATGGGGGATTTGACTTTGAATGGCCAGCAGGTCCTATCCCTTTCATTTGCAGGACGTTTCCGAGAGAATCCCAACCGCATTGCGCCAGCGGGAATGGGTGACTAGGCTGCGGATTGTCACTGCACATTCAGTGACCGGGTTTAGTCGCCCGGATTCGATTGGCGCATAAGCAATTCATGAGTCAGGCACCCCATCGCCTGCATCTTATGGTGGCTGTGCGCAGGGCACCTCCGGGTGCGCCGGGTTACCAATCGACCGGTCGACTAACCTGCGTACAGCTGCCGCCTTTTGTTTAGTCGCGGAAAGTGGCAGCTCCAAATTATCGATTGGAGTTTTGCTATGGATAACGTTTGTTCGGATTTACCGTCATCAGCTGTGACCAATCCGTTTACCGTCAATGAAGAACTGAGCTTCGAGGACGCCTGGGTGCAGGTGGCTGAGCTGCTGCATTGTGCGCTGGCCACGTCGCAGGTGCTCGGCGAGCCAGTGGCTGCGCCGCAGAGGGCGGTGATGCATTTGGTGGAGATGGCCAGAATGGTGGCCGATCGGGCTGTGGCGTGTTTGCAGGCCCCATGACGCGCAAGGCCGGCAAGTCGCTGAGCGGCCTCTTTTGATCATTCAATTGTCCAGCGGCTGTTGGACAATTGAGCCGAGATTGGCGGGCATTAAAAAGCCGGCTTATGGCCGGCTTCTCTGTGACTGCCTCAGCTTGTTTTTGACAAACCTCACCAGCCTTCAAATCGCTCAGCCCACATTGCGTCGGGCTGAATAGTAGGGGCATCCGCGGGAACTCCTCCGCATCGCCTGGCAGGGTAATAGCTTAAAACCATTCCCTGCCAAATGTGCGGCGCATGATACCCACATTCACCTCAGTTGCCCACCTCCGGTTCCGGTTCAGCGCCTTCCCAGCCCAGCAGGTGGTCATCCAGCGGGACGGGTGGGCGGCGGTTGTTGAGGGTGGACCACCAGAATACCCAGCCGACGATTTGGAAGTTCTGCTCGAAGCGTTCGTCGTAGGTGAGGTATTCGTCCGGGTGTTCGCCGGCGTTGTGGCTGCGCATGCGCAAGCCTCCGCCTGGGCGGTTGTAGAGGTATTTGATGCGCAGCATGCCGTCGTGTTCGACGGCGTAGATTTCGCCATCGATGATTTGGGTGCGGCCTCGGTCGATGGCGAGGGTGGCGCCTTGCTGGATGATGTCGATCATGCTGTTGTCGACCATGTAGGCGCCCACGGCTCGGTCGGGTTTTACGTTGAGGGTCTGGAGGGTGTGTTGGGTGACGCGGATGCGTTCGGTTGAGGTGAATGTGGGGTGGAGGGGGATTTCCACGTCGTTGTTTTCCGGGCGGCAGGCGGGGCCTGTGAGGTATTTGCCGATGTCTTCGCGGGCGGGTGCAATCCTTGCGGTGGGGGCTTCCAACAGGTAGTTGGCGGGCGGGTGTTTGGGGCCGCGGCCGTCGCTTAGCCAGCGACTGGAGACGCACAGCAGTTCTGCGATCTCGTTGAGTCGGCCCATGGGGACGCCGCGTTTGAACCAGTTGTTCACGTGCTGAGGCGTGACGCCGCGGTTCTTGGCGAAGTCGGAGGCGGAAAGATGAACTTCCCGTAGTAGCGCTTTTAAACGATCACCTGATGTATTCATGAACACAGAGTTTACTGGCCGGGAAAACCATTCAAATAAACCATGCGTTGATTTGCGCGTGTAGGTTTTTGCTTAGTTGTAGCTTGATTCTTCAGGGTTGCTGGTTAGTTGAACGTCTAAACTTAAGCGCTGAACTTGATGTTTATTTTTCCCACAAAAAAGCCCCGAATAATCGGGGCTTTTTGATTGCCGTGGCAATGAGGCGCGGGTATCAGCCTTTGTAGGCGGCCACCGACTTCATGATCTCGGCGCGGGCGGCTTCTGCGTCGCCCCAACCGTCGATCTTCACCCATTTGCCTTTTTCGAGGTCTTTGTAGTTCTCGAAGAAGTGCTTGATTTGTTCCAGCAGCAGGGGCGGCAGGTCGGTGTATTCCTTCACGTCGACGTACAGCTGGGACAGCTTGTCGTGTGGCACGGCGATGACTTTGGCATCGCCGCCGCCGTCGTCGGTCATGTTCAGGATGCCGACCGGGCGAGCGCGGATGACCGAGCCTGGGGTGACCGGGTAAGGGGTCACGACCAGCACGTCGAGGGGGTCGCCGTCGTCGGCCAGGGTGTTGGGGATAAAACCGTAGTTGGCCGGGTAGAACATCGGGGTGGCCATGAAACGGTCAACGAACAGGCAGTCGCTGTCTTTGTCGATTTCGTATTTGATCGGCGCGTGGTTGGCCGGAATTTCGATGGCGACGTAGATGTCGTTCGGCAGGTCTTTGCCAGCCGGAATCTTGCTGTAGCTCATTGGGCGTTGCCCCCGTTAGTTGGCCATGTGACATGGCCGGATTGGCCTAAAAGTGGCGGCGATTATAGGCATATTCTGACGCCGATGCCATGCGCCAAGCGTCGTACGGTCATTCGCCCTGCGGCTGGTAGCGCGGGTCGCGGGCTTGCAGTTGGGTCAGGCGGGCCAGGGGATCCTGGCGGTAAAAGCGGCTGAGTTGGGCGTACACCTGTGGATAACTATTGACCAGCAAGTCCGGGGCACTGAAGAAATATTCGCTGGTGACGGCAAAGAATTCCGCCGGGTTTTCGGCGGCGTAGGGGTCGATCTCGATTTCAGCGTCGGGGTTGGCGTCCAGTTGGCGATTGAGGTCGTCAAAGGCGCTCTGCATCACGCTGGCCCAGTCCTGCACGCGCATGTCGTTGTGCAGCGGTGGCAGGCCGTTGGCGTCGCCGTTGAGCATGTCCAGTTTGTGCGCCAGCTCGTGGATGACCAGGTTGTAGCCTTCCCATTGGCCGCTGGCCAGTACCCCGGGCCAGGCCAGTATCACCGGGCCCTGCTGCCAGGCTTCGCCGCTGTGTTCGCCGTCCCACTCGTGCTCCACGCCGCTGGCATCGCGATGGCGCTGCGGGCTGAGAAAGTCGTCGGGGTACAGCACGATTTCATGGAAGCCCTGATACCAGTCGAGGTCGCCCAGGTTCATCAGCGGCAGTTGTGCCTGGGCGGCAAGCAGCAGGCGTTGTTCCTGGTGCAGTTCGACGCCGGGCAGGGCGGTGAGGTGTTTTTCGGCGAGGAACAGCACACAGGCTTCGCGCAGCCACTGGTCTTGCTCGGCCGTGAGGCCGTCGAGGAAAGTCAGGTGGTGGCGCACCCGCTGCCAGGTGTCATCGGCAATCGGGTGCTTGGCCAGCAGGCGCCGGCGACGCCAGGCGCTGAGGGACCACACGGGCGATCAGTGTGGTTTGGCTTCGGAGGAGGTGCGGCCAAAGCGGCTGCGCACCACGCCGATGATCATCGGCACCAGGGACAGCAGGATGATGAACACGACGAGCAACGACAGGTTCTTCTTGATGAACGGCACGTTGCCGAAGAAGTAGCCCAGGGTCACCAGGCCACCGACCCAGAGAATGGTGCCGAGCACGCTGAACCCGAAGAAGCGCGGGTAGGGCATTTTCGCGATGCCGGCGACGAACGGCGCGAAGGTGCGCAGGATCGGCAGGAAGCGCGCCAGGGTCACGGTTTTGCCGCCGTGCTTGTCGTAGAAGTCGTGGGTTTTTTGCAGGTAGTCGCGACGGAAGATTTTCGAGTTGGGGTTGCTGAACAAGCGTTCGCCCACCGTTCGCCCGATCACGTAGTTGGTGCTGTCGCCGAGGATGGCCGCCAGCATCAGCAGGCCGCCCAGCAATACCGGGTCCATGCCGCCGCCTGCGGCCACGGCACCGGCGATGAACAGCAACGAATCGCCCGGCAAAAACGGCATGACCACCAAGCCGGTCTCGCAAAAAATCACCAGGAACAGAATGGCGTAGATCCACGGACCGTAATTGGTTACCAGCATGTCGAGGTAAACATCGAGATGCAGGATAAGGTCAAGCGGGTTGAAATCCATGGATGGCACCTGTGTGAATGGCCCGGCTCAGCAGGCCAGTGCGGGAACGACGGGAAATAAGGCTACACGTGTATGTCGAGATTCTTACAACCCTGAGAGGTGCGCATTATACGGATTGAATGGTGAAAAGCGTGTGGCTTTTGTAGCGGGGAGTGTCGTGAAATTGTGAAGCGGTGGGGCTCGGTTTGAAAATGTGGGAGGGGGCTTGCTCCCGATGGCGGTGGGGCAGGGATAGATTCGTTAACTGACACTCCGCCATCGGGGGCAAGCCCCCTCACACAGGGGATTTTGGTGTTTGAGGGTCAGTCCTCGCTGATCGGCAGCACGTAGTTCTTGAATTCGGTGTCTTCGCGAAAACCGATGGACTCGTAGGTCTTCTGCGCCACGTCATTATCGCTGCTGGTCGATACCCGCAGCCGCACCGCGTGGGTTTCCTTGGCCATTTTCTTCGCTGTGCGCATCAGATTATCGGCGACCAGTTGCCGGCGCGCGTCCTCTGCCACATAGATGTCGTTGAGGATCCACACCCGTTTGAGCGACAGCGAAGAGAAGCTTGGATAGAGCTGGCAGAACCCCAGCAGCCGCTTGTCATCATCATCGGCCAGTGCCAGGTAGATCACCGATTCCTTGCGGCGCAGGCGCTTTTCCAGGAAGGCCCGCGACGAGTCCGGGAACGGCAGGGCCCCATAGAACTCGCGGTATTTGACGAACAGCGGGGTGAGCAGGTCCAGGTGTTCCAGGGTCGCTTGAGTAATCCGCATGCCAGGCCTCAACTTCCAAATGGGTATGACCACGCGCGCGGTCGTCGCTTGATGCTGCCTAAAGCCACGAAAAAGCGCAATCGTGCGGCGATCAGTCTACGGGTGGGCTGAGCAGGAAATTGCCCTTCATCAAGTCCGGGTCATCTGATTCAATCGTCTGCAACTGCGCCTCGTCCTTGAGATTGACCCCGGACAATTGCCGGCGGCAGGCCTCGCGCATCAGGTACAGCAGGCGATGGGCCGCCATGCCGTAACTCAGGCCTTCCAGGCGCACATTGGAGATGCAGTTGCGGTAGGCGTCGGTGAGGCCGACCTTGGGGTTGTAAGTGAAATACAGCCCCAGGCTGTCCGGCGAACTGAGCCCCGGCCGTTCGCCGATCAGGATCACCACCATTTTGGCGCCGAGCAGTTGCCCGATCTCGTCGGCCACTGCCACACGGCCCTGCTCTACCAGGATCACCGGTGACAAGGACCAGCCTTCAGCGTGGGTCTGTTCTTCCAGGCGTGTCAGAAAGGGCGCGGTGTGTTTATGCACGGCCAGCGCCGACAGGCCATCGGCTACTACGATCGCCAGGTCCATCCCATTCGGATGGGCTGCCGCATAGTCGCGCAGGGTCTGGGCCGATTCATCACTCAAGCGGCGTCCAAGATCGGGGCGTTGCAGGTAGGTATGCCGGTCGGTGGCGGCGCTGTGCAGCAACAGGCTGTCGCGGCCGCGTTCGGCACATTGGCGGCTCAGCGCTTCATGATCGAAGGGCAGGTGCACCGCGTCTCGCGCCTGGGCGTGGGCGAACTGGAAGTCCAGTTGGGCGTTGGTCGGAATGCTGGTGCCGGTGCGGCCCAGGGCAATGCGGGCCGGGGTCAGGCGGCGCAGTTGCAGCCATGGGTTGTCAGGCAATTCTGGTTGCACGGTCGGCTCCTTCATCCCAATTGCGCCAGAGCGTGGCGAAACGCCGGTGGCAGGCTGTTACCAAAGTGCACCTTGCCACCTTTCTGCGTAAAGATGCCCATTTTCGCCAGCCATTGTTCGAACTCCGGCGCCGGTTTCAATCCCAGTGTCTGGCGCGCGTACAGCGCGTCGTGGAATGAGGTGGTCTGGTAATTGAGCATGATGTCGTCGGAGCCGGGGATGCCCATGATGAAATTGATCCCGGCCACGCCGAGCAGGGTCAGCAGGGTGTCCATGTCGTCCTGGTCGGCTTCGGCGTGGTTGGTGTAGCAGATGTCGCAACCCATCGGCACGCCGAGCAACTTGCCGCAGAAGTGGTCTTCGAGACCGGCGCGGATGATCTGTTTGCCGTTGTACAGGTACTCGGGGCCGATAAAGCCGACCACGGTGTTGACCAGAAACGGTTTGAAGTGCCGCGCCACCGCGTAGGCGCGGGTTTCACAGGTTTGCTGGTCGACGCCAAAGTGCGCGTTGGCCGACAAGGCGCTGCCCTGGCCGGTTTCGAAATACATCAGGTTCTGGCCCAGGGTGCCGCGATTGAGGCTCAGGCCGGCGTCGTAACCTTCCTGCAGCAGGCTCAGGCTGATGCCGAAGCTGGCGTTGGCCGCCTCGGTGCCGGCGATCGACTGGAACACCAGGTCCAGCGGCACGCCACGGTTGATCGCCTCGATGGAGGTGGTGACGTGGGTCAGCACGCAGGCCTGGGTGGGAATGTCGTAGCGCTGGATGATGGCGTCGAGCATCTCGAGCATGGCGCAGATCGAGGCGATGCTGTCGGTGGCCGGGTTGATGCCGATCATCGCGTCGCCGTTGCCGTAGAGCAGGCCGTCGAGAATGCTGGCGGCGATGCCCGCCGGTTCGTCGGTGGGGTGGTTGGGCTGCAGGCGCGTGGACAGACGCCCGCGCAGGCCCAGGGTGCCGCGAAACCGGGTGACCACGCGGATCTTCTGCGCCACCAGTACCAGGTCCTGCACGCGCATGATTTTGGACACGGCGGCGGCCATTTCCGGTGTCAGCCCCGGCGCCAATAAACGCAGGGACTGTTCGTCGGCCGCGTCGCTGAGCAGCCAGTCGCGCAGGCCGCCGACGGTGAGGTGGCTGACCGGTGCAAACGCCTGTTTATCGTGGGTGTCGATGATCAATCGGGTGACTTCATCGCTCTCGTAAGGAATCAGCGCCTCCTGCAGGAAGTGCTTGAGCGGGATATTCGCCAGCGCCATCTGCGCGGCCACCCGTTCGCCGTCATTTTGTGCGGCAACACCGGCGAGGAAATCCCCGGAACGCGCCGGGCTGGCCTTGGCCATCACATCCTTGAGGCTGTCGAAGCGGTAGGTGTGTGCACCCACCGCGTGGGAAAAGCTTGCCATACAGTGTCTCCTGAATGACGCGGGCGAACCTGGAAACGCCGCCCGCGTCGAGGTTTTCGGCAATCAGTGCAAGGCGGCCTCTGCGGCCTGGATCGCCGCAAACTCTTCTTCCGGCGTGCCTGCCACCAAGTGATGCCGGCTGTAGAAAGCAAAGTAAGCAATTAATACTCCATAGATGATCGCAGCGCCAATCACCACCCGTGGATCCACCAGAAAGCCCGCCACCACGGCCACGCAGGCCAGTACCAGCGCCACGCCCGAGGTGAAGATGCCGCCCGGCGTGCGGTACGGGCGATCCATTTTGGGGCGACGGATGCGCAGGGTGATGTGGGCGGCCATCATCAACACATAGGAAATGGTCGCGCCGAACACCGCCACCAGAATCAGCAGATCGCCCTGGCCGGTCAGCGACAGGCCAAAGCCGATAATCCCGGGAATCACCAACGCCAGTACCGGTGCCTTGCTCTTGTTGGTCTGGGACAGCTTGCGCGGCAGGTAGCCAGCACGGGACAAGGCGAATATCTGCCGCGAATAGGCATAGATGATCGAGAAAAAGCTGGCGATCAAGCCGGCCAGGCCCACCAGGTTGACGAAGCTGCCCATCCAGGTCGAACCACCGTAGGCCAATGCCAGGGCTTCCACCAGCGGGTTGCCGGATTTGATCAGCGCGTAAGTGCCCGCACCGCCGGGCGCGATCACCAGGATCAACAGGGCAAAACTGGTCAGCACCACAATCGCGCCGATCAGCCCGCGTGGCAGGTCGCGCTTGGGGTTCTTGGTTTCTTCCGCAGCCAGTGGCACGCCCTCTACCGCGAGGAAAAACCAGATCGCATAGGGGATCGCCGCCCACACGCCAACGTAGCCGAACGGCAGGAAGCTGCTGGCGCCCTTGGCGTCGCTCAGCGGGATATCCAGCAGGTTGGCGACGTTGAAGTGCGGCACCATCGCTACCAGGAACACACCCAGCGCGATGGCCGCGATGGCGGTAATCACGAACATCAACTTCAACGCTTCACCCACGCCAAAGATGTGGATGCCGATAAAGATGATGTAGAACGCCAAATAGATCATCCAGCCGCCAATACCGAACAGCGACTCGCAATACGCGCCGATAAATACCGCGATGGCGGCGGGGGCGATGGCATATTCGATCAGGATCGCCGTGCCCGTCAGGAACCCGCCCCAGGGGCCGAACGCGCTGCGGGCAAAGCCGTAGCCACCGCCGGCGGTGGGGATCATTGAGGACAGTTCGGCCAGGGAAAAGCACATGCACAGGTACATGGTGGCCATCAGCAGTGTGGCGAGGAACATCCCGCCCCAACCGCCCTGGGCCAGGCCGAAGTTCCAGCCGGCGTAGTCGCCGGAGATGACATAGGCGACACCGAGGCCAACCAATAACACCCAGCCGGCGGCGCCTTTTTTAAGTTCGCGTTGTTGGAAGTATTGGGAGTCGACTTTTTCGAAGTCGACGGAAGAATTTGTGGGTTCGCTGGGCATGGGGAGTACCTTTCATTCTTATTGTTTTAACTCGGCCTCTGTGTGCCGAATGCGCATCGCAAATACTTATGCAGATCCAAAATGTGGGAGGGGGCTTGCCCCCGATGGCGGTGTATCAATCAATTCAGTGTTGGCTGATCCACTGCAATCGGGGGCAAGCCCCCTCCCACCTTTGATTGCATTGCAAAGGTGGGAGGGTGTTGTGGGTTAGAAGAAACCCAGCGGATTAATGTCGTAGCTCACCAGCAAGTTTTTGGTCTGCTGGTAGTGATCCAACATCATCTTGTGCGTCTCGCGCCCTACACCGGACTTCTTGTAACCGCCAAACGCGGCATGGGCCGGGTACAGGTGGTAGCAGTTGGTCCACACGCGGCCGGCCTTGATCGCGCGGCCCATGCGGTAGGCGCGGTTGATGTCGCGGGTCCACAGGCCGGCGCCCAGGCCGAACTCGGTGTCGTTGGCAATCGCCAGGGCTTCGGCTTCGTCCTTGAAGGTGGTGATGCTCACCACCGGGCCGAAAATTTCTTCCTGGAACACGCGCATTTCGTTGGTGCCCTTGAGCAGGGTCGGCTGGATGTAATAGCCGGTAGCCAGGTCACCGCTGAGCTTCTCCACCTTGCCGCCGGTGAGCAGTTGCGCGCCTTCGCCCTTGGCGATTTCCAGGTAGGACAGGATCTTGTCGAACTGCTGCTCGGACGCCTGGGCGCCGACCATGGTGTCGGTGTCCAGCGGGTCGCCCCGTTTGATCGACTCGACTTTCTTCATGACCACTTTCATGAAGTCGTCGTAGATCGACTCTTCCACCAGCGCGCGGGACGGGCAGGTGCACACTTCGCCCTGGTTGAAGAACGCCAGCACCAAGCCTTCGGCGGCTTTTTCGATGAATTGCGGTTCGGCTTTCATGATGTCGGCGAAGAAAATGTTCGGCGACTTGCCGCCCAGCTCAACCGTGGACGGAATGATGTTCTCGGCCGCCGCATGCATGATGTGCGAACCCACTGGCGTTGAGCCGGTGAACGCGATCTTGGCGATGCGCTTGCTGGTGGCCAGGGCTTCGCCGGCTTCTTTGCCGAAGCCGTGCACGACGTTGAGTACACCGGGCGGCAGCAGGTCGCCGATCAGTTCCATCAGCACGTTGATGCCCAGCGGCGTTTGCTCGGCCGGCTTGAGCACTACGCAGTTACCGGCGGCCAGGGCCGGGGCGAGTTTCCAGGCGGCCATCAGCAAGGGGAAGTTCCACGGGATGATCTGGCCGACCACGCCCAGCGGCTCGTGGAAGTGATAGGCAGCGGTGAGTTCGTTGATTTCGGCGCTGCTGCCTTCCTGGGCGCGAATGCAACCGGCGAAGTAGCGAAAGTGGTCGGCGGCCAGCGGGATGTCGGCGTTGAGGGTTTCGCGCACGGCCTTGCCGTTGTCCCAGGTTTCGGTGATGGCCAGCAGTTCGAGGTTCTGTTCGATGCGGTCGGCGATTTTCAGCAGTACCAGCGAGCGGTCCTGGGCGCTGGTTTTGCCCCAGGCGTCAGCGGCGGCATGGGCGGCGTCCAGCGCCTTGTCGATGTCCTTGGCGGTGGAGCGCGGGAAGTCTGCGATGGGCTTGCCGTTGACCGGCGAAGTGTTGGTGAAGTAATTGCCATCGACCGGCGCAACGAATTCGCCACCGATGTAGTTGCCGTACTTGGCCTTGAACGAAACGATGGCGCCTTCAGTACCGGGGTGTGCATAACGCATGGTGGGCATCTCCTGCTTTTATGTTTATCGGAGTCAGCGCGGCAAGCGCTTTATAAAGCGTAGAGCAAAGGTCGGGCCACTGGGTGCGGGCCAGCTAAATCAAGGGTTTGGTTTTGTTTACACGGCATGACTGTCGCCGGATCGATACAGGCGGGTGACAGTGTGTGCCATAAACGGTACAGCCAGTGACCGATGGGTCGGCGCGGGATTGCAATGGCCGGGTGCCTGGGGGATGCTGGGCGTTCTCACGCAGGGAGAATAATAAGAACATGCACAACGATCATTTCAGTCGCCATGCCCAGCAGGTGCTCACCGTCACCCGTGGGCAAGAGCCGCCTCACGGACCGGGCAGCGACCCGTCCATCGCCCGCTCCTGGTTGCGTTGCCTGGAGGACTACCACCTCGACCCTGCGCTGACCGTCGCCCCCACCGTGCTTGAGCATGGCCGCTTGCTGGAAAGCCGCGAACGCCTGCGCCAGGTCTTGCACATCGCCGGCACCGAAATGAACAGCCTGCACCAGCAGCTCTCGGGCGCGGGCCACGCCGTGCTGCTCACCGATGCGCGCGGGGTGATCCTCAACTGCGTCACCGCCCCCTCCGAACGCAGGATATTCGAGCGCGCCGGGCTGTGGCTGGGCGCTGATTGGAGCGAAGCCTGCGAAGGCACCAATGGCATCGGCACCTGCCTGGTCGAGCGCCAATCCCTGACCATCCACCGTGACGAGCACTTTCGCGGTCGCCATACCGGGCTGACCTGTTCGGCGAGCCCGGTGTTCGACCCCCATGGTGAGTTGCTGGCGGTATTGGATGTGTCGTCGGCCCGCGAAGCCGTGTCGCGCCAGAGTCAGTTCCACACCATGGCGTTGGTCAACCTGTCGGCCAAGATGATTGAAAGCTGCTACTTTTTGCGCCACTTCGAACAGCACTGGTTGTTGCGCTTTCATCTGCAGGCGGAGTCGGTCGGGTTGTTCAGTGAAGGGCTGTTGGCGTTTGATGGCGAAGGGCGCATCTGTGCGCTCAACCAGAGCGCACTGAACCTGTTGGGGCAGTTGCGTGGCGGTTTGTTGGGCCAGCCGGTGGAAGCGGTTTTCGACTGTTCCCTGGATCAGTTGCTGGGGCGCGCCAGCGCCAACCCCACGGCCGTCTGGCCGTTGCGTACCCGCGATGGCCGCCAGTTGTTCGCGGCGTTACGCGGGCAGGGGCGCCCGGCCCCGACGCCCAGCGCCAAGCAGACTGTTCCCGGCCGTTCGCGCTTGCCCGGCGTCTGCCTGGATGACCCGGCGCTGCGGCTGGCTTTCAGCCAGTCTGTGCGGGTGTTCGAACGTGATGTACCGTTACTGGTCAATGGTGAAACCGGCTCGGGCAAGGAAGCCTTTGCCAAGGCGGTCCATCTGGCCAGCCAGCGTGCCGACAAACCCTTCGTTGCCCTCAACTGCGCCGCTATCCCGGAAAACCTGATCGAGAGCGAATTGTTCGGCTATCGCGGCGGCAGTTTTACCGGCGCGCGCAAGGAGGGCATGCAAGGCAAGCTGCAGCAGGCCGATGGCGGCACGCTGTTTCTTGACGAGATCGGCGACATGCCCCTGGCCTTGCAGACGCGACTGCTCAGGGTGCTGGAAGACCGCCTGGTGGTGCCGATCGGTGGCGAACCCCGAGCCGTAAATGTCAGGATTATCAGCGCTACCCACCGCAACCTACTGGCCCGGGTAGAGGACGGCGGCTTCCGCGAGGATTTGTATTATCGGCTCAATGGCCTGGAAGTTGCGCTACCGGCGTTGCGTCAGCGCACTGACAAATCACAGCTGCTGGACCTGCTGCTGGCACAGGAAGCCGGTGATCAGGCTGTCTACCTGGAGCCGGCTGCGCGCGACGCGTTGTTGGCGTATGCCTGGCCGGGCAACGTCCGACAGTTGCGTACGGTATTGCGCACGCTGGTCGCGCTGTGCGAAAACGGGAAGGTCGCTGCGGAAAATTTACCGCCGATGATCCGTCACGCACCTACTCATGACGCTCCCTCAAGTGTTTCTTCGCTGTCCCCCTTTGAAGAAGCCGAGCGGTCAACCCTGCTGGCCGCGCTGGAGCAACAGCACTGGCATATGAGCCATGCGGCAACGCACTTGGGCGTCAGCCGTAACACGTTGTACCGCAAGTTGCGCAAGTATGAAATTTCACGAGCTTCGGTAGTTTAGCCTACAGTGGTTTTGAAGTTTTACAGGCGCCCTGGTTAATAAGTAAATGGGGGTGTGTAAGTTGTTGGGTTCAGCAATATTATGTCGATTTTAAATGTCGCGTATTTTGCATGTTTGTCCCACTCATTGAGTACATTGAAGCTTCGGTTGTTTAGAAACTTGAACACTGTATTCAGGGTGGATTATGAGTATTCCAACGACGTATACGTACCCAATAACAGCGTCCTTCAGTTCACTGGCTGAACGAGGCGAAGGCCATACAAATCATAGGGGCGGCGCCGCGATTGATAAAGGCCACCCTGCGACTGAAACAAGTGAAACGCCCTCAACAAGTCGCGCCGAGGCCGATGCCGAGGTCGCCAGTTCATTCGCCTCATTATTGCTCGACGGTCGTTATAGAACGTCAGTTCGGCCCCCCGATGTGCAGGTCCCGCCGCACTCGACGGTGGCGCGCTGGTATGCCCAACTGGAGAGTGCATTCAAAAGCGAAGGGTTTTCAGCCTGGGCTAACAAGCAGGGGCTGGATATGCATGCTCTGACGCTGATCCCTGCGCGCGGGGAAATAAAAGGTTATGTAGACGGTCGGCCCAAAACCTTTTATCTGTCAGACGATTCAGGCTGGTCTGATGTTTCCCGCACGCTCCTGGCCCTGGGCAGGGTATTCGCCCCCGAACACGGTCAAGCGGTGCGATACCCAGGGAGCGGTCAGGGCGGCGTGTCGATGCCGCTGGTCGCGCAATTCTACAAGGAGCCTGATCTTTTTGACGGCGGCCAAGCCAGCGTTCGCCGCAAACAGTTCACGGATAATCCCGGCTTCAATCTGGATGAGCGTCACCTGTCGACCCACTCCGACGCGGCGCTGGCGGCGCATCGGCAGGCGCTGGGCGATGAGGCCAATCGGCACAGGCTGATGAGCGCATTGAACGCTTTAATCGATGACGCTGAGGGGCGTGTCGACCTGGAGCAGAGCAACGTGCCCATCGATCCTCGCTCTGCATTGTTTGATCGAGAGCCGAGCAAAACGTTGAGCCTTGCCCGGATGCTCAAGCTGGAAGGCTACAAAATGCCCGCGAACAGTGCCCAGGCTCATGCATTGGCCTCGGCACTGTCCTTTGACCTGGCACACAGGGCGCCGGGCGTGGACTCAGGTGGCGTAAGGCACATCGGGCAGGGGCTGTCGTCTACTTCGCTGCGCAAGATGGGAAAGCTTGTAAAGGCGCAGATCGCGCCAGGTACGGCGAACGTGCCTGGAACGGACAGCCTCTTGAGTCGCCTGGTCAGTCATCTTCCAGCCAACCTCAGAAAGGCCATGGCTGATTATCCGTCAATCGCCCTCGACCAGCTCCTGCGCACACCCGAGGCCCTGCGGCTGGGCAAGTTGATTCGGGAGGTGCTCAAGGTTGTCGACACCCCCACGAGCGCGATTGAAAGTCTTGGCGTGGCCCTGGTCCAGGAACTCGATCCTGGCTTGGGCAAGTCGCGGTTCAACCTGGCGGGCTACAACCTGTATAGCGTTGATAACGCGGGCGCGTCTTCGGCAGAGATCGTCAAGCGCTTTACGGCGCACCTCGCCGGCCGGGTCGGCAACGAGGCCGCCGCTGTCGCCGCACGGGTTTTATTATCGGCGGCAGCCCCTGAGTTTGTGGTGAAAGACATCCCGCCCAATTTGGTCTACGGCTCCCACACCTGGGCGAATTTTTGTATAGAGGTGGCGCGCATAGAGCAGCAAGTGCCTGGCGCGACCGCAAACATGACCTTCAGCCAGGTGATGGCTTTCGGTAATACGCCGCCGGTGTCCACCGAGGATGAGGATCAACTGAAGTTCGCCGTACGCGATTCGATCATTGCCTGGGGCATTGCCAACCGTGTTATCGACACCAGCCCGACGCACACTTATTCGGATGCGCAGGCCGAGCAGGCGCAACAGGCACTCAACAAGCAGCAAAAAGAACTTCGTTGGGCGAGTAATGCCATGAAAACGCCGCCGACGACACGACGGGAATTGGCGCTGGCAGAGTTGAAACGGGTATTTCCGGACGTGGACCCGACGCTCGAGGTGATGCAGCAGGCCTCCGTGAAGCATAAGCCGATATCGTTGTTGGATATTTATATGACGGGGCCCATTCAACCGGACTATTGGATATCCAAGGATGAGCAGCGTTTTCCCTATGAGCGTTTGAAGTCGCGTCTGTCTGAATTGACCCCTGGCATCAATAAAGTGTTTAAAGCGAAATTTCAGGAGTATCGCAAGGTTCAGGAAAGTGCCTGGGCTATCCAGTTCAAATATCAGCTGTCACTGCTGCCCATGGCGGACAGGGTGCGTATCAGCCAATCGGACGTCAGTTTTTTTGAGGTGTCCCGCGCCTATACCAAGAGCGGGCCTTGTACCTCCGGGTTGTTCACCCCCAGGGAATGCCTGCCTCCAACGCCCACGGCGCAGGAACTTGAAGCGCTCAAGGGCAGGCACGGGTTGCTGATGAAAGTGGTGGAGCCTGACGGCACTGTCAGCGCCTACAGTTACTTTCCCGCCGAAGGCAAGATCGTCAAGGAAGACGGCTTTCCGGGCGGGCGGATCGACCTGGATGATCGCTCCTATTTTGGAGGGGGGAACGAAGGTTATATTCCGGGTTTGCCGCATACCTACAAGCAATATGGGCTAACGGATAAAACGCGCGATCCTGCACCGGATGGGAACAACCAGGGTGACTACTTTTCTGATAAATCGGCTGCACTCGCGCACCTGGCGGGTGGTTATTTCACCAAGGACTACGGCGGCCTGCAGAAGGCGGCGGCGGGCGTCACCGAGATTGAAAAAGGGCGTGCTTACGACGAAGAACTGAAGGGTTTTTTTCTGAGCCTCGTGCCTTTTTATGACGGTATTCAGGACGCTATCAAAGGTGATGTAGGCGGGGCGATATTCAATCTCGGCTTCGACATTCTCGGCTTTGTCATTCCCGGTGCGAATGCCGCGCGCAAAGCCGCCAAGGCGGGCAGAGGTGTTCTGAATACAATTAAAAGCGCTGTCGTGGCGGGTGTGGGGGCGTCCGTAGGTTATACCGACTCAGTCGATATTGCGAAGAACTTAAATAAAGGCGCACGCGCCGGTTATAAGGATACGAAGTACCTGATTGAAAAGGGTCACGATGTGTTGTCACGTTTGAGAGGCCATTACGGAAGTTATGATGTTACTAAAATCTATAAGGAGGGCGATATTGTAAAAGGGTTTTTTCACGCAGCTGAGGACAATGTATGGCGACCTGCCGTGGCCGTCTTCAAGAAAGGCGCCTGGTATGCCTATAACGTTGTCACTAAAACGCCGTTCGGTGTTCAGTTGGCACAATTTGGTGCGGTGAGTTCATTGCAACGCTGATACACGGACGTGTTCAGATAGCCACGATTTTCCATTGTTTAATATTCATTCGACAGGGAGCGCGAATGCTTTGTATCTATCCCGACTAAGGTGAATGACGATGAAACGTTCAACAACAATAACAACGGCGTTACTTCCTGTCCGCACTTCGATTGTATTCAAAGGGCGTATCAATCATAAAAAATCGTATCGAACGATAAAATGTTCAAAAGTAGGTGAGGTCATTGGCGGCCTTCTGAGGGGCGCTTCCAGAGAGAGTATGCCGAGCCCGACACGGGTTGACGCGCCCAACCTCGCAGGCACTACACGCAGTGGCGTGGAAACAGGCTACCAAAAGTTCGATCAAGGCTTTGTGGACGCCAAAGTGAACGGGTTCGACGGCCCAGGGCACGCCAGTGGCACCCGGCAGGCGGGAGACGCCGCCTCAGGCGCCGGGCAAACGCCCGAAATGGCCGCATATGTCGAAAAACAGCGAAAAGCCTGGCAAGCCTCCAGGGATGCGCACATCCGCGACCAGCTGTTCGGCCAGCCCAGTCCGGGCCGTGTCAATGGGCAGGATGTCGAGCCTTTTTCTGCGCGAACCCTTGAAGAGAATGCCAAGACGGCGGTCAAGGCCAAAGAGACCGCGCTGCCGCCGACCAACACGACCCTGCTCAAGACCGCAGCGATCACGACGGCGATCAGCGTACCTGTGACGTCGATCGGCATGATCGTTGTCGGGAGTGTCAACGAAGCGCTCAAGCCACTGATCAATCCGGCGCCTGCACCCGTGACACCGGAAAGCATCGAAGAAGGACGGCTCGTCGAGTACGCGCAGAACGCAACTTTTCTGTTGGTCAACACCTTGTCGAAACTGCGTGGAGAGCGGCTTGTCGGGCCGAACCTGCAATGGGTGATGCAAACCAGGGACGAGCGCCTCGACTCGCTTGAGGCCATGATTGGCTATGTCGAGAGGGAGCTGGGCAAAGAGGCCAAGGCCCGGAAAATTGATTTTCAACCGGCGTCCACGGGGCCTGAAAAAGATGACATCAAGGCGCGTGTGATCGATTTGGAGAGCCGCATGGCCGCGCTTTCTGCCTTGCTGGGGACCATGAGCATCACACCCGCGCCTAAGTCCAATACGCCAGTTTCGCCGATAGGGAACGGTTTGCAGCGGTTGCTGACCATCCAATAGCCCTGGTGGCCGGCGCCACGCCAACCCAGCCTGCGCGCCCGTCGTATCGCCGCGACGGGTGTTTCGCCCTCAGCTAAAGCGTGCGAACTTTCCCACCCTACGCTAACCTGCCTCGATGTTTACGAGGTCAACTATGCACATTCATATTCTGGGTATCTGCGGCACGTTCATGGGTTCGATGGCGGTTCTGGCCAAAGAGCTGGGCCATCACGTCACTGGCTCCGATGCCAATGTTTATCCACCGATGAGCACGCAATTGCAGGCGCAGGGGATTGAACTGACCCAGGGTTACGACCCTTCGCAGTTCGACCCGGTGCCGGATCTGGTGGTGATTGGCAATGCCATGTCGCGCGGCAACCCGGCGGTCGAATACGTGCTGAATAAAGGCTTGCCTTACGTTTCAGGCCCCCAGTGGCTGGCCGATCACGTGCTGCAGGGCCGCTGGGTATTGGCCGTCGCCGGCACCCACGGCAAGACCACCACCAGCAGCATGCTGGCCTGGGTGCTGGAGCACGCGGGCATGAGCCCGGGCTTTCTGATCGGCGGCGTTCCGCAGAATTTCTCGGTGTCGGCGCGCCTGGGCGACACGCCGTTTTTCGTGATTGAGGCCGATGAATACGACAGCGCCTTTTTCGACAAGCGCTCCAAGTTCGTCCACTACCGTCCGCGCACGGCGATCCTGAACAACCTGGAGTTCGATCACGCCGACATCTTCCCCGATCTGCCGGCCATTGAGCGGCAATTCCATCATCTGGTGCGCACCATTCCCAGCGAAGGCCTGGTGATCCATCCGACCACCGAGCCGGCGTTGCAGCGTGTGATCGACATGGGCTGCTGGACCCCGGTGCAAACCACTGGCGTCGGCGGGCAATGGCAGGTCAAGTTGCTCAGTGACGACGGTTCGCGGTTTGAAGTGCTGTTCGAAGGCGTGGGCCAAGGCGTGGTCGATTGGGGCATGACCGGTCAGCATAACGTCGCCAATGCCCTGGTGACCCTGGCGGCGGCGCGGCATGTGGGCGTGACGCCGGCCGTAGGTATCGCCGCATTGAGCGCATTCAAAAGCGTGAAGCGGCGCATGGAAAAGGTCGCCGACGTGAACGGGATTACCATCTACGACGACTTTGCCCACCACCCCACGGCAATTGCCACCACCCTGGATGGCCTGCGCAAACGCGTCGGTGATGCGCAAATCATTGCCATCGTCGAGCCGCGCTCCAATTCCATGAAGCTGGGGGCGCACCGCGATGGCCTGCCTGAAAGCGTGAATGATGCCGACCAAGTGGTGTGGTACGCGCCCGCCAACCTCGGCTGGGACCTGCCGGCTATCGCCGCACTGTGCACCGTGCCTTCGAAGGTATGCGACTCGCTGGAGGGCATCATCGAGCACGTCAAACACGTGGCCAGGCCGGGCACCCACGTGGTGATCATGAGCAATGGCGGCTTCGGCGGCTTGCACGGCAAGCTGGCTGAGGCGCTCCAATGAGCGGCCCGGAACGTGTCACCCTGGCGATGACCGGCGCGTCCGGTGCGCCGTATGGCCTGCGCCTGCTCGATTGCCTGGTGCGTGAAGACCGTGAGGTGCACTTTCTGATCTCCAAGGCGGCGCAGTTGGTGCTGGCGACCGAGACCGACGTGGAGCTGCCGGCCAAGGTGCAGATGATGCAAGCCTTCCTCACCGAATACACCGGCGCGGCGGCGGGGCAGATCAAGGTGTACGGCAAAGAGGACTGGATGTCGCCGGTCGCTTCCGGCTCCGGTGCGCCGGCGGCGATGGTGGTGGTGCCATGCTCCACCGGCACCCTGTCGGCGATTGCCACCGGCGCGTGCAACAACTTGATCGAGCGCGCGGCGGACGTCACCTTGAAGGAGCGGCGCCAGTTGATCCTGGTGCCACGCGAGGCGCCTTATTCCAGCATTCACCTGGAGCACATGCTCAAGTTGTCGAACATGGGGGTGACCATTTTGCCCGCATCGCCGGGTTTCTATCATCAGCCGCAAACCATCGATGACCTGGTGGACTTTGTGGTGGCGCGTATTCTCAACCTGCTCAATATCCCCCAGGACATGCTGCCGCGTTGGGGCGAGCATCACTTGAGTGGCGATGAATAAGGCGCTGTGGGTTGTGCTGGTGCTGCAGCTGACCGGCTGCGCCACCGCGCGTACGCTGGATGCGGCGCAACCGGGCGCGCCAGTGGTGTATGCCGGGACCCGGCTGGATATGTACGCGATCAACGGCGGCTGCTGTGCCAGGGACAGGTTTGGCGCCGAGGCCCCCACCTATCCCCATATCGACCTGCCCGCCAGTGCGTTGCTCGATACGCTGCTGTTGCCACTGTCGTTGTTGACTGTGCTGGGCGTAGGCTTCAACGCCACCGGCGGCCTGTAACGCAATTCTCAACAACACCATAAAACCAATGTGGGAGGGGCGGTGCGACGATTCGACTTGCCCTCGATGGCGGCCTCTGGGCTGGCCGGGATGTTGGATTGGACCGAGTACATATCCGTTTCTGCGGTCACGGCTGCTATGGGTTCCGCTTTTACAGCGGCTCACTTTTGAAAAGCGCAAAA
>NZ_CVTU01000115.1:24789-112467 GCF_900004965.1 Pseudomonas sp. 44 R 15
CGGCGTCCTGCCGGGTTACCCACGGATTCAAGCCTGCGTTCGGCCAGCGTGGTTTAACGGGGCGCCTGAGATCAAGATCAAAAGCCAGATCAAGGGCGACTCGCTTCGCATCGTGGTTACCGTTTGGCGCTGCTGAGTTGTGTAGATGCCTATGCCCCGATGGCGGTAGTCCAGTCAATATCTTCAGCGACTGACACTCCGCTATCGGGGGCAAGCCCCCTCCCACATGGGGTTCAGTGTTTGCCGTTATCTATTTGCCGAGCTTGCGCAGCTCGTCCGACTCTACGACCCGCACGCCATCCTGCTCTTCCAGCGCCAGGCGCCACAGCGCGCGGGCCAGTTCGCACACTTCGATACCGTGGTACTTGCCCGGAATCAACCGAGACAACGGCCCGGCCAGTTGTTCGGCCAGGCGCGGTTCGAGTCGTTCGCCCAACAACAACGATGGCCGCGCGATGGTCAGTTGCGGCCAATCCTGGGCTCGCAATGCCTGTTCCATTTCGCCTTTGACCCGGTTGTAGAACACCGAGGATTTCGGGTCGGCGCCAATCGCGCTGATCACGATCAGGTGCCGTGCGCCCAGTTCCCGAGCGCGCTTGGCGAAGGCCACCACCATATCCAGGTCGACCGCACGAAACGCCGCTTCGGAACCGGCCTTCTTGATCGTGGTACCCAAACAGCAGAAGGCGATATCCACCCGGCCGCTCAGTTGAGGCAGGAACACTGCAGGGTCGCCTACCGGGTTTTCCAGGCGTGGGTGTTCAGCCAGTGGTTTACGGCTGGGTGCCAGGACGCGGGTGACGGTGGGTTCGTTGAGCAGGCGGTCCAGCAAGTGTTCGCCGGTGAGGCCGGAAGCACCGGCCAGTAAGATATGCTGCGGTGTCAGGTACATGGTGTTTCCCCCTTGTTACACGTTACAGCTTAGTTGCCTTTGGCTTCCTTGCTATTCATTGAGACGCTTTCCAGCGCCTTTCGTGCCTGCTGTTTACGTAATAGTTGCCAGTGGGCGATCACGCCCTTGGGGGCCCAGATCTGCGGTTCGGAGGCTTCGAAATTGTCCGCCTGTTCGCGTTCGGCCACGTGCAGTTGTGCCAGTTTGAAGGCCTGTTGCAAATCGTCCGTTTGGTTGAAAGCCTGTGCGAAAAGGGCATCACCGAAGTAGGTAAAGTCCGCTTCTTCCGAGCAGCCGAACGACACGCGATCCGCGCGTGAGGCGGTCATGATCAGCGTGCGCTCATCTTTCAATGCCGGGATGAAGCCGCCGGAGTAGCAGGCGGAAATCACGATGATCTTGTCGCGGTTTTTCAATGGCGCGAGCACCGCCGCCAGCTCATCGGCCGGCAGGTCGGCCAGTTCCATGCGCGGCTGGTCGAGCACCAGTTCGTGTTCGTGGGTGCCGTGGCTGGTCATGTAGATGAACACCAGGTCTTCCGGCCCGCTGCGCTCGGCCAGGGTTTGCACGGCCCGGCGCAGGTTCTCGCGGGTGGCCATGGGCCGGTCGGCGATATGGTCGCGGTGGTTGACCAGGCGAATCTGCCCATGGGCACCGAAGCGGGTGGCGAGCATGTTGCTGACGTAATCGGCTTCGCGCAGGAACACGCTTTGCTTGCCGTCGCCGGCCAATGCCAGGGTGTACAGCTCGACGGCGGGCGTGGACGCAGGGACGGCGGCGAGGGCTTCGGCCAGCAGTTGGCCCTGGGCCAGGACGCCGATTTCCAGTGGGTCTGGCAGCAGCTTGCCCTCGGCGTCGCGCACGCGCATGCCGTTGACCCAGGTGCCGGCCTGTACCGTACCGTCGGTCAGCACCAGCGTGCCGCGACCCTGGTAGCTGTCGCTGTCAAAGCCGCCGATATAGAAGCTGCCATCGGTAAGGTTCAAGCGACCTTCGCCGCTGAAGCGCCAGTCGCTGAACTGGCCGACGTAATGGCTGCCATCGACGCCGATCAGTTCGCCTTTGCCGCTCAGGGCGCCTTCCTTGAACTGGCCGATCCAGACGTCGCCGTCGGCGTTTTCATAGCGTCCCTTGCCGTTGAGCTGGTTCTGTTGGAACTGGCCGACGTAGATATCGCCATCCGCGCTGTTGAACGTGCCGTTGCCTTCCAGCTGGCCATCGACGAAGTGGCCGCTGAACTGATTGCCGCTGTCGTCGTTGCGCTGGCCTTCGCCATTGGGTTTGCCGTGGGCGAATTGGCCCTGGTATTGGCTGCCGTCGGCCAGCTCCAGGCGCCCGAGGCCGGAATACTGGTCGTCCTTGAATTCGCCGCGATAGGTCATCTGCCCCTCTTTGAGGGTGCCTTCGCCGTTGCGTCGACCGTTCTTGAACCCGCCCACGTAACTGCTGCCCGCCGTGGTCAGGCTGCCCTGGCCATCGAACAGGCCTTGCTTGAATTGACCTTTGTAGACTTCGCCGTTGCTGCCATGCCATTCGCCCTGACCATGCCACTGGCCTTTATGGAACTCGCCGGCGTACCAACTGCCGTTGGGGTAGTCGACGCGCCCCTGGCCTTGCAGCAAGCCGTCGACCACATCGCCCCGGTAGCGGCCGCCATCGGGCAGGCGCGCATCGGGCGGCAACAGCGATTCGCCATCTCCGCAAGCGGTGAGCAACAGGGCAAGGGCAAGGGGAGCGAGTGGGCGCATAGCGGCATCCGGATAATTGAGCGCCGAGTATGCCGCAGCTGCGCGTTTCATACATAAATTTACATACACTGTGGCAAGGTTTGTTGCCTCGCCACAGGCAACGTCCTACACGAAGCAGAGTGACAATGACTCAGCGATGTAAGCCGGTTTTTCCTGACCTTCGATTTCCAGGGTGGCGGTGGCCTTAAATAGCCATTGGCCAGGTTTTTTCTCATGGACGTCGGTGAGGGTGACATTCAGGCGAACCCTGGAGTCGACCTTCACCGGCTGTATGAAGCGCACACTGTCCAGGCCGTAGTTGATGGCCATCTTCAGGCCCTCGGGCATGATCAGGATGTCCTCCATCAGCTTGGGCATCAGCGACAGCGACAGGAACCCATGGGCGATGGTGCTGCCGAACGGGGTTTGCGCGGCCTTGGCCGGGTCGACGTGGATAAACTGATGATCGCCGGTGGCCTCTGCGAACAGGTTGATGCGCGCCTGGTCGATGGTGAGCCATTCGGAACGTCCCAGTTCCTTGCCGACATAATCGTTGAGCTGCGCTACGGGTACATAGGGCATTGCGTTTCTCCTGGGTTCATCATTTTTATCCCCGCTGACGAGGGGTTTTTTATGGGATACAGAGAACCAATGTAGATCATCATGGGCAATCGACGCGGTCAACCCAACATGCTTTTGGCGAATGCCGGAGCATAGGGCGGGCGTGCTTATAATGCGCACGAACTTTGAGGGGGCAGAGAGGATGTTGTTACGTGGCCTGACCTGGCTGGTGCTGTTTCAATTGATCGGCACTGCGCTCAACCATCTGCTGTTGCCGGTATTGCCGGGGCCGATCATCGGCCTGCTGCTGATGCTCGGCTTCCTGATCTGGCGCGGCGAAGTCAGCGAGCCGCTGAGCCTGGCGGCCGGCAGCCTGCTGCGCTATTTGCCGTTGCTGCTGGTGCCGCCGGCCGTGGGCGTGATGGTGTATGCCAGGGACATCGTTGCCGACTTCTGGGCTATCGTCGGCGCGCTGCTGCTGTCGCTGGTCATCGCGATGGCGGTTGTCGGCGTGCTGATGGAACGGTTGGTCCGGCGCAAGGAGAAGGAACAATGATGTTCGACTGGCAGGGCGCCTGGACGGCCGTCATTCATCACCCCTTGTTCGGCATCGGCATTACCCTGGGCGCTTATCAACTGGTGTTGGCGGCTTTCGAGAAAACCCGCTGGATCTTCCTGCAGCCGGTGCTGGTCTCCATGTTGCTGGTGATTGGCGTGTTGCTGATCTGCGGCCTGGACTACACCGAATACCGCAAGAGCACCGAGATCATGGGCATTCTGCTGGGGCCGGCGACGGTGGCCCTGGCGGTGCCGCTTTATTTGAACCTGCGACGGATTCGCCAATTGTTCTGGCCGATTTTTACTACGCTGGTGATAGGCGGCGTGTTGGCCACCGGCCTGTGCGTGTGGTTGGGCTGGTGGTTCGGTGCCGAGCACAGGGTGCTGATGACCATGGCGCCCAAGTCGGTGACGTCGCCGATTGCGATGTTGGTGGCCGAGCAGATCGGCGGGGTGGCGGCATTGGCTGCGGTGTTCGTGCTGATCACCGGGGTGGCCGGCGCGATGATCGGCCCGGCGTTCCTGTCGCGCCTGGGTGTCTACAGCCCCGAGGCGCGCGGCATGGCCCTGGGCATGACCGCCCACGCGGTCGGCACCTCGGTGGCTCTGCAGGAAAGCGAAGAATGCGGCGCCTTTGCGGCGCTGGCCATGAGTTTGATGGGCGTGGCCACGGCAGTGTTCCTGCCGCTGGCCGTGTCCGTGATCGTTTAAACCGGGTTTAAGGAAGCCTTTATGAGTCTGGCGCTGTTTCCCCTCAACACCGTGCTGTTCCCTGGGTGCACCCTCGATTTGCAACTGTTCGAGGCGCGTTACTTGGACATGATCAGTCGCTGCATGAAAAAGGGCGAAAGCTTCGGTGTGGTGTGCATCCTCGATGGCAAGGAAGTCGGCCTGGCCCCGGATGGCTATGCGCTGATCGGCTGTGAAGCGCTGATCCGCGACTTTAAACAACAGGACAATGGCCTGCTGGGGATTCGCGTCGAGGGCGGGCGGCGTTTTCGCGTGCGCGATGCCGAGGTCCAGAAGGACCAGTTGCTGGTGGCCCAGGTGCAATGGCTGGAGGAACTGCCGGACCAGCCGCTGGAAGAAGAGGACGCCGACCTGCTGGCGCTGCTGCAGGCGTTGGCCGAGCACCCGATGGTCGCGTCGCTGGATATGGACGCCCATGCCGAGGGTCAGCAGGCCCTGAGTCATCAGCTGGCGTATCTGCTGCCGTTCACCGAGGCGGATAAAGTCGACCTGCTGCAACTCGACGATCCGCAACAGCGGCTGGATGCGATCCAGATGTTGCTGGATGAATTGCAGGGTGAATTGTTCCCCTGAGATTCGGAATGCTCTGACGCGGGTATCAGACTTTGTTTCGTCGTTTTCAGGGACGTGGACTGCACTATTTTCCGATCACACCCCAATGATCGGAGATCACCATGATTCAGCTGACACCCTCGGAACAAGTGGCCTGGGACGCGTATTTCGTCAGCGTCACCACCCAGTTACTCCAGCACGATCCCGCGCGCGGCGCGCAATACATCGCCGAGCGCGCCGCCGACCTTGCCGATGAAATGCTGTTGGAGCGACGCGAGCGCTGTGTTGAACGGCGCAGCGCGTCGGTGGACTGGATCGGCCCGGCCAAGGGTCAGTAGGCGTACCTGAGCAACGCGTGGGACGTGCCGGTAAACGCGATAAAGCCGAGCACCGCCACGATCACCGGCAATACCAGCCACCAGGCTTTTTGCGTCATCGGCGGCAACGGGCTGCGGTATTGAATGAGGGTGAGGCTCAATGCGCACACGCTCATCGCCAGGAGCGTGCCGGCCAGGATATCCGTGGGCCAGTGAGCGCCCAGGTACACCCGCGACAACGCTATGAACGCCGCAGGTATGCAGCCCAGCAGCAGCCAGGTCAGGCGCAGTCGCGTGGGTTGGCCTCGGCCGGCCAGTACCGCCAGGGCCAGGAAGAACGCAAACGCGCCGGAGGCATGGCCGCTGGGCATGCTGAAACTGGTGAGCGGGTCGGTGAGGATTTCCGGGCGGCCACGGGCGAAGAAGAGCTTGGTGCCAGTATTGATCACGGCGGCGCCCGCCAGCGTGGCGCCGACGAAGATGGCATGACGCCACTGTCGCGCCAGCAACAACAGGCCGGTAAACACCGCGCTGGCGACGAACATTTTCTTGAATTCGCCCAGCTGGGTGATCCGTACCATCACCTCGTCGAGCCACGGGCTGCGATGTTCCTGCACCAGTGCGCTCAGGCCGTGGTCGAAATCGTTGAGATGCGGGTAGCCGATAAACAGTGCGACCAGCAACGTCAGGCTGGCGCAGCCGATCCACAGGGTGGCGCGACGATGGCCGCGCAGGCTGCTGTTCAAGCTCAGCCCCAGCAGTGCCGCCAGGCAGGCCGCGACAATCGCCGCTTCCGGCCAGAAACCTTCGGGCAGGGGCAAGCGGAACGCCGCACCGGCAGCCCAGCCCGGCAACAGATACGCCACTGACCAGCCTGCCGCCGCGATAACGCTGACGATCGCGAAGCGCGGGAACGGCATGTCGCACATGCCGGCGACCATCGGCAGCATGGGCCGCAACGGGCCAATGAAACGCCCTACCAGCAGGCTGGCGATGCCGTACTTATGGAAGTAGGTTTCCGCACCGTTCATCCACTCGGGATGATGGCGCAGGCCGGGCAGGCGCCGGATGTTCTGGTGGAAATGCCGGCCCAGGTAGTAGGACACCCCGTCGCCCAGTAAGCCGCCGAGGAAGCCCAGCAACAGGGTCTCACTCAACGACAACGCGCCGCTGCCGGCCAGCGCGGCAATCGCAAACAGCAGCACCGTGCCCGGCACGATCAGCCCGGCGATGGCCAGGCATTCCACGCACGCGACGATAAACACCGCCACTGCCAGCCATTGTGGGTTAAGGGTCAGCCAGCCGGTGATGCTATCGAGCCATTGGCCCATACAATCCACTCCATCTCTGTAATGCATATGCTCAAACGCTGATGATCAACGGTGGGAGCCGCTGTGCTGCAAGCATCATCCAATCAAAAAATAATCGCGGCCTTCGACCTGCCCGCGCCGCAGCGGGTTCCGTGTGCAATAAGGCGCATAGCCAGCATCGACGAAGCGGTACATCAAGTGCTCATCGCGCCCACTGGGAATGCCCAGCCGTGTGGTCTGGATAATCTGCGTGGGCACCTGGCCCACGTCCTCGACATACAACCGTTCCTGATCGAAGCGCTTGGCATCCCACATCGGTACTTTCAGGCCGAGCGCCTTGCACAGCAGCGTCTGGCCCGCACAGAGTTTCTGCGAAGGACGCGGGCTGCCGTCGGGGTTGGGGTTGTTCAACAGCATGTGCGCCAGGCTCGCCGGCCCGGACCTCTCATCGACCCAGGGATAGGCCGATTTGATCAGCACGGCATTGCCCGGGCCATGGGCGCTGAAGTTCAGCGAATCACCGCCACGGGCGTAGTACATGTAGATATGCCCACCATCCAGAAACAAAGCCTTACGTTTTTCTGTGTAACCGAGTGAGGCGTGACTGCCTTTTTCGGCCACGTAATAGGCTTCGGTTTCAATAATCCGCGCTGAAAGCCAGATTTGGCCGACACGATGACGAATGACTTTGCCGAGCAATTCTTGCGCGAGCAGCTGGGCGTCGCGGTCGAAGAAGCTGTCGGGGAGGGCGCTGGCGGGGCGTTCGGGCGTGATGGTGGACATAACGTTCAGGGTTATTACGGCTAAATGTGACGGAATCATAACAACTCTCACCTTAATTACCGCTGAACCCCAGGTTTTTACAGTTCATTTCGACCATCCGCCCCTCACCGCTGTCAGTCAGGCGGCGTCACAGCTATAATCTGCCGCTTTCCTCTTTGCCAAGACTTCCTGACCCATGACTGAGTCCGTTCTTGACTACATGACCCGCCTGGGTCGCGCTGCCCGTCAGGCCTCGCGGTTGATCGCCCGTGCGAGCACCGCGCAGAAGAACCGTGCCCTGCTGGCCGCCGCCGATGCTCTGGATGCTGCGCGCTCCGAGTTGGCCGCCGCCAACGAACAGGACCTGGCCAACGGCCGCGCCAATGGCCTGGAGCCGGCCCTGCTGGACCGCCTGGCACTGACCCCGGCGCGTATCGACGACATGATCGAAGGCTTGCGTCAGGTGGCCAAGTTGCCTGACCCCATCGGTGAAATTCGCGATATGCGTTACCTGCCGTCCGGCATCCAGGTCGGCAAGATGCGCGTGCCCCTGGGCGTGATCGGCATCATCTACGAGTCGCGTCCGAACGTGACCATCGACGCCGCGAGCCTGTGCCTGAAGTCAGGCAACGCCACCATCCTGCGTGGCGGTTCCGAGGCGATCCATTCCAACCGCGCCATCGCGGCCTGCATCCAGCAAGGCCTGGCCGTGGCCGAGTTGCCCGCCGAAGTGGTGCAAGTGGTGGAAACCACCGACCGCGCCGCCGTTGGCGCGCTGATCACCATGCCGGAATTCGTCGACGTGATCGTGCCACGCGGTGGCAAGGGCCTGATCGAGCGCGTCAGCCGCGATGCCAAGGTGCCGGTGATCAAGCACCTGGACGGCGTGTGCCACGTATACATCGACATCGCCGCCGACCTCGACAAGGCGATCCGCATCGCCGACAACGCCAAGACCCATCGCTACGCGCCGTGCAACACCATGGAAACCCTGTTGGTGCACGCCGGCATTGCCGAGCGCGTGCTGCCGCCGCTGGCGGCCATCTACCGCGACAAGGCTGTGGAATTGCGCGGTTGCGAGCGTACCCGTGCGCTGCTGGGCGCGGACGTGATCGAGGCCACCGAGCAGGACTGGTACACCGAATACACCGCGCCGATCCTGTCGATCCGCATTGTCGACGACCTGGACCAGGCCATCGAACACATCAACACCTACGGCTCCAAGCACACCGACGCCATCGTCTCCGAGCATTTCAGCGATGCCCGGCGTTTCCTCACTGAAGTGGATTCCGCTTCGGTGATGATCAATGCCTCGACGCGCTTTGCCGATGGTTTCGAGTACGGCCTGGGGGCGGAAATCGGCATTTCCACCGACAAGCTCCACGCACGCGGCCCGGTCGGCCTGGAAGGCCTGACCAGCGAGAAGTACGTGGTGTTCGGCGACGGTCATGTGCGCACTTGATGGCTAAACGCATCGGGCTGCTCGGCGGTACTTTCGACCCCGTGCACATCGGCCATTTGCGCAGTGCCCTGGAAGTCGCGGATGCCCTGGCGTTGGACGAGGTGCGCCTGATGCCCAATTTCCGGCCGCCTCACCGCGATACGCCGCAGGTGTCCGCGCAGCAGCGCCTGGAAATGGTGCGCGTTGCGGTGGAGGGCATAGCACCGCTGGTGATGGACGATCGCGAGCTCAAGCGCGATAAACCGTCCTACACTGTCGACACCCTGGAACTGATGCGCGCCGAGTTGGCCGCCGATGACCAGGTGTTTCTGCTTTTGGGCTGGGACGCATTTTGCGGCCTGCCCTCTTGGCACCGCTGGGAGGAACTCCTCCAGCATTGCCACATCCTGGTTCTGCAACGCCCGGATGCCGACAGCGAACCGCCGGATGCCTTGCGCAACCTGCTGGCCGCGCGGTCGGTAAGTGACCCCTTGGCCCTGACCGGGCCGAACGGGAATATTGCATTCGTCTGGCAGACCCCGCTTGCGGTGTCCGCCACCCAGATCCGTCAACTGCTGGCCAGCGGTAAGTCGGTACGTTTCCTGGTGCCTGACGCGGTCCTGGCCTACATCGATGCGCACGGGCTTTACCGTGCGTCGAACTGAAAAGGCGCGCTTGAATGCACGAAAAATCGTGCAGCGAGCGCCCGAACATACGAGCAAAACGAGTTTTATATGACGAACAAAGACGTAAGCAAAGTTAAGCGCAAAGGCACCTTCAAAAGCGCACCGCTGCCGGTAGAAGCCCACGTTGGCCCGGAACTGGCCGGTGAAGAGCTGGTAAAAGTCGCCGTGGCGGCCCTGGAAGACGTCAAAGCCCAGGACATCCAGGTGCTGGACGTACGCGACAAGCAGAGCATCACCGACTTCATGATCATCGCCACCGGTACCTCCAACCGCCAGATCGGCGCGATGCTGGACAAGGTTCGTGAAGCCGTCAAAGCCCAGGGCGTAAAGCCGCTGGGTGAAGAAGGCAAGGGCGACAGCGACTGGGTACTGCTGGACATGGACGACGTGATCGTTCACATGATGACCAGCAACGCCCGCCAGTTCTACGACCTGGAGCGTCTGTGGAAAGGCGCCGAGCAGAGCCGTGCGGCGGATGGCAAGCACCACAGCCCGGAAGTGGGCCACGCGCACTTCGACAAGCTCAACAAAGACCAGGAATAAGGAACGGCTGTGCGCCTGCGTCTGATCGCTGTCGGTTCACGCATGCCCAAGTGGGTGGAAGAGGGCTGGCACGAGTACGCCAAGCGTCTGCCTGCCGAGCTGTCGCTTGAACTGGTGGGAATACCGCTCAATACCCGGGGCAAGAACGCCGACGTGGCGCGCTTTATCCGTCAGGAAGGCGAAGCCATGTTGGCCAAGGTCGGCCCCAACGAGCGCATCGTCACCCTCGAAGTGCACGGCAAGCCCTGGAGCACCGAGCAGTTGGCGGTGGAACTGGACCGCTGGCGCCTGGACTCGCGCACCGTCAACTTCATGGTCGGCGGCCCCGAAGGGCTGGCGCCGGAAGTCTGTGCGCGGGCCGATCAGCGCTGGTCGCTGTCGGCGCTCACGCTGCCGCACCCGTTGGTAAGGATTCTGATCGGTGAACAGCTGTATCGCGCCTGGACAGTTCTGTCCGGGCACCCTTATCACAAATAATCTGCGCCATAGCCGATGACCCAGCCGATCCGCATCAAGGACCACGAGAAGGACGCACGTCTTGTACGCGCGCGCGTGGTGTTTGGCGCGATCATGGTGGTGGCATTGATTGGTGTGCTGATCGCCCGTCTGTATTACCTGCAGGTGATCCAGTACGAGTATCACTCCACCTTGTCGGAAAACAATCGGGTGCATGTGCAGCCGATCCCGCCGACCCGTGGGCTGATTTTCGACCGCAATGGCGTGGTAGTGGCGGATAACCGGCCCAGTTTCAGCCTGAGCATGACCCGCGAGCGTTCCGGCGACTGGCAGCAGGTGCTCGATGTGATTGTTGAAGTGCTGCAGCTGACGCCGGAAGACCGGGTCATTTTCGAGAAACGCATGAAGCAGGGACGCCGGCCTTTCGAGCCGGTGCCGATTCTGTTCGAGTTGAACGAAGAACAGATCGCGCGGATCGCGGTGAACCAGTTCCGCCTGCCGGGCGTGGAAGTGGTGGCGCAGTTGGTGCGGCATTACCCGCAGGGGCCGCACTTTGCCCACTCGGTCGGCTATATGGGGCGCATCAACGAGAAAGAGCTCAAAAGCCTCGATCCGGTCAATTACAGCGGCACCCATCACATCGGCAAAACCGGCATCGAGCGTTTCTACGAGCCCGAACTGCACGGTCAGGTGGGTTACGAAGAAGTCGAGACCAACGCCCGTGGCCGCGTGCTGCGCGTACTCAAGCGCACCGACCCCTTGCCGGGCAAGGACATCGTGCTGAGCCTGGACATCAAGTTGCAGGAAGCCGCCGAAATGGCGCTGGGCGGTCGTCGCGGTGCGGTGGTGGCGCTGGACCCGAAGACCGGCGAAGTCCTGGCCATGGTCAGCCAGCCGAGTTTCGACCCCAACCTGTTCGTGACCGGCATCAGCTTCAAGGCCTACGCCGAATTGCGCGACTCCATCGACCGGCCGCTGTTCAACCGGGTGCTGCGCGGCCTGTATCCGCCGGGGTCGACCATCAAGCCGGCGGTGGCGATTGCCGGTCTGGATTCGGGGGTGGTCACCGCCTCGAGCCGGGTCTATGACCCCGGCTATTACATGCTGCCCAACTACGATCACAAATACCGTAACTGGAACCGCTCCGGTGACGGCTATGTCGACCTGGACACCGCCATCATGCGTTCCAACGACACCTATTTTTATGACCTGGCCCACAAGCTGGGGATTGATCGCCTGGCGGCCTACATGGGCAAGTTCGGCCTCGGCCAGAAGGTCTCCCTGGACATGTTCGAAGAGTCTCCCGGCCTGATGCCCTCGCGCGAATGGAAGCGGGCGACGCGTCGCCAGGCGTGGTTCCCCGGCGAAACCCTGATCCTCGGCATCGGCCAGGGCTACATGCAGGCCACCCCGCTGCAACTGGCCCAGGCAACTGCGCTGGTGGCGAACAAGGGCGTGTGGAACCGGCCGCACCTGGCCAGGACCATCGAGGGCGAGAAACCGGTGGATGAGAACCCGATCCCCGACATCGTGCTGCGCGACCCTTCCGACTGGGCCAAGGTCAATCATGGCATGCAGCAGGTGATGCACGGCGCTCGCGGCACCGCACGCAAGGCGGCGCTCGGCGCGCAATACCGCATCGCCGGCAAGAGCGGTACCGCCCAGGTAGTCGCGATCAAGCAGGGTGAAAAATATGACCGCTCCAAGGTGCAGGAGCGCCACCGCGACCACGCCTTGTTTGTCGGCTTTGCCCCTGCCGATGACCCGAAAATCGTGGTGGCGGTGATGGTGGAGAACGGCGAGTCCGGTTCCGGTGTGGCTGCGCCTGTGGTGCGCCAGATCATGGACGCCTGGCTGCTGGCCCCCGACGGCAAGCTCAAGCCCGAATATGGCGGCCCCCCTTCCAGCCCCGAGGTTACGGCCCGTGAAGAGTAATTTTGACCGCATCCTCTCCAGTGAGGATGTGATGCGTCGCCGTGCGACGTTGCTGCAACGCATGCACATTGACGGCCCGTTGCTGGTGCTGCTGCTGATACTGGCGGCCGGCAGCCTGTTTGTGCTGTATTCGGCCAGCGGCAAGAACTGGGACCTGCTGATCAAGCAAGCGTCGTCGTTCGGCCTGGGCCTGTTGTCGATGGTGGTGATCGCCCAGCTCGAGCCGCGGTTCATGGCGCGCTGGGTGCCGCTGGGCTATGTCGCCGGGGTGTTGCTGCTGGTGGTGGTGGACGTGATGGGGCACAACGCCATGGGCGCGACCCGCTGGATCAACATCCCGGGGGTGATTCGCTTCCAGCCGTCGGAATTCATGAAGATCCTGATGCCGGCCACCATCGCCTGGTACCTGTCCAAGCGCACCTTGCCGCCCCAGCTCAAGCATGTGGGGATCAGCCTGATCCTGATCGGCGTGCCGTTCATTCTGATCGTGCGCCAGCCGGACCTCGGCACCTCGTTGCTGATCCTGGCGGGGGGCGCGTTCGTACTGTTCATGGGCGGCCTGCGCTGGCGCTGGATTCTCAGCGTGCTGGCCGCTGCCGTGCCGGTGGCGGTGGCCATGTGGTTCTTCTTTATGCACGACTACCAGAAGCAGCGGATCCTGACGTTCCTCGACCCCGAAAGCGACCCGCTGGGTACCGGCTGGAACATCATCCAGTCAAAGGCCGCCATCGGTTCCGGCGGCGTGTTCGGCAAGGGCTGGCTGCTGGGGACCCAATCGCACCTGGACTTTTTGCCCGAAAGCCACACCGACTTCATTATCGCGGTGATGGGCGAAGAGTTCGGCCTGGTAGGCATCTGCGCGCTACTGCTGATCTATTTGCTGTTGATCGGGCGCGGGCTGGTGATTACCGCGCAGGCGCAGACGCTGTTCGGCAAGTTGCTGGCCGGCAGTCTGACCATGACGTTTTTTGTTTACGTTTTCGTCAACATCGGTATGGTCAGTGGCCTGTTGCCGGTGGTTGGGGTGCCGTTGCCATTCATTAGCTACGGCGGAACTTCGCTGGTGACATTGCTGTCAGCGTTTGGGGTTTTGATGTCGATTCATACGCATCGCAAATGGATCGCTCAGGTTTGAATAAGGTGAAGATGTCAATGCAAGTAATGCGCGGCTGGGCCACTCGGCATGCGTCCTGGATGGGCCTGATCGGGCTGCTGGGCGCAACGCAGGAGGTGCAGGCCGGTGACTACGATGGCTCACCCCAGGTCGCCGAATTCGTCGGTGAGATGACCCGCGACTACGGTTTCGCCGGTGAACAGCTGATGGGCGTGTTCCGCGAAGCGCGCAAAAAGCAGGCGATCCTCGACGCCATCTCGCGCCCCGCCGAGCGGGTCAAGCAGTGGAAGGAATATCGTCCGATGTTCCTCACCGACGCCCGTGTGGCCCGGGGCGTGGACTTCTGGCGCCAGCACGAGGCGGTACTGGCGCGCGCCGAGCAGGAATATGGCGTGCCGGCCCAGGTCATCGTCGCGATCATCGGCATTGAAACCTTTTACGGGCGCAACACCGGCAGTTACCGGGTGATCGACGCGTTGTCGACCCTGGGCTTCGATTACCCGCCGCGTGCCGAGTTCTTCCGCAAGGAGCTGCGCGAATTCCTGTTGCTGGCCCGCGAAGAACAGGTCGACCCGATGACCCTCAAGGGCTCGTACGCCGGGGCGATGGGCTTGCCGCAGTTCATGCCGAGCAGCTTTCGCGCCTACGCGGTGGATTTCGACGGCGACGGGCATATCAATATCTGGAGCAACCCCGACGATGCCATCGGCAGCGTGGCCAGCTACTTCAAGCGCCACGGCTGGGTCGGCGGAGAACCGGTGGTTGTGCGCGCCGATGTGACGGGCGAGCGTGCCGATGAAGGCCTGACCCAGGGAATCGACCCGGTGAAGACCGTCGGGGAGTTGCGAGCGCTGGGCTGGTCGAGTCAGAATGCGCCACGCGATGATATGCCGGTGACGGCGTTCCGCCTTGAAGGTGAAAATGGCCCGGAATACTGGATGGGCCTGAAGAATTTCTACGCAATCACGCGTTATAACCGCAGTGTGATGTACGCCATGGCCGTGCATCAGCTGTCAGACGAGCTGGTTCAAGCACGGGGCAACAAGTAATGCGGGTATCGCCGTTCAAAAAACCGCTCAAGCTGGTGGCGTTCGCCGCGTTGTCCCTGCTGATCGCCAGTTGCTCCACGACACCGAATCGAGCGCCGGCCAAGAAGGCCGGCGGTGCGGTGGTTCGCGCCCAGCCGGGCCTGGACATCAACCGTGCGCACAAGGACGGCGCGCCGTGGTGGGACGTGGATGTGTCCAAGATCCCGGATGCCACGCCAACCCTGCACTCCGGCCCCTACAAGGCCAACCCCTATACCGTGCTGGGCAAGAATTACTTCCCGCTGCAGGAATCCAAGACCTACGTGCAGTCGGGCACGGCGTCCTGGTACGGCACCAAGTTCCACGGCCAGAACACCGCCAACGGCGAAGTGTATGACCTGTACGGCATGAGTGCGGCGCACAAGACCCTGCCGCTGCCCAGCTACGTGCGCGTGACCAACCTGGACAACAACCGCACCGTGATTCTGCGGGTCAACGACCGTGGGCCGTTCTATTCGGACCGGATCATCGACCTCTCCTATGCTGCTGCGAAGAAACTCGGTTACGCCGAAATCGGTACCGCGCGGGTGAAAGTCGAAGGCATCGACCCGGCGCAGTACTGGGCCCAGCGTGGCAAGCCGGCGCCGTTGATG
Organism: Pseudomonas sp. 44 R 15; assembly: GCF_900004965.1. Taxonomy (NCBI): domain Bacteria; kingdom Pseudomonadati; phylum Pseudomonadota; class Gammaproteobacteria; order Pseudomonadales; family Pseudomonadaceae; genus Pseudomonas; species Pseudomonas sp. 44 R 15. The sequence goes on from NZ_CVTU01000115.1 coordinate 40,075, forward strand.
CTCAACGAGCCGCAAACCCCACAACCGCAAGTGACGGCGTCGACCGGCAAGATCGAACAATGGACACCGCCGCCGGCGCAGCATGCTCCGGATACGGTGGTCGTGCCCCATGCGGCGCCCGGCGCCTCCAAGGTGGGCGGGCAGTACCTGCAGGTGGGCGCTTTCGCCAACCCGGATGCGGCAGAACTGTTAAGGTCCAAGCTCAGCGGCATGGTCAGCGCGCCAGTGTTCATCAGCTCCATCGTGCGTAACCAGCAGACCCTGCACCGAGTGCGTATGGGGCCGATCGGCTCGCCGAGCGAGGTTGCGCAAGTGCAGAACAGCGTACGCCTGGCTAACCTGGGGCAGCCCAGCGTAGTGACTGCGGAATAAGGCAATACAGGATTGACGGTCCAGGTGCGTGCGCGTGCCCGGGCCCTGGTTGTTGGCTCGTTGAACAATAAAACCCAGGGGCAAGGGGTGAGCGGGCAACCGAACACGTGACAGTCTGGAAGCGGGCTGTCTGAATAGTTTTGCCCGCGAGGGCAAGTTTCCATAAGCAATTTCGAGAGACGGATGAACATCACCACCTTAGCCAAACGTACGTGCCTGCTTATCTCGCTGATCATCACCCCGGCCGCCTGGGCGGTTGAGATGGTGCCGGCTTCCCCGCAACTGGCCGCCAAGGCCTGGGTCCTCATGGATGCCGCCAGTGGCAACGTGCTGGTCGAAAGCGGTGGTGACGTGCGCCTGCCGCCTGCCAGCCTGACCAAACTGATGACCGCCTACATCGCGACCCTGGAAATCCGTCGCGGCCAGATCGGCGAGAACGATCCGGTAACCGTCAGCGAAAACGCCTGGCGTACCGGTGGTTCGCGGATGTTCATCAAAGTCGGCTCGCAAGTCACGGTCAGCGACCTGCTGCACGGCATCATCATCCAGTCCGGTAACGACGCCAGCGTGGCCCTGGCCGAACACATCGCCGGCAGCGAAGATGCGTTCGCCGACATGATGAACAAGACGGCCGGCGACCTGGGCATGACCAACAGCCACTTCATGAACCCGACCGGCCTGCCGAACCCGGAGCATTATTCGTCGGCTCACGACATGGCGATCCTGGCCCGCGCGATCATCCGTGTCGACCCGGTGCACTACGCCATCTACTCCCAGAAGGAATTCTTCTGGAACAACATCAAGCAGCCTAACCGCAACCTGTTGCTGTGGCGCGACAAGACCGTCGACGGCCTGAAAACCGGCCACACCGACGAAGCCGGCTACTGCATGGTGTCGTCCGCCGTACGTGATGGCCAGCGCCTGATCGCCGTGGTCTTCGGCACCAACAGCGAGCAGGCCCGTGCGGCCGAGACGCAAAAGCTGCTGACCTACGGCTTCCGCTTCTTCGAAACCCAGACCTTCTACCAGAAGGGCACCGAGCTTGCGACCGCGCCGGTCTGGAAGGGCGCGACCTCCCAGGTCAAGGCCGGCCTGGCCGATGACCTGACCCTGACCATGCCTAAAGGCCAGCTGAAAAAGCTCGCCGCCAGCATGACCCTGAACCCGCAACTGGTTGCGCCAATCGCCAAGGGTGATGTGATCGGCAAGGTTGAAGTCAAGCTCGAAGACAAGGTGGTGCACAGCGCCGACCTGATCGCACTGGACGCCGTCGACGAAGGTGGTATCTTCCGCCGCGTGTGGGATAGCATCCGTCTATTCTTCTACGGCTTGTTCAACTGATTGTGTGCACCTGCAAAGCCCCGCGTTGATCCGACGCGGGGCTTTGCCGTCGCCACGGCTTACCGCTTACGAGGCCGTTCTGCCATGACCGATAAAGAAGTAAAGGCGCCAAAGATCGAATTCCCGGTGACGGATTACCCCATCAAGGTGATCAGCGATACCGGCGTAGGTCGCAAAGACACGATTCTCGAGATTGTGCGCAAACACGCGACCATCAACGACAACCGCGTGGACGAGCGTTCCAGCTCCACGGGTAAATACACGACGATCCAGTTGCACATCGTTGCGACGGATCAGGACCAGCTCTACAACATCAACAGCGAACTGCGGGCCACCGGCTTCGTGCACATGGTGCTGTGATGTCGCACGTCCTGGGCTTTCGCGAGCTCGGCCGGATGGACTACGAGCCCGTCTGGCATGCCATGCAGCGCTTCACCAACGAGCGCGGCACCTCGGCACCGGATGAAGTCTGGCTGGTCGAGCACCCGCCGGTATTCACCCAGGGCCAGGCCGGCAAGGCCGAGCATCTGCTGCTGCCGGGTGATATTGCGGTGGTGCAGGTCGACCGAGGGGGGCAAGTGACTTACCATGGGCCTGGCCAACTGGTCGCGTATCTGTTGCTGGATGTGCGCAAGCTGGGCTTTGGCGTGCGTGATCTGGTCAGCCGCATGGAGGCTTGCCTGATCGAGCTGCTGGCCAGTTACGGCGTGACCGCCGCGGCCAAGCCCGATGCACCGGGTGTGTATGTGGAGGGCGCGAAAATCGCTTCCCTCGGGCTGCGCATTCGGCACGGTTGTTCCTTTCATGGCCTGGCCCTGAATGTGGACATGGACCTGGCCCCGTTCCAGCGGATCAACCCGTGCGGTTATGCGGGTCTTGCGATGACCCAGTTGAGCGACCATGCAACACCCATAGAATTTGCCGAGGTAAGTGCCCGGCTGCGCGCGCAGCTCGTCAAACACCTCGACTATGCTGAGCAGACGACCCTGACGGGCGGAATCGATTGATATGACTACTGATGTTGTGCAAACCATGATCCCGACGCTGGACATCACCGAGCGTCCAGCCCCGGCCCCACGTGCCAAGGTGGAAGCCGGCGTCAAGCTGCGCGGCGCCGAGAAGGTTGCACGCATCCCGGTGAAGATCATTCCGACCACCGAACTGCCGAAAAAGCCTGACTGGATTCGCGTGCGTATCCCGGTCTCGCCGGAAGTCGACCGTATCAAGGCGCTGCTGCGCAAACACAAGCTGCACAGCGTGTGCGAAGAAGCGTCCTGCCCGAACCTGGGTGAGTGCTTCTCCGGCGGCACCGCCACCTTCATGATCATGGGCGACATCTGCACCCGTCGTTGCCCGTTCTGCGACGTGGGCCACGGCCGGCCGAAGCCGCTGGACGTCAACGAGCCGCAAAGCCTGGCCATTGCCATCGCCGACCTGAAACTCAAATACGTAGTGATCACCTCGGTCGACCGTGACGACTTGCGTGACGGCGGTGCCCAGCACTTTGCCGACTGCATTCGTGAAATCCGCAAACTGTCCCCCAACGTAATGCTCGAAACCCTGGTGCCCGACTACCGTGGGCGCATGGACGTGGCGCTGGAAATCACCGCCGCCGAGCCGCCGGATGTGTTCAACCACAACCTGGAAACCGTGCCGCGCCTGTACAAGGCCGCGCGTCCGGGGTCGGATTACCAGTGGTCGCTGACCCTGCTGCAGAAATTCAAGCAAATGATGCCGCACATCCCGACCAAGTCCGGCCTTATGCTGGGCCTGGGCGAAACCGACGAAGAAGTCATCGAAGTCATGAAGCGCATGCGTGAGCATGACATCGACATGCTGACCCTGGGCCAATACCTGCAACCGTCCCGCAGCCACTTGCCGGTGCAGCGCTTCGTGCACCCGGACACCTTCGCCTGGTTCGCCGAGGAAGGTTACAAGATGGGCTTCAAGAACGTCGCATCGGGCCCGCTGGTACGGTCTTCGTACCACGCCGATGAACAGGCCAAGCTGGTCAAGGCGAGCCTGGTATCCTGATAAAGAGTTTCGTAATAAAGAGTTGCTAATAGAGATCTGCCCGCCACCGCAGATCCAATGTGGGAGGGGGCTTGCCCCCGATTGCGGTGTGTCAGTCCCTTGAGTATTGGCTGTCACGCCGCCATCGGGGGCAAGCCCCCTCCCACATTTCGTTATGCGTCATATCAGGGAGAATTGTGCATGACTACCGCCGTACCTGCATTGCGCCTCGAAGGCACCATCGGCCTGATCGCCCCCGCCGGCCCAGCCGCGCTGGACGTCGAAAAAGCCGGGCAATGGATGCGCACCCGTGGCTATGAACTGCGGATTTTCCCCGGTGTGTATGAACGCGACGGCTACCTGGCCGGCAGCGATCAAGTGCGCCTGCGCGACCTTCACGCCGCCTTCGCCGACCCCGAAATCGATGCCATCTTCTGCCTGCGCGGCGGCTACGGTACGCCACGTCTGCTCGACGCGCTGGACTTCGACCTGCTGCGCGCCAACCCCAAGCCCTTCGTCGGCTACAGCGACATCACCGCCTTGCACCTGGCGATCAACCGCTACGCCGGCTTCGTCACTTTCCACGGGCCGATGCTCAATGCCGACCTGCTCGGCGGCAAGCAACCACCTACCGAGTCATCGCTGTTCAGCCTGTTGCGTGGCCAGTTGGGTGCCGGCAGTGTGCTCACGCATCCGGTGGCCTACCCCTTGACCACGATCGAGCCAGGCATCGCCTGCGGGCGCTTGCTGGGCGGTAACTTGTCGATGATCGCGGCGGTGATGGGCACCGCTTATGAAATTGACGCTGAAGGCATCATCCTGTTTATCGAGGACGTCAACGAGCCGCTCTATCGCATCGACCGCTTGCTGACGCACCTGCGCCTGGCGGGCAAACTCGACCAGGTTGCGGGGGTGTTGGTGGGGGATGTGTCGGGTGTGGATAACGGGGCGCTGGAGCGGCTGTTGAAACAGACCTTCGAACCGCTGTGCATTCCGGTGCTGGCTGGCTGGCGCAGTGGGCATTGCGATCCGAACCTGACGCTGCCGATGGGCGCGTTGGTGCGGTTGGATGCGGGGCAGCAGCGGGTGGTGCTGGAGCAGGACGTAGTCTGTAAATAGGGGTCGCCTGCCAGACCCTATCGGGGGCAAGCCCCCTCCCACACCTGGAATGCATTTCAAAATGTGGGAGGGGGCTTGCCCCCGATGGCACCAGTCGCCATAAGCCAATCTATTGGCCCAGCAGCGCCTCCAGCAACTTCACCGTCGGATACCCATCCGCCGGCCAGCCCAGTGCTTGCTGCGCCGCCCGAATCGCCTTGCGCGTGTTGGCGCCGATGATCCCGTCGGCGTTGCCCGCGTCATAACCTTTGGCGCTGAGCGCCGTCTGCAGGTCGATACGCTGCGAGCGGCTCAGGGGCAGCTCATCCTTTGGCCAGCTCCCGCGAATCACCCCACCGCCACCAAAACGCTCGGACAGCAGGCCAACAGCCAGTGCATAGGACGACGAATTGTTGTATTTCAGGATCGCACGGAAGTTATCCAGCACCAGGAACGCCGGGCCACGGTAGCCGGCCGGCAGCAGCAGGGCGGCGGACAGTTGCTCGACGTTGGCCGGCAGGCTCGCGCCGGGCGGCAGTTGGATACCCAGTTTCAGCCATTCGGCGACGGTCTTGCGAATGCCACCATCGGCCAGGGAATAGTCGAAGCCCGATGGCAATTGCTGCACCTCAACGCCCCACGGCTGGCCTTTCTGCCAACCGGAGCTTTGCAGGTAATGGGCAGTGGAGGCGAGGGCGTCACCCGGGCTGTTCCAGATATCGCGGCGACCGTCACCGTCAAAATCCACCGCGTGGGTGTTGTAGGTGGTGGGGATGAATTGGGTCTGGCCCATCGCGCCGGCCCAGGAGCCTTTCATCTGGTCGGCCGGGATATCGCCGTGCTGGATGATCTGCAGCGCCGCCAGCAGTTGTGCCTGGGCAAACGCCGGGCGGCGGCCTTCATAGGCCAGGGTCGCGAGGGAGCGGATCACCGAGTTATTGCCCTGGAACTGGCCGAAGTTGCTTTCCATGCCCCACACCGAGACCAGTGCCTGGCGATCAACGCCGTAACGCTCCTCGATGCGCTGCAGGATATCGGCGTACTTGACCAGCAACGCCTGGCCGTTGCGCACGCGCAGCGGCGACAGCGCGCCATCGATGTATTCCCACACCGGACGGGAAAACTCCGGCTGGCTGCGGTCGGCGCGAATCACGGCCATGTCCGGGCTGACGCCGGCGAAGGCGTTATCGAAGACTTCGGCGCTGATCCCGGCTTGCAGGGCCTGTGCACGGAACCCGGCCTGCCATTCGGCGAAGGTCTGGGTCGGTTGGATGTCCAGGTTATCCACTGCCAACGGCGCCACGACGGCAGGCGCGATGGCCGGTGCGGTCTTGAGCGGGGGCAGGGGTTGAGCGTCCGCGGCGGTGGGTTTTTCCGCGCAGGCGACAAGCAGAATGAGGCTGGAGGCAGCAATCAACTGGCGAAGGTGCCAGCGACGGGAAAGACTAGAGGGCATGCACAGGTCCAGGGGGTTACAAATCAAGTGCAGACCTTATCATGCCAGAGGGGCGCTTGCCTTCAGGCAGCCAGAAAGTAAGAAGCCTCCCAGCTGTTAGACTGGAAGGCTTCGCGGCGGTAGCTGCCTTTGCCCTTGCCGGCGCGTTCCTGACGGCTGCGGAACAGTGGCTGGGCGATGATGGATTTGGCCTTGTTCGGGCCATGCTTGGATGGCTTTTTGCTCATGATGGATTCTCTCGCTTGGGTGTGGAATGGAGCGGAGCAAATCATCTGCCGAAGTGGCCCGGCTGTAAAGCCCGGCGACAACCCCTGTAGGAGCGAGCTTGCTCGCGAAAAACTCACAGGCGCCGCGTTCATTCAGGAAATACGCGTTATCGTTGACGTTTTTCGCGAGCAAGCTCGCTCCTACATTGGATTCAGGGTGTTTTTGGAAGCAGGGTTATTCGGCTGGCAGGGTGAGGCGCTGGCCGGCCATCAACAGCGACAAACGGCTCAGGCTCATCCACGGCGAACCGGCCGCCTGGCCCTTGATCTGTGCGTCGATGCGCTGTGCTTCGAGCAGCAGTTGCGCCCAGCGTTGCGCCGAGTGCCGTTGCAGGGCCTTGCTCATCAGGGGCTTGCGCTTGTCCCACACCGGCGGCCTGGCCTGGCTGAAGCATTTGTCCAGCGGAATGCCCTGGCTGTACTGCAAGGCAATGTTGGCCAGTACCCGCAGCTCCCGGGCCAGGGCCCAGAGAATCACCGGCGGCTCCACGCCCTCGCCACGCAGCCCTTCGAGCATGCGCAGGGCGTGAGCGGGTTCGCCGTTGAGGATCGCGTCCACCAGCCCGAATACATCAAAGCGCGCACTGTCAGCCACCGCGCCCTGCACGGTTTCGACAGTGATCTGCCCCTCTTCGGCCATCAGCTTGAGCTTTTCGATTTCCTGGGCGGCGGCAAGCAGGTTGCCTTCGACCCTGGCGGCGATCAGCTCGACGGCCTCTTGCGTGGCCGACAGCCCCGACTGTGACAGGCGTTGGCGAATCCACTGCGGCAGCTGGCTGCTGTCCACCGGCCAGATCTGAATGAACTGGGTCTGCGGGCCTTCCACCAGGGCCTTGCCCCATTTGGTTTTCTGCGCACTGCCATCCAGCTTGGGCAGGCTGATCAGCAACACCGTGTCTTCAGCAGGTCTCGAGCAATACTCGATCAACGCTGCCGCGCCTTTATCGCCCGGCTTGCCCGAAGGCAGGCGCAGTTCCAAAAGACGTTTTTCGGCAAACAACGACATGCTCGCGCCGGCTTGCAGCAATGTTCCCCAGTCGAAACTGGCGTCGGCACTGAATACCTGGCGCTCATCGAAACCTTGCTGGCGCGCCGCCGAGCGAATGGCGTCGGCCGCTTCCTGGCACAGCAGTGGATCATCGCCGCTGACGATATAGACAGGCGCGAGGCCACCTTGCAGGTGTTTGGCGAGTTGGGCGGGGGCAAGTTTCATAGGCAGGGCGAACGGGGCGCCAGGAGCGCCCCGTTTGGCTTACTCGACAGGGACTTCAACAGGCGACTGTTTCGGCGTGTTGTCTTCGTACTCTTGCGCCGCCTTCAGGGCATCGGCGTCAGCCTTGGCCTTGTTGTCGGCGATTTGCTGCAACTCGGCGAGTTTTTCCGGGTTGAGCAGTTGCAGGCGAGTCATCATGCGCTGAACCAGGTCACGACGCATTTCCTTGCGCGCCTGAAGGATCTCGGAGTCCGAACCCACCAGGTTGTTGCCGTCGTGGCTCACGACTTTCTGGACCTGGATCTTGTCGCCCATCAGCGGCAAGTTATCGCGGCCCTGTACTTCGAAGCTGACGGTGGTGGCCAACTCGATGTCGGAGGCGCGGCCGGCACTGGCGTAGCTGATGTTGCGCTGGGTTTCGCGCTCATCGACCAGGTTCAGCTTGTAGGTGGCGCCGCTATAGACGTGCACGCCGCTGTTTTCCAGGCTCTGGCGCAGTTGCGTCACGGTTTCGCCGTAGGCGTTACGTGCGCTGACGTCGAGTTCCTTGAGCGACAATTCATTGGTGCCGGTGCCGCGCAGCTGGAAGCCGCAAGCGCTCAAAAGAACGGCCAGGCCCATTACCAGCAGATTGCGTTTGATCATGTTGTTGCTCCCCTTGAAACCAGGCGGGCCGTATCGAGGCCCTGAAGGTTTAGTTCGGCGCAGGGCTTGAGCCCTGCGCCCGATCCGATTTAGCTGGCGACGATATTGACCAGTTTTCCAGGCACTACGATCACTTTGCGGATCGTCAGGCCTTCGGTAAAGCGCAGCACGTTCTCGTTGCAGCGTGCAGCCGCTTCGACTTCTTCACGGCTGGCGCTGGCCGGCATGTCGATCTGGCCGCGCAGTTTGCCATTGACCTGGATCACCAGTTGCAGCGTGTCCTGTACCAGCGCGCTGTCATCCTGCACCGGCCAGCGGGCGTCGATGACGGCACCGCTGTGGCCCAGGCGGCTCCACAGTTCGTGGCTGATGTGCGGCGTGATCGGCGCCAGCAGCAGGGTAACCGTTTCCAGGCCTTCCTGGATCAATGCGCGATCCTGTTCCGTGGCCTGCGGGGCTTTTTCCAGCACGTTCATCAGCGTCATCACTTGGGCGATGGCGGTGTTGAACTTGTGGTTCTGCCCTACGTCCTGGCTGGCCTGGCGGATAGCCAGGTGGGTGCTGCGACGAATGGCTTTCTGTTCATCATTCAAGGACGCGACGTCCAGCTTGCCCGGCAAGCCCTGGCTGACGTGGGCATGGGCCAGGCGCCAGACGCGCTTGAGGAAGCGGTGCGAGCCTTCGACGCCGGAGTCGGACCATTCGGCGCTCATGTCGGGCGGCGAGGCGAACATCATGAACAGGCGGCAGGTGTCGGCGCCGAACTGATCGATCATCGATTGCGGATCGACGCCGTTGTTCTTCGACTTGGCCATCTTCTCGGTGCCGCCGATTTCCACCGGCAGGCCGTCGGATTTGAGCTTGGCGCTGATGACCTTGGCCTTGCTGTCACGCTCGAGCTCGACGTCCGCCGGGTTGAACCAGGTGTAGGCGCCATTGGCTTCGCGGCGGTAGTAGGTCTCGGCGATGACCATGCCTTGGGTCAGCAGGTTCTTGAACGGCTCGTCGGAGCTGACCAGGCCTTCGTCGCGCATCAGCTTGTGGAAGAAGCGCGCGTACAGCAGGTGCAGGATGGCGTGTTCGATACCGCCGATGTACTGGTCCACCGGCAACCAGTGGTCGGCTGCGGATTTTTCTACCAGGCCACCTTCATAGTGCGGCGAGGCGTAGCGGGCGTAGTACCACGAGGACTCCACGAAGGTGTCCATGGTGTCGGTTTCACGCTTGGCAGGCTGGCCGCATTTGGGGCAGCTGCATTCGTAGAACTCGGGCATGCGCGCCAGTGGCGAACCGGCGCCGTCCGGTACGACGTCTTCGGGCAGGACCACCGGCAGTTGCTCTTCTGGTACCGGCACGTCGCCACAGCTTTCGCAGTGGATGATCGGGATCGGGCAGCCCCAGTAGCGTTGACGGCTGATGCCCCAGTCGCGCAGGCGGAACTGGGTGCGCGAGGCGCCGAGATTTTTCTTGATCAGGGCAACTTCGATGGCGTCGAAAGCGCCCTGGAAGTCCAGGCCGTCGAACTCGCCGGAGTTGATCAGCTCGCCGTGCTCGCCATAGGCGTCCTGCCACGGGGCCGGGCTGGTGTCGCCCGCGCTGGTGCGCACCACCGACTTGATCGGCAGGTCGTACTTGGTGGCGAATTCGAAATCGCGCTCGTCGTGAGCCGGGACTGCCATCACAGCGCCATCGCCGTAATGCATCAGCACATAGTTGGCGACCCAGACCGGCAATTTCTCGCCCGTCAACGGGTGCTCGACGAACAGCCCGGTCGGCAGGCCTTTTTTCTCCTGGGTGGCGACGTCGGCTTCGGCCACGCTGCCGCCCTTGCATTCGGCGATGAACGCCTGCAGCTCAGGGTTGTTCTGTGCGGCCTGGGTGGCCAACGGGTGTTCGGCGGCCACGGCGACATAGGTCGCGCCCATCAGGGTGTCCGGACGGGTGGTGAAGACTTTGAGTGCGCCCGCTTCGCCGATCGAGTCGACGTTGTACGGGAACTGCACTTCCATGCCCTTGGATTTGCCGATCCAGTTGCGCTGCATGGTCTTGACCTGTTCAGGCCAGCCCGGCAAATCGTCGAGGCTCGACAAGAGTTCGTCCGCGTAGGCGGTGATCTTGAAGTAGTACATCGGGATTTCGCGTTTTTCGATCAGCGCGCCGGAACGCCAGCCGCGGCCGTCGATCACCTGTTCGTTGGCCAGTACCGTCTGGTCAATCGGATCCCAGTTCACGGTGCCGCTTTTTTTGTAGATCACGCCTTTTTCGAACAGGCGCGTGAACAGCCATTGTTCCCAGCGGTAGTAATCCGGCTTGCAGGTGGTCACTTCACGGGACCAGTCCACCGCCAGGCCCAGGCTGCGCAGCTGGGTCTTCATGTAGGCGATGTTTTCGTAGGTCCACTTGGCGGGCGCCACGTTGTTTTTCATCGCGGCGTTTTCCGCCGGCATGCCGAAAGCGTCCCAACCCATGGGTTGCAGAACGTTCTTGCCGAGCATGCGCTGGTAGCGGGAAATCACGTCGCCGATGGTGTAGTTACGCACGTGCCCCATGTGTAGCTTGCCGCTGGGGTAAGGGAACATCGATAGGCAATAGAACGTCTCCTTGCCTGGCTGTTCGCTGACTTCAAAGGACTTTTGCTCGTCCCAGAAGGTTTGTGCGGCATTTTCTATTTCACGGGGCTGATATTGTTCGTGCATGGCTACTTTTGAACTGGATAGGGGTGGCCTAATCCTCTTCGGTGCAACGTTCAGGTTGATCGACACCGGAAAGCGGCGCGTCCGTGCCCAAACCCTGCGGGAAGTGGAGTTACAGGAAGCGCCGTAGCATACATGACCCCACTCTATCGAGGGAAACCCTGATTGCGCAGGCCAGGCCGTCTGTCGCGGCACCGGGCAGGTGCAGCCACGGGGGCTACGCTGTTTATTGGGGAGCAAGTATTTCTTCAATGAGGTGAGGGGATGGCTGAATCGCAGCGAACTTTGACGAAACCGCAGTTATACGAAGGACTGATCGACCGTTTGGGTCGGGCATTGGATGCCGCAAGAACCGCAGGCCGATTGTGTGATGAACGGCCTCTGGAACTGGAGTTGCGAGGCTTGAGCCAGGCAGAGCTTGAACTGATCAAGCGCTATCTGGAATTGCACCACCAGCGCGCCGCTCATGGGCCGGCATCCCCGCCGGTCCCCGAGTCGCCTCGTTCGGCCAAGGTAGTGTGGCTGAAGGATCTGGCGGCCGGTCGCAGCCCGGAAAATGTCCGGTCGATACGGTGCAAGTGACCCCGCGTTATCCGTTGATGTTTACAAAATATGCTCGTAAGGATTGTTGCTGAACCCCGATGCATCTAGGCTTCGGGCATCTTTGGAGATGCCCGATGCCTTTTCGTTATTTCATTAAACAATTGTTGTTGCCGCCCGGTATTTTCCTGCTGTTGCTGGCACTTGCCTGGTGGTTTCGCCGCAGTCGTCCGCGCCTGGCCGGGTGTTGTTTTGCCTTGGGATTGGGCGGGATGTGGTTGATCAGCCTGCCGGTGATGGTGCAGTGGGGCGCACGCGCTCTGGAGACAGCACCGCCTCTGGCCCGCGAGGACTGGGCAAACCTGGCCCAGCGTGCCGACGCGATTGTGGTGCTGGGCTCCGGTCGTGAGCGCGGCGACATTGCGTGGCGCTCCGACCAGCCCACCGGCATCGGTTTGGAGCGTGAACGTTACGCGGCGCGTCTGGCCAAGGCGTCCGGGTTACCGGTGCTGACCAGCGGCGGCCTGCACTACGGCACGCCGCCCAGCGAGGCAGAGCTGATGGCGGTGTCGATGCAGGATGACTTCGGCGTCACGGTACGCTGGAAGGAAGAGCGCAGCCGCACCACTTGGGAAAATGCGCAGATGAGCGCCGAGATACTGTTACCCCAAGGCATCAAGCGCGTGGTGGTGGTGACCCAGGCCTGGCACATGCCGCGTTCGGTGTGGAGTTTTGAGAAGGCCGGCTTCACTGTGGTGCCCGGGCCAGTGGGGTTTCTGGGCGTGGATCACGGTCGGCCGCTCGGCGGGTGGATGCCGGAGGTCAAGTCGGTGTGGCAGAGCGGGCAGTTGATCAATGAGGCGGTGGGGCAGGTGGGGTATAGGTTGTTCTACAGGTAACACCGCAGGACAAATGTGGGAGGGGGCTTGCCCCCGATTGCAGTGTGTCAGTATCAAATGTACTGACTGACACTCTGCCATCGGGGACAAGCCCCCTCCCACATTGGTTAGATGTTGCCTGTCAGACGGTTTTAGCCATCCGAGCAGCCAACAGTGCCCAGCCGAACAGCAGCAGGCACACGATGATCAGAGGCCACGAGCGCCATTGCAGGTAAGGCGTCAGGTTGTGCATCGGCACCACGTCGCCATAGAGAATGCCGCGCTCGAACTGCGGGATCTGCGCGGTGATCTGCCCAAAGGGGTTGATCAGGCCGGTCACGCCGTTGTTGGTGGCGCGAATCATCCAGCGTCCGGCTTCAAGCGCACGCATCTGCGCCATCTGCAGATGCTGCAGCGGGCCGATCGAGCGGCCGAACCAGGTGTCGTTGCTGATCGTCAGCAGCAGGTCGCTCTGGGCCGACAGGCCGGCGGCGAACTCCGGGTACACCACTTCATAACAGATGAACGGCGCAATCTGATAACCCTTGGCCTGGAGCATGGGCTGGTCGGAAGGGCCGCGGGCGAAGTCCGACATCGGCAAATCGAAGAAGGCGATCAGCCCGCGCAGCATATCCTGCAGCGGCACGTACTCACCGAACGGCACCAGCTTCTGCTTGAGGTAGGTGCCTTCACCTTCGCCGACCACGGTGATGCCATTGAAGTAGCGCTTCTCGTGGCGCACTTCCTCGCGAATCGGTACCCCGGTGATCAGTGCGGTATTACGCTCGGCGGCGAACTTGCCCATCATGCCCAGGTAGCCTTCGACCGACTCCTTGAGTACCGGTACGGCCGTTTCCGGCCACACCAGCAGGTCGACGCGTTTGGAACTCAAACTCATGTCGCGGTACAGCGCCAGTTGCGCGTTGAGCTGCTCGGGGTCCCACTTCATGCTTTGCTCGACGTTGCCCTGGATGGCGGCCACGCTCAGGGGCGGGCCGGAGGGCGAGGTCCAGGCATGATGCTTGAGCGCCAGGCCGATGGCCCACGGTGCGACGAGCAGCACCAGGCCGACCGCGATAAAGCTGTTGCGCCGGCTCGCCAGCAGGCGCGGCAGGTTGCACAGCAGGGCGGCGGTCAACGCCAGCGCGAACGAAATCAGCCACATGCCGCCTAAGGGCGCGAGGCCGGTCAGCGGGCCGTCGAGTTGACTGTAGCCCGAATACAGCCACGGGAAACCGGTGAGGAACCAGCCGCGAAAAGCTTCCTGGCCGACCCACAATGCCGCGAACGTCAGCGCATCGGCCAATGGCGCTTCATTGCGGCGCAGCCAGCGCGCCCACAGCCAGGCAGGCAGGGCGAAGAACCAGGCGATGGCGGCGGTGAACAGCAGCATCAGGAACCCCGCCAGCAGCACCGAAGCGCCGCCGAAGTGGTGGATGCTGTAGTAGATCCAGCTGGTGCCGGCGCCAAACAGGCCGAAACCGAAACACCAGCCGCGGCCCAGGGCCTGGCGGGGTGTGAGTTCACGCAGGCCGATATAGAACAGACCGGCCGCCACCAGCGCCAGCGGCCAGATATCGAACGGCGCCAGCGCCAGGGTAGTGATGGCGCCGGCCACCACGGCCAGCAGGTTACCGGGCCAGCCGGGTGCGATCAGACGGCGCATTTCAGTCCTTAACCCTCAACGGGCGATAGGGGTCAAACGGATCAGGTGGATACGACGGCTGTCCGCGTTGAGGATGCGGAACCGATACGCGCCGATCTCGGTGGTTTCGTTACGCTTGGGCAGGTGCCCGAATGCACTCATCACCAGGCCGCCGACGGTGTCGAATTCATCGTCGGAAAACTCGCTGTCGAAGAACTCGTTGAAGTTCTCGATGGGCGTCAAGGCCTTGATCAGGAAGTCACCGCTGGGCAGTGGCTTGATGTAGCTGTCTTCTTCGACGTCGTGCTCGTCTTCGATGTCGCCGACGATCTGCTCCAGTACGTCTTCGATGGTCACCAGGCCAGCCACGCCGCCGTATTCGTCGATCACAATGGCCATGTGATTGTGGTTGGCGCGAAATTCACGCAGCAGCACGTTCAGGCGCTTGGATTCAGGCACGAAGGTGGCCGGGCGCAGCAGGTCCTTGATGTTGAAGTTGTCGCCGTTCTCCTTGAGGATCAGCGGCAACAGGTCCTTGGCCAGCAGGACGCCCATGACGTCGTCATGGCTTTCGCCTATCACCGGGTAGCGCGAGTGCGCCGAGTCGATCACGGCCGGGAGGAATTCCCGTGGGGTCTGGGTCGCCTTGATGCTGATCATCTGCGAGCGCGGCACCATGATGTCGCGTACTTGCAGGTCAGCCACCTGGATGGCGCCTTCGACGATGGCCAGCGCTTCGCTGTCCAGCAACTTGTTCTGGTGGGCCTCGCGCAGCAGCTCCAGCAGCTCCTGGCGGTTTTTCGGCTCGTGGGCAAAAGCCTGGGTCAGTTTACCCAGCCATGACTTTTGCCCGTTGCTCGATCGGTCTTCGCTCATAGCGATTACTCTAAATCCTTTGATATGACAGTTGAGTGTTGATCAGTTTTCGTCGTCTGCGTAGGGGTCGCGATGCCCCAATTCAGCAAGCAACGTTCGTTCCAGTGCTTCCATTTCCTCGGCTTCGTCATCGTCTATATGGTCGTAACCCAAGAGATGCAAGCAGCCGTGGATGACTAGATGGGCCCAGTGGGCCTCAAGTTCCTTGCCTTGTTCGCGCGCTTCGCGTTCCACCACTTCCACGCAGATCACCAGATCGCCCAGCAGCGGGATATCCAGTAATTCGTCGGGTACGTCGGCGGGGAAGGACAACACGTTGGTCGCGTAGTCTTTCTGGCGCCAGGTGTGGTTCAGCTCGCGGCCTTCGGGCTCATCCACCAGACGAATGGTCAGTTCCGAGTCGGCAGTGCGCTGGCGCAGGGCCAGGGCGCACCATTGACGAAACTGTGCTTCGCCGGGGGCGGGCGCTTCGGTGGCCCGCTGCAGGTCAAGCTCAAGCATCGCGGCGCGTGTCCTGGGCCGGTGCGTCGTCCTTGTGGTCGAAACGCTCATAGGCTTCTACGATGCGCTGCACCAGCGGGTGACGGACCACGTCCTTGGGCATGAAGTGCGTGAAGCTGATACCCGGTACGTCCTTGAGCACCTCGATTACCTGCGCCAGCCCGGACTTGGTGCCCTTGGGCAGGTCGACCTGGGTGACGTCACCGGTAATCACGGCCGTGGAGCCGAAACCGATACGGGTGAGGAACATCTTCATTTGCTCGACCGTGGTGTTCTGGCTTTCGTCGAGAATGATGAAGCTGTTGTTCAAGGTGCGACCGCGCATGTAGGCCAGCGGGGCGATTTCGATCACCTGGCGCTCGATCAGCTTGGCGACGTATTCAAAACCGAGCATCTCGTACAGCGCGTCGTAGAGCGGGCGCAGGTACGGGTCGATCTTCTGGGCCAGGTCGCCGGGCAGGAAGCCGAGTTTTTCACCCGCCTCGACCGCCGGGCGCACCAGCAGGATGCGGCGAACCTGTTCGCGCTCCAGGGCATCCACCGCACAGGCCACGGCCAGGTAGGTCTTGCCGGTACCGGCCGGGCCGATGCCGAAGTTGATGTCGTTGCCGAGGATTTCCTTGACGTACTTCTGCTGATTCAAGCCGCGCGGGCGAATCATGCCTTTTTTGGTACGCAGGGCCACGCTGGCTTCGGCCACAGGATTGTTGGCCAGGTCTTCCACGGCGGATTCCTGCAGGTACAGGTGCACCGTTTCCGGCGACAGCTCACTGCCCTTGGTTTCGCGGTAGAGGCGCCGCAGCAGGTTTTCCGCAGACGTGGTGTGTTGGGGTTCACCAATAAGCTCGAACTGATTGCCGCGGTTGCGGATCTCGATGCTCAGGCGTTGTTCGATCAGGCGCAGGTGCTCGTCGAACTGTCCGCACAGGTTGGCGAAACGGCGAGCCTCAAACGGCTCGAGGAGAAAACGATGGGGTTCTACTGTAGGTGCGTTCAAGGTCGCTTTTAGCCGCCCTTTGGCTGTTGAGGTGAAACAGAGAATAACGCCAGTGGCGCGGGTACGAAAGCACTTACGTCATCGGAATGTTGCATGGATCCAATGTGGGAGGGGGCGTGCCCCCGATGGCGGAGTGTCAGCCGACACATTTGCTACTCAGACACCTCAATCGGGGGCAAGCCCCCTCCCACATTAGTTCTGCCCTTGCCTTGGCAGCCGGGGGCGTCAGTTGATCAACGAACCGCGTAGCGAGTGCGGTTGCGCCGCATCGATGTGTACGTCGGCAAACTGGCCGATCAGGGTCGGGTTGTCGCAGCGGAAGTTGACGATGCGGTTGTTCTCGGTACGGCCCTGCAATTCGCCCGGGTCCTTCTTCGAGTAGTCGGTCACCAGGATGCGCTGGATCGAACCGACCATTTGTCGGCTGATCTCGAAACCCTGCTGATTCAGGCGATGTTGCAGCGCATTCAAGCGTTCTTTTTTCAACGCTTCCGGGGTTTCGTCCGGCAGGTCGGCCGCTGGGGTGCCCGGGCGCTGGCTGTAGACGAACGAGTAGGAGAAGTCGAAACCGACGTCCTCGATCAGCTTCATGGTCTGCTCGAAGTCTTTCTCGGTTTCGCCGGGGAAACCGACGATAAAGTCCGAGCTGATGCAGATGCCCGGCACTGCGGCGCGCAATTTACGCAGCTTGGATTTGTACTCCAGGGCCGTGTGGTTGCGTTTCATGGCCGACAGGATGCGGTCCGAGCCCGACTGCACCGGCAGGTGCAGGTGTTTGACCAGCTCCGGCACGTCGGCGTGGGCCTGGATCAGGCTGTCGGAAAACTCCAGCGGGTGCGACGTGGTGTAGCGGATGCGCTCGATGCCATCGACGGCGGCGACTACGCGGATCAACTCCGCCAGGTCAGCCAGGCGCCCATCGTCGGTCTGGCCACGGTAACCGTTGACGTTCTGGCCCAGCAGGGTGACTTCACGCACGCCGTTTTCGGCCAAGTGGATGATTTCCGACAGCACATCGTCAAACGGCCGGCTGACTTCTTCGCCACGGGTGTAGGGCACTACACAGAAGGTGCAGTACTTGCTGCAGCCTTCCATCACCGACACATAGGCACTTGGCCCGTCGATGCGCGGCTCGGGCAAATGGTCGAATTTTTCGATTTCAGGGAACGACACGTCCACTTGCGGCAACTTGGTGATGCGCGCGGCGTCGATCATTTCCGGCAGGCGGTGCAGGGTTTGCGGGCCGAAGACCACGTCGACATAGGGCGCGCGGTCGCGGATCGCGGCGCCTTCCTGGCTGGCCACGCAACCGCCGACGGCGATCACCATGTCCGGGTTGGCCAGCTTCAATTCGCGCCAGCGGCCCAGCTGCGAGTACACACGGTCCTGGGCCCGCTCGCGGATCGAGCAGGTATTGAGCAGGATCACGTCGGCATCTTCGGCGCGGGCGGTGACTTCCAGGGCCTGGTGTTCGCCCAGCAGATCGACCATGCGCGAGCTGTCGTACTCGTTCATCTGGCAACCGTGGGTTTCGATGTAAAGCTTCTTGGCCATGGGGATCGTCAACTGGTGGTAAAGAACCGCGCATTATAGGGGGCATGCCCATTGGTTCCTAGCGCTGTGCATCGGGTGCCATGCTATAGTTCGCGCCCTCTTTTATATCCGCGATGTGTTGCTCGCCCGCCATGACCAAACGTGAAGCTCCAATCTACAAGGTGATTTTCCTCAACCAGGGCCAGGTGTTCGAAATGTACGCCAAGCAGATCTATCAAAGTGATCTGTGGGGCTTCCTGGAGGTGGAAGAGTTCGTCTTTGGCGAGCGTACCCAATTGGTCGTCGACCCGGGCGAAGAAAAGCTCAAGGCCCAGTTCGAAGGCGTGGTGCGCAGCTTTGTGCCGATGCATTCGATCGTGCGCATCGATGAAGTCGAGCGCCTGGGTACGCCGAAGATCAGCGAGGCGCGGGGCGTGAGCAATGTCATGCCGTTCCCGATGCCGATGCCGGAGAAGTGACCCTCAATTAATTTGTAGGGCGTTTCCGAAATTGCCCTCTTGTGGATAGACATTTTGTTTGAAAGATAGCAAATTTTGTTTATTCGGAGAGGGCGCCATGAATCTATTAATAATAAGAAAACCTTTAAATAAACCTCGAAGTTTCCCCGTTTCAATTCCCTTGAATCACGCCATTCAATAGCCCCGAGTTTTATCACGCCGTCATTAACGAACCTTACTGTTCGGGAGTAGCCCTGTGCGCGATCCTCGCTATGACATTCTGTTTGAGCCGGTACAAATAGGCCCGGTTCGCACCCGTAATCGCTTTTACCAAGTTCCCCACTGCAATGGCATGGGCCATGTGCACCCGTCGGCCATGGCTCGCATGCGCGGGATTAAGGCCGAGGGCGGCTGGGGGGTGGTGTGCACTGAAGAGTGTGAAATCAGCCCGCTGAGCGAGTTCTCGCCTTATATCGAGGCGCGGTTATGGGATGAACGCGACATCCCGGCCCTGGCGAAAATGTGTGAGGCAGTGCACCAGCACGGTTCGTTGGCCGGCGTCGAGCTGGCGTTCAACGGTTACTCCGCGCCTAACCGCTACAGCCGCGAAATTCCCTGGGCGCCGTCCAATACGCCAGTGCGCAGTTATGACCCGGTGCAGGCCCGGGCCATGAGTCGTGCCGATATCCAGCAGTTGCGCGCCTTGCATCGGGCGGCGGCCCTGCGCGCGCGGGAGGCCGGCTTTGACATCATTTATGTGTATGCCGGGCACGACCTGAGCGTCCCGTTCCATTTCCTCACGCCGCGTAACAACCGGCGCACGGATGAGTACGGCGGAGTGCTGGAAAATCGCGTGCGACTGCTGCGCGAACTGATCGAGGACACCCGCGATGCAGTGGGCGACCGCTGTGCCGTGGCGGTCCGCCTGGCGGTGGATGAGCAGATGGCCGGCGGCCTCAGTCGCGAGGGCGAAGGCGCCGAGGTGTTCTCGATGTTGGCGGACCTGCCGGACCTGTGGGACATCAATGTCGCCGACTGGTCGAACGACAGCGTGACGGCGCGCTTTGCCGGCGAAGGCTATCAGGAGGCTTTCCTGGTGGGGCTCAAGGCGCTGACCCGCAAGCCGGTGGTCGGCGTCGGGCGCTTTACTTCGCCGGACACCATGGTGTCCCTGGTACGCCGTGGCGTGCTCGACCTGATCGGCGCCGCGCGCCCTTCGATTGCCGATCCGTTCCTGCCGAAGAAGATTGAAACAGGGCGCGCCGAGGAAATTCGCGAATGTATCGGCTGCAATGTGTGCGTCAGCGGCGACCACACCAGTACGCCGTTGCGCTGCACGCAGAACCCGACCATGGGCGAGGAGTGGCGGCGTGGCTGGCATCCCGAGTCGGTCGAGCGTGCGCACCGGCCCGGCAGGGCGCTGGTGGTCGGCGCCGGGCCCGCAGGGCTTGAGTGCGCGCGGATACTCGGCACGCGCGGGATGGACGTGGCGCTGGTCGACAGCCTGCGCAGCCTGGGCGGACGGGTAGCGCTGGAGGCCCGGCTGCCTGGTTTGGCGAGTTGGGCGCGGGTCGTCGATTATCGACTGGACGCCTTGAGCCGCCTGCCCTCGGTGGAGATTTATCGGGAAAGTCAGCTGCAGGCCGAGGATGTGCTGGATTTCGCCGCCGAGCACGTATTTATCGCCACCGGCTCACATTGGCGGCGGGACGGCCTGGGGCGCGCCCTGCGCCAGGCATTACCGGGCCTTGAGTGCCTGCCAGTGCTGACGCCGGACGAGGTGATGGCGGGTGTGCTGCCGGCTTCGCCGGTGCTGCTGTTCGATGATGACCACTACTACATGGGCAGCGTGCTGGCCGAGCACCTGGTGGCGCGAGGCGTGGAGGTGATCTTCGTCACCCCGGCGGCGGATGTGGCGGCCTGGACGCACAACACCCTCGAGCAGCATCGCATCCAGCGTCGTCTGATGGAGTTGAATGTCACGATCATCCCCTCCCATACGCTGGTCCGGGCGATGCCGGAGGGGGTGATGGCAGGGTGTGTCTACACCGAGCGCACACGGTTCATCGGCGCCGCATCCCTGCTGCTGGTGACCTCCCGAGCGCCTGAACAGGCGTTGTATCAGGCATTGAATAACACCCCCGAACGGTTGCAGGCGGCGGGTATCGGCACGCTGGCGCTGGTCGGTGATTGCGTGGCGCCCGGCACGATTGCAGCAGCGGTGTATTCAGGGCATCGAAGCGCCCGCGAGTTCGACGCGCCGGCTGGGTCGTTAGTGGTTAAGCGAGAAATTCCATTTATTGAGGTGCAGTAAGTTCAGCTGTTTCATCTATAACAAGGAATACAATAATGAAAAAAATACTCCTGCTGTTAATCACCACGTTTTTATTCAATACATCGCTTCTGGCCAAAGACTATGAAGTGATTCGTTTTGCTGCCGATCCCAACTACGCGCCCTTTGCTTATAAAGACAGTACGGGAACGTTGACCGGCTTTGAAATTGATATCGGTCATGCTATCTGCGCGCAGTTGAATGTGCGCTGCCAATGGGTTGAAAGCGACTTCGACGCAATGATCCCCAGCCTGAACGCCGGCAAGATCGACGCAATCCTGGCTTCAATGACCATCACTGCGGCGCGGCAAAAGGTTATCGATTTTTCCTCGGAAGTCTTTTCCAGCCCTACCGCCATGGTGTTTCGTGCGGGTACCGAGCTTTCCACAGGTACGGCCGTCGGCTATCTGCAGGGCAGTACCCAGGAAGTGTATGCCCTTAAGGTGCTCGCCGGCCAAGGCATCAAGGTGGTGGCTTACGCCGATCAGGAACAGGTGTATGCCGACCTGCGGACAGGCCGTTTGCAGGCTTCGCTGCAAGATGCGCAGCAAGCGCAAAGCGGGTTCTTGCGTTCGCCCCAGGGCGCCGGGTTCGTGCTGGGACCGATCATTGAAAGCGAGCTGATGCCGTCCAGAAGCGGCATTGGCATCGCCAAGGGCAACCATGAACTCAAGGCGCTGCTGGATAAGGCGCTGGCGGACCTCCACGCCGATGGCACCTACGTCCGCCTGCAAGAACAGTATTTTCCCGGCGTGAATATGTTCAGCGGCCAATAACCGCCCTCCAGGCCAATGAGGGCAAAACATGCTACCGACCTTCTCCCAATTCGTCGCGACCCTGGGCGCCTTTGCGCCGATGTTACTGCATGGCGTGTGGATCACCCTGCAACTGGCGCTGTTGTCGTTGCTGCTGGGGCTTGTCCTCGGCCTGCTCGGTGCCGGCGCCAAGCTGTCCGGGGTGCGCACGTGGCGTTTGTGCGCGCAGCTCTACACCACGTTGATACGCGGTGTGCCGGACCTGTTGCTGATGCTGTTGATTTTCTACGGGCTGCAAACCGGCTTGAGTCGTCTGACCGCCGGGTTGGGCTGGGCGTACATCGACATTGACCCTTTCAGCGCGGGCGTGCTGACACTGGGGTTTATCTACGGCGCCTATTTCACCGAAACCTTTCGCGGCGCCTTGCTGGCTGTACCGCGCGGCCAGTTCCAGGCGGCTAAGGCCCTTGGGCTGACCTTCCGCCAGAGCTTCGTGCATGTGATCTTCCCGCAAATGATGCGGTTCGCCTTGCCGGGGTTGGGCAATAACTGGATGGTCCTGCTCAAGGCCACAGCGCTGGTGTCGATCATCGGCTTGGCGGACCTGGTAAAAGTCGCCCAGGTGGCGGGCAAAAGCAGCCAGCAACTGCTGGCCTTCCTGCTGCTGGCGGCGCTGGTGTACCTGCTGCTCAGCAGTGCTTCAAACCTGATACTGGGTTGGCTGGAGCGTCGTTACACCGGTGGCGTGCAGGAGCCGTCACGATGATGGAACTCATCCAGGAGTACTGGCGACCGTTGATTTATTACGACGGTTACCAGATCACCGGCCTGGCCATGACCTTGTGGCTGACCAGCGCGTCGTTAGGCCTGGGCCTGCTGCTGGCGTTGCCGTTGTCCATCGCCAGGACATCTGCCCGGCGCTGGCTGCGCTGGCCGGTGCAAGGCTATACCTACCTGTTTCGTGGCACGCCGCTGTATATCCAGTTGCTGATCTTCTACACCGGCATCTACAGCCTGGCCGCCGTGCGCGAACAGCCGTTGCTCGATGCGTTTTTCCGCGAAGCCCTCAACTGCACCCTGCTCGCATTCGCGCTGAATACCGCCGCCTACACCACAGAGATTCTGGCGGGCGCCATTCGCGCAATGCCTCGCGGGGAAATCGAGGCCGCGCGGTCCCTGGGTTTTGACGGGTGGAAACTGTACGTGCACCTGATCATGCCTTCGGCCCTGCGCCGATCATTGCCGTACTACAGCAATGAAGTGATTTTCATGCTGCATTCCACCACCCTGGCGTTCACGGCCACGGTGCCGGACATCCTCAAAGTCGCGCGGGATGCCAATGCCGCCACCTTTCTTACCTTCCAATCCTTCGGCCTGGCCGCCGTCCTTTATCTGAGCATTACGTTTGCCCTGGTCGGCCTGTTTCGCCTGGCTGAACGGCGTTGGCTAAGTTTTCTCGATGCGGGCCGATAGGGGGCGTCATGCACACTCAAAATCACAGGTTGTTGAGCGCTGTACCCGGCACGGCACGGCAGATCCATAGTTTTCATTACGGCCCGGCCGATGCGCCGGGCAAGGTGTATATCCAGGCGTCCCTGCATGCCGATGAACTGCCGGGGATGCTGGTGTGCTGGCATCTGAAACAGCGGCTGGCGCATCTGGATGCGGCCGGGATGCTGCGCTGGGAGGTGGTGCTGGTGCCGGTGGCCAATCCGCTGGGGCTGGAACAGGTGTTGATGGACGTGCCGCAGGGACGCTTCGATAACGACAGTCGAGAGAACTTCAATCGCTTCTTTATCGATGTCAGCCGGCAGGTCGCGGATCAGGTGCAGGACGCGCTGACCGCAGACCCTGCGCATAATCTGCAACTGATCCGTTCGACCCTGCGGCAAACCCTTGTCGACCAGGTGCCGGCGACGCAACTGCAGTCAATGCGCTTGATCCTGCAAACATTGGCGTGTGATGCCGATGTGGTGCTGGACCTGCACTGTGATTTCGAGGCGGTCCAGCATCTGTACCTGGCGCCGCACGCCTGGCCGCAGGTGGAGCCGCTGGCGCGGTACCTCGGCGCGCAAGCCTGCTTTATGAGCGAAGACGCGGGCGGGCACTCGTTCGACGATTGCTACACCCTGTTCTGGGCGCAGATGCAGGCGTGTTTCCCGGGGCGATTGGCCGCGCCGGGATTTGCCGCGACCGTGGAGCTGCGCGGTGTGGCCGATGTGGAGGATGGGCTGGCTCGCCAGGATTGCCAGGCATTGATCAACTACCTGACGCTGCGCGGCGCCATCGATGGCCAGGCGCCACTGCCGCCGCCGTTGTTGAACCCGCCCACACCCTTGGCCGGGGTTGAGCCGGTGGTGAGTCCGGTGGGAGGCTTGATTGTATTTGCCGCTCAGGTCGGCGACTACCTGAAAGCAGGACAGACGCTGGCGCACATCATCGATCCAGTCACTGATCGCGTAACCCCGGTGGCGTGTGCACGTGAAGGGCTGTTATATGTGCACTCAGTGCGCCGAATGGCGAGCGCCGGTATGACCATCGCCCATGTGGCGGGGCCTGCGGCGTATCGGCAGGGCTATCTGTTATCGCCGTGATCAGGGCAGGGGGGAGAAGGGTGAGCGCCCATCGGCACTCTGCAGTTCCTGCAGGTAATTGCGGAAAATCTGCCCCAGCACCTGGGTGGCCACTTCCAGTTCATCGCGCTGCATGTGCTCGGCGACTTCGTCGGCGGTGTCCAAAGCGTCTTCGGCGCCGTTGACGGCCGCCATTTTCAGCACGATGTAGGCCTGGACGTTATTGGCCGGCACACCTTCGCCACGGAAGAACATGTTGCCGAGCTGGAATTGCGCCTGTGCATGGCCTTGCAGCGAAGCTTTTTCGAAGTAGCTCAACGCTTTGTTGAGATCGACGGCCGGGTTCTTACTGTCGTGGAAGTATTCGCCCAACTCGTATTGCGCTTGCGCATCCCCTTCGTCAGCCTGTTTCTGGCACGCGCTCAGGGCTTCGGCCTGGGTGTCGGGCTGGGTATTAAGGGTGCAACGACCCATCGCTGGAATTAACAACGAGTTGCCGCCTGCTTGTGCATGCGCCAGCAGCGGCTGAAGGAGCAACAGGCAGCCCAGAACCAGGGTGCGGCCGGTGCGTTTCATGGGAATCGACTTACCTCTGACGGGGCGCGCGGACCCTCGGGGAGTCCAATAAGCGCGCATTATGAAATAAGCAGGCCTCTGCTTACAAAGTCTTTACTCGTTTTTCTGCTGCTTGGGCAAGTTATCTGCCGGATTGCAGGGCAATTCTCGAAAAAACCGGGAAATCTCTGTAGGCAAAGTAGCAAATCTGACGCCGCCACGGGCAGCGTCAGAGGGTTGCCGTCACTTATTTCAGGGCCGCGAAGGCGCGCTCGGCAGCGTCCAGGGTCAGCTTCAGCTCGGCTTCGCCATGGGCGATCGACGTGAAGCCGGCCTCAAAGGCACTCGGCGCCAGGTACACGCCGCCTTCGAGCATCAGGTGGAAGAAGCGCTTGAACAGGTCGGCATCGCTGCCCATCACGTCATCGAAGGTGACGATGTCGTCGGCACCGCTAAAGTACAGGCCAAACATGCCGCCGGCCTGGGTGGTGACGAACGGGATACCGGCGGCGTCGGCACGCACTTGCAGGCCGTCCAGCAGGCGGGTGGTGTAGTCGGTCAGCTCGGCATGGAAGCCCGGACGGCTGATCAGGCGCAGGGTGGTCAGGCCGGCCGCCATCGCCAGCGGGTTACCGGACAGCGTGCCGGCCTGGTACACCGGGCCCAGCGGGGCGATGTGCTGCATGATCTCGCGCTTGCCGCCGAAGCAGCCCACCGGCATGCCGCCGCCGATGATCTTGCCGAAGGTGCTCAGGTCCGGCGTGACGCCGTAGTGCGCCTGGGCGCCACCGAGGGCCACGCGGAAACCGGTCATCACTTCATCGAAAATCAGCACCACGCCGTGTTTGTCGCACTGCTCGCGCAGACCTTCAAGGAAACCCGGGGCCGGCGGGACGCAATTCATGTTGCCGGCGACCGGCTCGACGATGATGCAGGCCACCTCCTGACCGACGTCAGCGAGCATCTGCGCGACGGCGTCAATGTCGTTGAATGGCAGGGTCAGGGTGTGTTTGGCGAACGCCGCCGGCACGCCGGCCGAACTCGGTACGCCCTGGGTCAGGGCGCCGGAACCGGCTTTTACCAACAGGCTGTCGGAGTGGCCGTGGTAGCAACCTTCGAACTTGATGATGCTGTCGCGGCCGGTGAAACCACGGGCCAGGCGGATCGCGCTCATGGTGGCTTCGGTGCCGGAGCTGACCATGCGCACCATTTCCATCGACGGCACGATCGAGCAGACCAGGTCGGCCATCTCGGTTTCCATCGCGGTCGGAGCACCGTAGGACAAACCGTGCTGCAGTTGCTGGCGAACGGCGTCCAGCACCTCCGGATGGCTGTGACCGAGGATCATCGGGCCCCAGGAGCCGACGTAGTCGACATAGCGCTTGTCATCTTCGTCGGTGACATAGGCGCCTTCGGCATGCTTGAAGAACAATGGCGTGCCGCCCACGCTCTTGAACGCACGCACGGGGGAGTTCACACCGCCGGGGATGTGTTTCTGGGCATTGGCAAACAGGGTTTCGGAACGGGACATGATGGAAGTCTCTCTGAAATCAAATCTTAAGAAGGGCGTTGAAAGCACGGGCGCGGCGCGTGACTTCCTGGGTGCTGTCGGCGCCGAACAGGCCGTGCACCACGGCGAGCAGGTCGGCCCCGTGGGCCACCAGCGGTTCGGCGTTTTCCAGGGTGACGCCGCCGATCACGCAGATCGGTAGGTGCAGGCGTGTGCGCGCCTCGGCCAGCATGTCAACGGTGGCGGCCGGGGCGCCGGGTTTGGTCGTGGAATTGAAGAAGCGCCCGAAGGCGACGTAACTGGCGCCTTCCTTCGCGGCCTGTTCGGCCAGTTCGATCTGGCTATGGCAGGTGGCGCCGATGATCGCCCTGGAGCCGAGCAGCGCCCGGGCCGGGGTCAGCGGGCCGTCGGTCTGCCCCAGGTGCACGCCCACGCCCAGGCGCGCGGCCAGTTCGGCGTCATCGTTGATGATCAATTGGGTCGTGTAGCGCGAGCACAGTTCCCGCAGCTTTTCGGCCTCTCGCAGGCGGCGCGCTTCGTCGCTGCTTTTGTCGCGGTACTGCAACAACGTCACGCCACCGTCCAGCGCCGCTTCGACGTAGGCGAGAAATTTGCCGGCCAACAGTTGGCTGTCGGTGATGGCGTAAAGGCCACGTAGTTTCATCGGGCAGGCCTCTCGGTATTAAGAGCAGAAATCCAGCGGCAGACGGCGAGGCACGAACTGGCCCTGGCCGAGTCGTTCGGCGTCACGCAGGGTGCGCCAGGTGTAGTCGAGCGCCGACTGCACGGCGCTCACCAACCCTTCGCCCTGGGCGATTCGCCCGGCAAGGGTGCTGGCCAGCGTGCACCCCGAGCCGTGATAGCTGCCGGGCAAGCGCTGGCACGTAAAGGTATGGCGGCTGCCGTCGCGGCTGTACAGGCGATTGTGCACTTGCTGCTCATCGCCGTGGCCGCCGGTGATCAGCAGGTGCTTGACGTAGGGCAACAGCTTCTCGGCGCATGCGTCGGCGCTGCCGTCGGGCAGTTCGGCGAGAATGCGCGCTTCAGGCAGGTTGGGCGTGGCGATCAGCGCCAGGGGCAACAGTCGCTCGCGCATCGCATAGCCCACTTCATCCTTGCCCAGGCTGCCGCCGCCGCCGGCACGCAGCACCGGGTCGCATACCACCGGCAGGTGCGGGTGCGCCTGCAGCAGTTCGATCACGGTGTCGACCATGGCGGTAGATCCCAGCATGCCCAGCTTGACCGCAGCGACTTCGGAGTCGCCGAGCACGGCATTGGCCTGGGCCAGCACCCACTCGCGGTCGAGCACACGAAAGTCACTGACATTGACGGTGTTCTGCACGGTCAGCGCGGTGACGGCCGTAGCAGCGTGGCAGCCCTGGGCGAGCAGGGCTTCGATATCGGCCTGCAAGCCGGCGCCACCACTGGGATCATGGCCGGAGAGACAGAGAACAACGGGGCGAGAGCTGTAGATATTCATGGTGCGCGAGCTTACCACCAAACGCTTTTTGCGTGGCCGTCCGGCGATAGCTGAATGTTGCCCTGCGCCAAGACGTTTCGGGCGGCTGACAATTGTCATCAAATGCGCTGAAAGCCACGTCCCAGGGCCGTCCGAAAATACTTCCAATGGTGTCTAATGGCCTTTACCGGCTATGCTAGAGTTCATTCAAACAACTTTCTGTATTGCCGGTGTACGTCTTCTCAAAAGGAATGGAGGAGCTTTTTGCCTTAACCGGCCAGGCCACGCTGGGGCTCTATGCGCTATTTGCTGATTTTATTATTGTGCGGGTTGCCGCTGTTGGCGGGCGCCGTCGAGTTCAATCAGAGCACACGAAGCCTGCCATTGGGCCGGGTCATGCAAGTGCTCGAAGACCCAACCGGCGCCCTCACCATTGCTGACGTCAGCTCGCCTGCCTACGCCGCCCAATTCAGGACCCATGACAAACCCACCCTCAATGCCGGTTATTCGCACTCGGTGTTCTGGCTGAAGGTCAACCTGCATTACACCGCCGTTGACCCGCGCTCCCCGCGTACCTGGTTTCTGGAACTGGCTTACCCGCCGCTCAATCGCCTGGATCTGTACCAGAACGATGGCACCGGCAATTATCGTCTCACCACCCGCACCGGCAGCGCGTTACCGTTTTCCAGCCGCGAGGTGCGCCAGAGCAACTACCTGTTCAAGCTCAACTTCGTGCCTGACCAGCGGCAGACGGTCTACCTGCGCCTGCAAAGCCAGGGCTCGATCCAGGCGCCGTTGACCCTCTGGTCCGGCACCGCCTATCTGGAAGAGCAGCCGCTGCGCTTGTATGTGCTGGGTGCTATCTACGGCGTGTTGCTGGGCATGCTGATTTACAACCTGTTCATTTATTTGAGCGTGCGCGACACCAGCTACCTCTATTACATCCTCTACATCGCTTCGTTTGGCCTGTACCAACTGTCGGTCAATGGCGTGGCGGTGGAATACTTCTGGCCGAACAATCCGTGGTGGGCGAATGCGGCGGTGCCGTTTCTGATCGGCGCGGCCGCCTTGTTCGGCAGCCTGTTCGCGCGCAGTTTCCTGCACACCGCGCAGCACAGCCGCTGGCTCGACCGCATCCTGCTGGCGCTGGCGGCCTGTGGTGGGGTGGTCATGGCGCTGGCGCTGCTGACCAGCTACGCGGTCGCCCTGCGCCTGGCCACCGGCCTGGCATTGGTGTTTACCGTGACCATCTTCGTGACCGCGATCAAGGCCTGGTATTGCGGCCAGCGCATGGCGCGTTATTTCATCATTGCCTGGTCGGCGTTTTTACTCGGCGGGGTGATCAATACGCTGATGGTGCTGGGCTACTTGCCCAACGTCTTCCTCACGATGTATGCCAGCCAGATCGGCTCGGCCATCGAAGTGGCGCTGCTGTCCCTGGCCCTGGCCGACCGCATCAACGGCATGCGCGAGCAGCAGGCGCAGATCCTGTTCGACGCCAGCCAGAAGCTCGAAGTGCTCAACCAGCAACTGGCCCGCAGCAATCGGCTCAAGGATGAATTCCTCGCCACCTTGACCCATGAGTTACGCACGCCGATGAACGGCGTTATCGGCTCCCTTGAACTGATGCAGACCGAACCCCTGGGCGACGACCTGGCGCAGTACCAGCAAGCCGCCGCCGGTTCGGCGCGGGACATGATGCGCATGGTCAACGGCATTCTCACCCTGACCGAGTTGCAGGCCGGCCGCCTGGTTGCCCGGCCCCAGGTGTTCGGCCTGCGCGGCGCGCTGGAAACCTTGCGCCAACAGTTCACCCCCAGCGCCCAGGCCAAGGGCCTGGAGTTTTCCATTGACGTCGCCGATGCCGTGCCGGACCGCGTGATCGGCGACGCCGACAAACTGATCCAGTGCCTGGACTGCCTGCTGGACAACGCCTTCAAATTCACCCACCACGGTGCGGTGCGCCTGCGCGTGGTAGGCCTGCCCCAAGCCGATGGCAGCTTGCACCTGAGCTTTATCGTGACCGACACCGGGATCGGCTTCGCCTTCCTTGACGAAGCCACGCTGTACCAGCGCTTCTTCCAGCTCGATGGGTCGATGACCCGCGAATATGGCGGGCTGGGCATTGGCCTGGCGATTTGCCGGCAGTTGATCGAGCTGGTGGGCGGGCGCCTCACCCATCATTCGGAGCCACGCAAGGGCAGTCGCTTCCAACTGGAAGTGGACGTCAAGCCAATGCCGCCGGAGCCCAAGCCGGCCGCGCAATCGCTGCCTGCACAACGCGCGCCGCAGGATTGCACGGTGCTGCTGGTGGACGACAACAGCGTGGTGCAACTGGCGGTGCGCGGCATGCTGCTCAAACTGGGGTATCGGGTCAAAGCCGTGGATGGGGGGCCGGCAGCACTGACGGCGCTGCAGGAGAGCAGGTTTGATGCGGTGGTGCTGGATGTGCCTGAAGGCGGGTTCTCGTTGTGCTGTCAGATTCGTGCCTTGCCGGGCTGCGGTGAATTACCGGTGATCGGCATGAGCACTGCACTTAATGTCACAGATCGCGAGCGCTGCCATGGCATCGGCATGAGCGAGCACCTGGCCAAGCCGGTACGGTTCGAGGCCTTGCAGGCCGCGCTGGAGCGTCTCGTACTGTGTCCGCAAGAGGGTGAAAGCGCCGTGCATTCGGCGCGTATGCCACTTTTTTAACCTGAGTGACGGTGCTTAACTGAAAATCAGGCCTCGATATCACGTGGCCTTTTTCCAGGAGGCCCGTCATGAATCCGCACCGGTTTGCCGAAACCCACGACGTCACCAACCAGCCACCGTCCCTGGACGGCACCAACCTGTATCGCATCGACCTGCCCCTGCAGGAGTGGGCGCGTCGCTTTGGCGCCGGCTGGGCCGAGTCGCGTATCGATGCCTATGGTGCGTTGGCCGGCGGGCCGTTGATGGAGGCCGGCTTCCTGGCCAATCAGAACAAGCCGGTGTTCAGCAGCCATGACCGTTATGGTCACCGGATTGACCTGGTGGAGTTTCACCCCGCCTACCACGAACTGATGCGCACCGCCGTCGAACATGGGCTGCCGTCGCTGCCGTGGACCGATCCGCAATCCGGCGCCCACGTGGCCCGCGCCGCCATGACCTACTTGCACACCCAGGCCGAAGCCGGCAGCGGCTGCCCGCTGACCATGACCTTCGCCTGCGTCCCGGCCCTGCAGTTGCAGCCAGACCTGGCTGAGCTGTGGCTGCCGAAGATACTCTCGACCCACTACGACCCGCGCAACATCGGCATTGCCCATAAAGGCGGTGCCACAATCGGCATGGCCATGACCGAAAAACAGGGCGGCACCGATGTGCGCGCCAACACCACCCGCGCCTATCCGGTGGGCGCGGGCGGTCCGGGGCAGGCCTATGAACTGGTCGGCCACAAATGGTTCTGCTCGGCGCCGATGTGTGACGCCTTCCTCACCCTGGCCCAGACCGACAAGGGCCTGACCTGTTTCCTGCTGCCCCGGCATCGCCCGGATGACACACGCAACGAGTTCTACATCCAGCGTTTGAAAAACAAACTCGGCAACTGCTCCAACGCCTCCAGTGAAGTGGAGTTCCGTGGCGCCCTGGCCTGGATGATCGGTGAAGAGGGACGCGGCGTGCCGACCATTATCGAGATGGTCGCCATGACCCGCTTCGATTGCATGGTCGGCTCCAGCGCGCTGATGCGCCAGGCATTGACCCAGGCCAGCCATCACTGCGCCCATCGTTCGGTCGGTGGCCGCGTGCTGAGCGAACAACCACTGATGCAGAACGTGCTCGCCGACCTGGCCCTGGAAAGCGAAGCGGCCCTGGCCTTGAGCCTGCGCATGGGGCGGGCGCTGGATCACCTGGGCAATGAACAGGAGGCCAAATTCGCCCGGCTGGTGACGGCGGTGGGCAAGTATTGGATCTGCAAACGGGCGCCGGCCATGATCAATGAGGCCGCTGAATGCATGGGCGGCGCCGGCTATGTCGAGGACAGCATCCTGCCGCGTCTGTACCGTGAGGCACCGGTGAATTCGACGTGGGAAGGTTCCGGCAACGTGCAATGCCTGGACGTGCTGCGGGCATTGTCCAAGGAACCCGGTGTGCTGGAGGCGTTGTTCGTCGAGCTGGGCGACGGACATGGCGACCGGCAATTGGCGCGACACATAGAGCGGTTGAAGTCAGCGTTTATGGACACCCAGGATATCCAATACCGCGCCCGTCAGCTCACCGAGGACATCGCCCTGGCGTTGCAGGCCAAGCTGCTGCTGGAGGCCGGTAATGCGGCGGTCAGCGATGGGTTTGTGGTCAGTCGGTTGGGTGAGTCGTCGGGCCGGGTTTACGGCGCCTTGCCGCGTGGGGTGGATGTGGAAGCGCTGGTCGCCCGTTCAACCCCGCCATCTCCTTGAATAAACGCGGTCAAGTGTGGGAGGGGGCTTGCCCCCGATAGGGGTGTATCAGCCACTACATCTGGTGGCTGATACTCAGCTATCGGGGGCAAGCCCCCTCCCACATTTTAAAGAGCATTCCAATCCGACTGTTTCAGTGGAGCCTGGATACAGGCAAGATAAAGGCCTGCAAGTCCAGAACACAGGATGCTTACCGTGACCGAAGCTTTTGTTGTCGTTCAAACCGCTGAAGAGGCCGTGGATCGGCTGGCGGCCCTGCATGAGCGTGCGACTGGCGCGCTCAATCAAGCCCTCAAGCAATACCTCAAGGATCGCGTCGAACCCGACGCCGAACAGCGCGCGCAGTTTCGCTACCCGGAACTGCGCCTGACCTACCACTGCCATGGCGAAGTCCCACAGACCACCCGGGCCTATGCCAAGGTGCAATTGCCGGGTACCTACAGCGTTACCGTCACCCATCCGGCGGCGTTCCGTAAGTACCTGCTGGAGCAACTGGTGCCGCTGATGCACGACTTCACCGTGACGGTGGAAGTGGGCGTCAGCCAGCAGAACATTCCGTACCCGTACGTGGTGGAGCAGGGCGACGAACTGGCCGGTTCCGGCGTGACCGCCGCGACCCTGGCCCGCGTGTTCCCCAGCACCGACTTGTCCGCCGCCACCGATGGCATCGCCGACGGTCTCTATGACTGGGAAAACACCGACCCGCTGCCCCTGGCCCTGTTCGACGCGGCGCGTGTGGACTTCTCCCTGCGCCGCCTGGTGCACTACACCGGCAGCGACTGGCGCCATGTGCAACCGTGGATTCTGTTGACCAACTACCATCGCTACGTTGACCAGTTCATCCTGCATGGCCTGGAGCAACTGCGCAGCGACCCACGCTTCATCCGCATGGTGCTGCCGGGCAACGTGGTGATCGACAAGAGCATGGACCATGGCGAAGCGTCGGCGATTGCTGCGGGCGTGGTCTGGCACCGCTACCAGATGCCGGCCTATCACCTGCAGGCCACTGATGGCCATGGCGTGACC
Organism: Pseudomonas sp. 44 R 15; assembly: GCF_900004965.1. Classification (NCBI taxonomy): domain Bacteria; kingdom Pseudomonadati; phylum Pseudomonadota; class Gammaproteobacteria; order Pseudomonadales; family Pseudomonadaceae; genus Pseudomonas; species Pseudomonas sp. 44 R 15. Next base: position 73,228 of record NZ_CVTU01000115.1, read on the forward strand.
CTGGTGAATATCGGCGTGGGCCCGTCCAACGCCAAGAACATCACCGACCACCTGGCCGTGCTGCGCCCGCATTGCTGGCTGATGATCGGGCACTGCGGCGGCCTGCGCCAATCCCAGACCATCGGCGACTACGTCCTGGCCCACGCCTATATGCGTCGCGACGGGATTCTCGACCGCGTGGTTCCGCCGAACATTCCGATCCCGGCCCTGGCCGAGGTGCAACTGGCGCTTCAGCAAGCGGCGGCGAACGTCACCGGCGAAAAAGGCGAAGAGCTGAAAAAACGCCTGCGCACCGGCACCGTATTGACCTACGACGACCGCAACTGGGAACTGCGCTGGGCCCAGGAGCGACCGCTGATCAACCTGTCCCGCGCCGTGGCGGTGGACATGGAAAGCGGCACCATCGCCGCCCAGGGCTACCGTTTGCGGGTGCCGTACGGCACGTTGTTGTGTGTGTCGGACAAGCCGCTGCACAGCGAGATCAAGTTGCCGGGTTCGGCCAACGCGTTCTACGAGCGCGCCGTCAGCCAGCACTTGAAGATCGGCATCGAAGCCGTCGACCTGCTGCGTACCGAACTCAACTCGCTGCACTCGCGCAAACTGCGCAGCTTCGACGAGCCGCCGTTCCGCTAAGCGGTGGGGATGGTCATTTAGCGGTCAGGCCACTAGCATTGTGGGTCCTGACCGTTAGATGTTCCCTTGCCATGTCCCGTCCCACCCGTCCCGATGCGCGCCGCCCCGGCGTGAAACCCCCGCATGCAGGCCCGCGCCGTGTCGCCAAGGCGCCGCCGGCCGAGCCAAAGCTGATCCTGTTCAACAAGCCTTTCGATGTGCTGACCCAGTTCAGTGACGAGGGCGGGCGCGCGACCCTCAAGGACTTTATCGATATCCCCGGCATCTACCCGGCCGGCCGCCTGGACCGTGACAGCGAAGGCCTGTTGTTGCTGACCAATGATGGCCAGTTGCAAGCGCGCATTGCCGATCCCAAACACAAACTGGCAAAAACCTACTGGGTGCAAGTCGAAGGCGAACCGACCGAAGCACAACTGCAACGCCTGCGCGACGGCGTGGAGCTCAACGACGGCATGACCTTGCCCGCCGAGGCACGGCAGTTGGAAGAGCCCGCGTTATGGCCGCGCAACCCGCCCGTGCGTTTTCGCAAAAGTGTGCCGACTCATTGGTTGGAATTGGTCATACGTGAAGGGCGCAATCGCCAGGTGCGGCGCATGACCGCGGCGGTGGGCTTGCCGACGTTGCGCCTGGTGCGCGTGCGGATTGGTGACTGGTCTATCGACGGCCTCGATCAGGGCCAATGGAAGGCCGTGCCGGCACGTTTATAAGGCGCCGGACTCGATCAGCCCGATCACCACGCTCTTGATGATGAACGCGGCCACGCCCAGGCCCAGCACAAAAAACAGAATGAACGAGCCAAAGCGCCCGGCCTTGGATTTCTTCGCCAGGTCCCAGACGATAAAGCCCATGAAAATAATCAGGACAGTGACCAGGCCGGTCATCATCCATTCTTCGAACAGGGCGGGGTCGATGTTGTTCATGGGGCTTCCTACTAAGGCAGGCGGGAAGTATACGGCAGCGTCACAGGCGCAACATTGACCTGGGTCGAAACACAATCCAAATGTGGGAGCGAGCTTGCTCGCGAAAAACGTCAACGATACCGCGTGCTTTCTGAATGAGCGCGGTGCCTGTGAGTTTTTCGCGAGCAAGCTCGCTCCTACAACAAGCAAGCCCCTCGAACTTCGTTGTTCTCAGGTGCGCAAGTGGGTCAATGGCAGTTCGGTGCTGTTGAGCACCTGGTTCAGCACAAAGCTGGAGCGCACGCTGGTCACGCCTTCAATCCGGGTCAGGTGCCCCAGCAGCAGCTTTTGATAATGGTCCATGTCCGGCACCACCACCTTCAACTGATAGTCGGCGTCCATCCCGGTCACCAGGCTGCATTCCAGTACCTGGGGCAAGGTACGGATGGCCGCTTCGAAGTTCTCGAAACGTTCCGGCGTATGCCGGTCCATGCCGATCAGCACATAGGCCGTCAGGCTCAGGCCGAGCATCTTGCGGTCGAGCAACGCCACCTGGCGGGCGATGTAGCCGTCGTCTTCCAATTGCTTGACCCGGCGCGAGCAGGGCGAAGGCGACAGGCCGATACGCTCAGCCAGCTCCTGGTTGGAGATCCTCGCGTCGCGCTGCAATTCCGCCAGAATACTCAGGTCGTATCGGTCAAGCTTGCTCATTGGGTTGGCCTTTGTCGTAACTATTGCGGTTAATTATCCATGAAGGGTTAAAAATTGCGCAAGCACTGTTTATTGACGCAATCTTCGCAATCATCCGTCGGGCGCAGGCCTGTATCTTTATCAACAGAATCACCGCCTGGACAACAGTCCACTGCAGCGCGCCCAATCAGGCCCGCTGCGGCCGCCACCCCAGCAGGGTTGAGCCGGCCTCCAGGCTGCACACTGTCCACCAGACGGCGTGAGGTGAGCCAACGTCAAAAGCGTTGAGCCAGGACGAAATTCTCAAGGGGTGGCCGACGGGTCACCCCTTTTCTTTTGCGTTCAAGAAAATAGTGCTGGTGACTGATAACCTGTCTCAGAACCGGGCGAGGCTTTCCCAGTCTCATGAACAAGCCCTAACCCGCAGTGAGGAAAAGCATGAAGCGCATCTGGCGTATGGCAGGTGTTGGTTTGCTGGTGGTCAGCGTCGGCACGCAGGTAATCGCCGACGAGCGCGATAACTCACCGGACCAGGGGCCGCGCCCACAGGGCGGTGGCCATCACGAGCGGGGGCCGGAAGGCGCAGGTCGCCCGGACAATAACCCGCCGCGCCCGCAGGCCCCGCCGGTTGATCGCGGCGGCCACAATGGCGGCGGCCAATGGCAAGGGCGCCCGCCGGTCAATGAACCGGGGCGACCGCAGCCGCAGCCGTCCAATAACCTGCCGATCCAGGGCCGGCCCGATACCGTGCGCCAGACCCAGGAACCGCGCCAGGGTTACTACCGCGACATTCCCCGGCGCAATGATGACAACCGGCATTGGGAGGCGGGCGGCCCTGGCTCGCGGCCCGGCCCGCGTCCGGATGACCATCGCTGGCCAGGTCGCCCCGACGGTCATGGCAATGGCTGGGGCCCGGGCCCGCAATATCGCCCCGGTTACGTTGTCGACCGCTTCCCCGACCGCAACTACCGCGTGCCGTATCGCGGCCAGGACTACTTCTTTTCCGGTGGCTACTGGTACCGCCCGCAGGGGCCGCGCTACGTCGTAGTGGCGCCGCCCTATGGTATCCGCGTGCATTACTTGCCGGATTACGCGCGTGAAGTGTGGGTAGGGGGCTCGCTGCTGTTCCTTGCTGCCGGCGCCTACTACGCCTACGAACAGAGCACCCAACAATACGTGGTGGTGCAACCGCCGGCGCAAGTGCCGTCGCCCCCGCCGGCACCGCAAGGCAACGGCTATGATGTGGTTGCCTACCCTGCCAACGGCCAGTCACCGGCCCAGGTGCAGCAGGACGGTTACGACTGTTATCGCTGGGCGGCGCAGCAAAGCGGTTTCGATCCGCAGGCGGCTACCTACGCCCCCGACCCGGCGGTGGTGCAAACCTACCGCCAGGCCCAGGGCAACTGCCTGAGCAGTCGCGGCTATCAGGTGCAGTACTAGGTTTTATTGCCGGTGACCACTTCCCGCGGGTCGGCGTGCACCAGCACTTCGGCGCGTGGGTAAGCCTGGTGAATGGCGTCGGCGGCCTGGTCGCTGATGCTGTGGGCCACCGACAAGGTCAATTCCCCCGGCAACTCCAGGTGCAACTGCACAAACCAGTGGCTGCCCGAAATACGTGTGCGCAAGTCGTGGGCGCCCAGTACCCCGGGTACGCTACGGGCCAGTTCAAGCATGTGCTGGCTGACGTCCGGCGGTAACTCTTCATCCATCAACACGGCAAAGCTTTCCCGGGCAATCTGGATCGCACTCCACAGGATGTAGGCGGCAATGCCCAGGCCGAACCAGGCGTCCACCTGATTAAAGCCAAAACCGGCGAGCACCAAGGCCACCAGGATGCTGCCGTTGAGCATCAGGTCGGAGCGATAATGCAGCGAGTCGGCGCGTACCGCGTTGGAGCCGGTTTCGCGGATCACCCGATGTTGCAGCATCAACAACGCCACGGTCAGCACCAGTGAGAACACGATCACGCCGATGCTCAGCCAGGGCGCGCCCACCGGTTCCGGATGCTGCAGGCGTTGATAGGCCTGCAAGGCGATCAACACCGCGCTGCCACCGATAAACAGTGCCTGGGCCATCCCCGACAGCGACTCCGCCTTGCCATGACCGTAACGGTGGTCATCATCGGCGGGGCGCAGGGCGTAGTGCACCGCCAGCAGATTGAGCAGCGAGGTCACGCCATCGAGCAGCGAATCGGTCAACCCGGCGAGCATGGCCACCGAGCCACTGAACCACCAGGCGATGGCCTTGGTGACAATCAGCACACAGGCCACGCCCACCGAGGCGCGGGTGGCCAGGCGCAGAAGCCTGGCGTGTTCGGGACTGCTGGTCATGGGCTGTCCTTATGCGGCGGGCTGCAGGCCCAGGGACGCCAATTGGTGCACGCTGCCCTTGAACTGGATCAGGCGCGGGTCGTCCAGCGGCAAGGTGCGGCCGGTTTCCGTCTGGATGATGCTTTGCAGCTTGGCGTTATCGACCTTGCCGTCGGCGCCGATGGCTTCGTGCAGTTTTTCCGGCGCAACCTGGGCGGTCTTGCCCGGTTCGAAATAGATCGCGCCCGTGGCGAAGTCGACGCCGAACGCGATCAGGCCGGGGATCACGTAGAACAGCAAGCCGACCGCATCGAGCACGGCGATGGCCGGGTCGATCTTGCCGTTGATCTGACCGCGCCGGTCGGGGTAGAAAATCGAACCGCAGGCGGTGAGTTGGCTCAGCAGGGTGACGGCCAAGACACCGCCGATGACACGGGAAGCGATACGCATGAAAAAGTCTCCTGAATATATTAAGGGTGACTATAAGCCAGATGTGCCAGACGCCGATGCTCCCACACTCGATTGCATAGGTGTTTTTGAGACCCGCGTCAGCCTCCGGCCGTTCGCCGTTATACTCGCCGCTCTGCTTTGGAGCCAGTATGAATTCGTTGCCGATTGATGATGTTTTACCCGCCCTGCGTGACGCCTTGGCGATTCGCCACGAAGCCGTGCTGGAAGCGCCCCCCGGCGCTGGTAAAACCACCCGCGTGCCCCTGGCATTATTAAACGAGCCCTGGCTCGCCGGGCAAACCATCCTGATGCTCGAACCCCGGCGCCTGGCTGCGCGGGCCGCCGCCGAGCGGCTGGCCAGCGAGCTGGGTGAAAAGGTCGGTGAGACCGTTGGCTACCGCATCCGCCTCGACAGCAAAGTCGGCCCCAACACGCGTATCGAAGTGGTCACCGAAGGCATCCTCACCCGTCGCCTGCAGGACGACCCGGCGCTGGACGGCGTGGGCCTGTTGATCTTCGACGAATTTCACGAGCGCAGCCTCGACGCCGACCTGGCGCTGGCCCTGAGCCTCAATGGCCGCGAGCTGTTTCGTGATGAGCAGCCGCTGAAAATCCTGCTGATGTCCGCCACCCTCGAAGGCGAGCGCCTCGCCAGCCTGCTGGATGACGCACCGATCCTGCGCAGCGAAGGGCGCATGTTCCCGGTGCAGATGCGCTGGGGCCGGCCCTACCAGTCCGGGGAATTTATCGAGCCACGGGTGGTGCAGACTATTCTCGAAGCCCTGCATGACGAGACCGGCAGCGTCCTGGTGTTTTTGCCGGGGCAGGCGGAGATTCGCCGGGTCAACCAGCAACTGGCCGACGCCCTGGGGGATCGCCCTGATGTGTTGTTATGCCCCCTGCATGGCGAGTTGGACCTCAACGCCCAGCGCGCCGCCATCGACCCGGCGCCGGCCGGCAAGCGCAAAGTGGTGCTGGCCACCAACATCGCCGAGACCAGCCTGACCATCAACGGCGTGCGCGTTGTCATCGACGCCGGGTTGGCGCGGGTGCCGCGTTTCGACCCGGGCAGCGGCATGACCCGCCTCGACACCCAGCGCATCTCCCGCGCCAGCGCCACCCAGCGCGCCGGTCGGGCAGGGCGGTTGGAGCCAGGCGTGTGTTATCGGTTGTGGTCCGAAGACCAGCATGACGGTCTGGCCGCGTATGGCAGCGCGGAAATACTCGCCGCCGACCTGGCCGGGCTGGCCTTGCAACTGGCCCGTTGGGGCGTGACGCCCAGCCAGTTGGTGTGGCTGGATGTGCCGCCCGCCGCCGCGTATGCCCAGGCCCAGGAGCTGCTGCAACGCCTCGGCGCATTGAACGAAGAAACCCTCACCGCCCATGGCCAGAAGATGGCCGAGTTGCCCGCCCACCCGCGTATCGCCCATCTGTTGTTGCGCGGGCAGGACCTCGGGCTGGCGGCGATGGCCTGCGACGTGGCGGCGCTGTTGGGCGAACGCGATATCTTGCGCGGTGGTGGTGCGGACTTGCACAGTCGCCTGGCGCTGATGTCCGGCGAAGAGCGCGCCCGTGGTACCCAGGGCGGGGTGCAACGGGCCAGGCAATTGGCGCGCCAGTATCGCGGTTATTTACGAGGCAAGGCCAGCCAACCGGTGGCCGACCCCGACCACCCGCGCTGGCTCGGCGCCCTGCTGGCGCTGGCCTATCCGGACCGCGTCGCTCAACAGCGTCGCCCCGGGGGCGCCGAATACCGTTTGGCCAACGGCCGCGCGGCGCTGTTCGCCGAGGCCGACAGCCTGATGAAACAACCCTGGCTGGTGATTGCTGACCTGGGTAGCCGCCAGGGCCAGCGCGAAGAGCGCATCTACCTGGCGGCGGATTTTGATCCGGCGCTGTTGGACACAGTGCTGGCCGAGCAAGTGCGCAATGTCGACCAGCTGGATTGGGATGAACGCGAAGGCGTGCTGCGCGCCGAACGCCAGCGCAAGGTCGGTGAGCTGGTGCTCAGCCGAGAACCCCTGACCGGCCTCGACGAGTCCGCCCGCAGCCAGGCGCTGGTCAATCTGGTACGCCGCAAAGGGATGGAGCTGCTGCCCTGGACCCCGGAACTGCGCCAATGGCAGGCCCGTGTGATGCTGCTGCGCCAACTGGACGCCGGCCACACCAGCGAATGGCCCGATATCAGCGACAAGGCCCTGCTCGCCAGCCTGGAGCACTGGCTGATGCCCTACCTGGGCAAAGTCTCGCGCCTGAGCCATTTCGCCAACCTGGATATTTCCAGCTACCTGCACAACCTGCTGCCCTGGCCACTGCCCCAGCGCCTGGATGAACTCGCGCCGCAGCATGTGAAAGTGCCGTCGGGCTCGTCGGTGCGCCTTGACTACAGCGAACAGCCGCCGATCCTGGCGGTGCGCTTGCAGGAGCTGTTCGGGCTGGCGGATACACCACGCATTGCCGGTGGGCGCCAAGTGGTCAAGCTGCACCTGCTGTCGCCGGCGCGGCGGCCGGTGCAGGTCACGCAGGACCTGGCCAACTTCTGGCGCAGTACCTACGCGGAGGTGAAGAAGGATTTGAAGGGGCGTTACCCCAAGCATTACTGGCCGGACGACCCCCTGGTGGCCGAAGCGACCGCCAGGATCAAACCCCGAAAGTAGCCACAATGGAAATCCCCTGTGGGGGGTAATGCCGTTCAGTTAAGGCATTTTGTAGGAGCGAGCTTGCTCGCGAAAAACTCACAGGCGCCGCGTTCATTCAGGAAGCACGCGTTATCGTTGACGCTTTTCGCGAGCAAGCTCGCTCCTACAGAGCACGATATACGCTTAACTGAACGGCATTACCTGTGGGAGGGGGCTTGCCCCCTCCCACATTTTATTGCGCGGCAGGCAGCAGGAAGCGGGCGATGACCGGCAAATGGTTGGAGATGCGCAAGGTGTCTTCCTGCCTGACCTTGGCCTCGACCCGCTTGATCCGCGCGCTGTAGAACAGGTAGTCGAGCGTCCGATCCGGCCCCTCAAGGCTTGGGTCATTGGGAAAGTGCGTCAGCCATTTCTTGCGGTCGATGCCGCTGGATTCACTGTTGCTCGGGATCATCGGGTATTTGTCCCACAACAGGTGCAACTCACTGTCCGGCGAATACTGGCCGCGTTTTTGCGCATCCAGGCGCAGGAATTGGCCCAGCGGCAGCAGATTGAAATCCCCGCCGATCAACCAGGGTGTGCCACGGCCTTCGAGTTTATCCAGTAACTTCACGGTGGCCTCCACTTGTTCCTGCACCGCACTGCGCCCAGGCATGCCGCCGTCAAGGCGCGTGTTGAGCACCGCCAGTTGCCCACCGTCGCTCAGCGGCAGGTACGTCAGCAACAAAGCGGGCTTGGGCTGGAACTGGCGGCTGATGAAGTTGGCATCCGCCGTGGGCAGTTGCAGACGCTCGGCGTGTTCGATCTGGTAGCGGCTGAGGGTGGCCAGCTTGCGCCCGACGCTGCCGAAGATGGGCAGGCTGGGCACAAAGTCGGCTTTCCAGTCGAATGCCTGGGTGCTGCACGGGTAGAGGTCGACCAGCCGCTCCTGCAACAGCGCGAGTTGATCCTGGTAGTGGGAGGGCTTGGCGCCTTCGTCGATTTCCTGCAACAGCAGGATGTCGGGCTGTTCGTCGCGGATCACCCGCGCCACTTCGTCAAGGCTGAAGGCCATGTCCTCAACCGTGGGCCGTTCGTCCGGGCCGCTGCCGTCGGGGGTGTCGTACCAGAACACGTAGTTCTTGCCGGCCAGGTACTGCACGTTCCAGGTCATCACCTTGAGCGCCTGCCCCGGCAGCAGGGTCGGCGCACGCGGCGCCACGCAACTGACCGGCAGGGTCTCCTTGTCGGCCGGGCGCCAGGTCAGGCTGTAGATCAGTGCCGCCAACAGGCCTGCAATCAGTAGCAGGCTCAACACGGTGATGCGCAATAAACGGGTCATCGGCTCGGCTTATGTGCGTTTCAGAAGAGGCACGGAGCATATCACCGCGCGTCGGCGTCGCCACCGATCAACATGAATAAACGGAACAGCACCACACTGGTAAACAGTTGCAGGAAACTGTGGGCGCTGTCCATCAGCAGCCCCAGCAGCGGCGCGGGTTCGGGATACGCCGCCACGCTGGCGCCCTTGAGCAGCCACAGCGGCGTCATTACGCACAGCAGGCACACCAGGATGCGCCAGAAATGCCCACGGGTCAGGCGCAGGCTTTCCTTCATCGCTTCGAGCGCCGACATGCCGCGCAATACCAGCAAGTACTCGGCAAACGCCAGCACCACCATCAGCCACAGGCCCGGCAGGAAGTACAGCGACAGCCCGAGCAGAATCAGCAGTGTGCTCATGGCGGTCAACAGGGCGAAGCGCGGCCACATGGCCAGGGCCAGGGCCCACACATCCCGGGTACGTGGCGATTCACCGCGGGTGCGGGCGTCGAGGAACAGGATCAGAGCGCCGGTGTACAGCGGATACACCAGTAACCCCACCACCACGCTGTAACCGCTGAAGGCCTCCGGGCCCAGCATGTGGTCGAGCACCTGTTGTAACAGGGCTTCGAGGATCACCAGCGGCAGGCACAACTGGACGATGGCGCCCAGGTTGCGCAGGGTAAAGCGAAAGGAGTCGCGCAGCACGTCTAACGGATTCATCAGAGTCATCACAGGCCGAAAAGCAGGGACACACTTTAACCGATAGCCGGCCTGGGCAAGCAAACGTAAACCTTGAGTAAAGACCATTGAAACAATTGGTAACAGCCCCATAACTAGGACGTACCTTGCCTGATGTCAGGCGGGACCCTGATTTTTACCGGCAATCTAACGAGGTCGCCATGAACAGCGAAGAACAAACCCTGATCGATGGACTGTTTTCACGGTTGCAGCAAGCCGAGACGGACTCAGCCCCCCGCGACGCCCAGGCCGAAGCGCGGATCAAGGAACACATGACTCGCCAACCGGCCGCCGGCTACTACATGACCCAGTCGCTCCTGGTGCAGGAACACGCGCTGCAAAGCCTGGATGCGCAGAACAAGCAGCAGGCCCAGCAGATCCAGCAACTGCAGGAAGAATTGCAGCGCGCCAAATCCGCGCAACCGGCCCCGGCCAGCGGCGGCGGTGGTGGCTTCCTGTCGAGCATCTTTGGCGGCGGTTCGCGCGAGGCGCAGCCTGCGCCGGGTAATTCGGGCGGCGGCTGGCGTGAACCGGCGCGGCCATCGTTCAACGCGCCGGCGCCGCAGCAGAATTATCAACAGCCGCCACAACCGGCCGCCGCCGCACCAGCCGGCAGCGGGTTCCTCGGTGGGGCCATGAAGACCGCGGCCGGCGTGGCCGGTGGTGTATTGCTCGCTGAGGGCATCAGCAGCCTGTTTCATCACAACCAGCAGCCGCAGGTGGTGGAAGAGATCATCGAACAACCGGCGCCGGCCAGTGATCAAGGTGGCTGGGGCAACGATGACCAGAAGTTCGCCGGGAATGACAGCTGGGGCAGCAACAACGCGGACAGCGTCGCCGACAGCGATTATGTCGACGATTCCTCCGCCTTTGGCGACGACGATTCCTTCGTCTGACCCACCAGGGCCGGGGCGCCAACGCGCTCCGGTCTGATTTTTTCCCGGAAACACTCCCTTGGCTGGCATACTGGCAACCTTTCCGGGCGCTGGCGCCTGGCGGTCATTGAGGAAGTGCGGTGAAGAAAATTGCAGTGTTCGCCGATGTGCAAAACCTCTATTACACCGTTCGCCAGGCCTACGGCTGCCACTTCAACTACGCTGCGCTGTGGGCTGATATCAGCGCCCATGGGCAGATCGTCGAGGCCTACGCCTACGCCATCGACCGTGGCGACAGCAAACAGCAGCAGTTCCAGCAGATCCTGCGCAACCTGGGCTTTACGGTAAAACTCAAGCCTTACATCCAGCGCAGCGACGGTTCGGCCAAGGGCGACTGGGACGTGGGCATCACCCTCGACATCATGGACGCCGCCGACCATGTCGACGAAGTGGTGCTGGCCTCCGGCGACGGGGATTTCGACATGCTGCTCGAGCGCATCATCCACAAGCATGGCGTGCAAGCGGTGGCCTATGGCGTGCCGGGGCTGACAGCCAACTCGCTGATACGCGCCGCCAGCCGCTACGTACCGATCGAAGGCGCGTTGCTGCTCAAATAAGCGCGGCGGCTCAATACATTGTTGAACGGAGTTGGAACAGGTTTGGAACGTATAGCGGTCATCGACTTTGAAACCACCGGCATCACCCCAAGCAGCCACTGCCGGGCCACGGAAATTGGTGTGGTCATCCTTGAGCGCGGGCACATTGTCGACCGCTACCAGAGCCTGATGAATGCCGGCGTACGCGTGCCCGGTTTCATCGAACAACTCACCGGCATCAGCAACGCCATGCTGCGCAACGCGCCACCGGCCGAGCGGGTGATGAATGAGGTCAATGAGTTCGTCGGCACCACGCCGCTGATGGCGCACAACGCCGCGTTCGACCAGAAGTTCTGGGACTTTGAACTGGGCCTGATCCGCCGCACCCGCCTGCAGAAATTCGCCTGCTCCTTGCTGCTGGCCCGCCGCCTCATGCCGGCGGCGCCCAATCACAAGCTCGGCACCCTCAACAGCTACGCCCAATTGCCCCACACCGGCCAGGCTCACCGGGCGCTGGCGGATGCCGAGATGGCCGCCAACCTGACGGCGCACCTGGCGCGGGAACTGCGCCAGACCCACGGCCTGCGCGAACTGTCCCACGACTTGCTGTGCACCTTGCAGAAAGTGCCGGCCGCGAAGATCAATGAGCACCTGAAGAAACATCGCGGGTTCTGAGGCCCGGTGCTGATCGTCCCCACGCTCCGCGTGGGAATGCATCTGGTGACGCTCCGCGTCACGACTTTAAGAGCGGACGCAGAGCGTCCAGGGCGGCATTCCCACGCAGAGCGTGGGAACGATCAAATGGGGGCGGGGGCAAGCCCCCTCCCACATTGGGTGATGCGTCGCCTATCGAGGTTGCGCACACTCCAACGCCTGATCCACCACCCCCTTCGCCATCTCCACCAAATGCATCACCGCCCGCTGCGGCGCCTTCATCACCTCACCCGACGCGTGGGCCGTCTCCACCGCGCAATGCAGCAAATCCGCCGCATGGGCCAGCGCCTCTTCGAAGCTCAGGTTGTCATTCAGGATAAAAATGGGCGCGTCCGGGGCGGATGCCTTGAGGTAGTAGTCGATGGCACGACGGTGGAGCAGGGCGTCTTCGCTGAGGAAATCGGGTTTGGACTTGGGTGGGTCGGGGGTGACTTTGACCATGGTGAAACTCCTCTTGTTAAGCAGGAGCTGCGTCTATTCGCTTGCACGCAAATAGGGTGGCAGCGGTACGCGAGTGTGCAAGACCGGGACAAAAGGCAAACCCAGCAGATCCGAGGATCTCCCGCGCACAGCTGCCATAACAAATCAGCGCCATGTCGTAATAACTGGGCGTTGACTGTGTGAGGCATCTGAAAAGCTTTTGTTTAGTCGGACTTGCACGTCCGGTCACCGAACATTCGATGACAGGGCGAGACTAGCTACCGAATCCGACGGAAACAAGGCCGTGGGATTCTCTCGGAAACGTCCCGCAAATGAAAGGGATCGGTCTTGCTGGCCACTGAAATGCACGTGTTTTGAGGCCACTTGGATGTGAGCGCTGAATGATCGGTAGGCCAAATCCGGCTGTGACCTAGGACCTTTCTGATTTTCCTCTTCACTCATGTAGGGCGTCCCCCCATAGCGAAAAGGTTATCCAGCTATTCGTCGATATCATCGGTTTTATCGACCGAAGCCAGATGACGGAGCGCACCGACTTCATCCATGACGACCATCAGGCAGACAGTCGATCTGATCGTTGAGCGCTCAACGCCGCGATGATGTCAGGGAATAAACGCCATCACCGAGGCCGGTGACCCCGAGCCACCTTCAAGCGCCAATATCCCGATGACCAGTGTTGCCCCAGTGGCCGGTAGCCGGTCGAGCTGGGTCAGGCACTCCAGCACAATCCCGTTTTCGGCCAGTACCGCGTGATTGATGGCGAACGCGCTGCTTTGCCCATAATCCACGCCGTGGGTATCAATGCCCACGCCGGCAATCCGGCGATGCTCCAGCAAAAAGCCAATGGCGGCCTCGCCAATCCCTGGAAAGTGCGAGCCTTGCGCATCGTGGCCGAAAAAGGCGGTCGGGTCGTTCCAGAGGTGTTGCCACCCGGTGTACACCAGCACCACCGAACCCGCATCGATAGGGCCGTGTTGGTGTTCCCAGGCGTGGATATCCTGCGGGCTGACTTGGTAATCCGGATCGGCCGCGGCTTTACCGCGCACATCGATCACCACCGCCGGCCGCACCAGCGCTTCTGCCGAGTAACCCTCAATCCCCATCCCATCGGCATAAAAGCTGTTCGGCGCATTCATATGGGTGGCGCTGTGTTCGCCCATGCTGAAGCGGCGCAGGTAATAGCCGTCGCGCTCCAATGACGCAACGTCTTCGAACGCCACTGGCGGGTCGCCCGGCCACAGCGGGATGCGCGGGTTGATTGGATGGCTGAGACTGATGACCCGCTCAAATTGCAGCTGTTTAACCGCCATGTTTGCCATTCCCTTCCAATTGCCCCAGCGGCACCCGCCGCTCTATGGCGCTGGACAAAATAATCGACGTCTTGCTGAACCCGAACTTCGCCACCCGATTAATCAGGTCTTCCAGCTCCGGCATGGTGCCCACCGCCGCTTGCATGATCACGCACGGGTCGCCGGTGACCCGGTGGCATTCGGTCAGCTCGGGAATTTGCGCCAGGGCGTCGTAGACCTTCTGGCTGCCGTGATTGGTCAGTCGCAATTCAATCACGCATTGAATCGGCAGGCCGACTTTGGACAAGTCGACCTTGGCCTGGTAACCGGTAATCACCCCGCTGGCCTCCAGCTTGGCCACGCGCTCGGCCACGGCGGGGGCGGAGAGGTTCACCGTGCGGGCCAGTTGGGCGTAGGAAGCGCGGCCGTCTTCGAGCAGGGCGCTGAGGAGCATGCGGTCGTATTTGTCCATGATAAGGCTCCGGTTGCGCGTGGCTTTCGAAAGCACGGGTTATAGCCTTCATAACCATGCTTTGAAAAGTGTATGGGCGCTTTAAACAGGTTTTGTAACTTATGTTTATGCGCCTTCGTTTCTAGAATAAGCCTCCCAACTCCTGCCATAGAGCCGCCCCATGCCTGGCCCACGTCGTTTTCCCTTACCGTTGATCGCCGCCTTTTTTGCGTTGTATGTGATCTGGGGTTCCACTTACCTGGTGATTCGCATCGGCGTGGAGTATTGGCCACCGCTGCTGCTGGCGGGGATTCGGTTTTGCACCGCGGGCGCGTTGATGTACGCCTACCTGCGGTGGCGCGGGGTGCCGGCGCCGACGTGGCCGCAGTGGAAGGCGGCCGGGATGATCGGCATTTTGCTGCTCACCGTAGGCAATGGCGGCGTCAGCGTGGCGGAACATATGGGCGTGTCGTCCGGTGTAGCCGCATTGGCGGTGGCGACCGTGCCGTTGTTCACCCTGCTGTGTGGTTTTTTCTGGGGCGCGCGTAATACGCGGCTGGAATGGGCCGGGGTGATTCTGGGGATCATCGGCATTGCGATGCTCAACATGGGCAGCACCCTGCAATCGAGCCCACTGGGGGCGGTGTTGCTGTTGATGGCGGCGGCTTCCTGGGCCTTCGGCTCGGTGTGGAGTCGCCACTTGCCGCTGCCCCAGGGCGCCATGGCCAGTGCCGCGGAAATGCTGGTGGCCGGCGTGGCGCTGCTGATCGTCAGCACGCTGTCCGGCGAGCACCTGCAGGCCATGCCGCCGCTGGAAGGCTGGCTGGCCCTGGCCTACTTGACGGTGTTTGGTTCGATCATCGCCTTCAACGCCTACATGTACCTGCTCAAGCACGTGCGCCCGGCGGCGGCGACCAGCTATGCCTATGTGAACCCGGCGGTGGCGGTGTTGCTGGGGATTGTGTTCGTCGGCGAGAGCATTGGTGTGGAAGAGGCCCTGGCAATGCTGGTGATCATCAGCGCCGTGCTGTTGATCAGCCTGCCCCAATGGCGCAAGCCGAAACCGGAAATAAGGTAAACTGCCGCGCATTACGCCCTTGCGCTGAATTTTTCCTACGGTAAACACATGACTTTCGCCACCCTTGGCCTGATCGAACCCTTGCTGCGCGCCCTTGAGACGCTTGGCTACCAGACCCCGACGCCGGTGCAGGCGCAAGCCATTCCGGCGGTGCTGGCCGGTCGCGACCTGATGGCCGCCGCCCAGACCGGCACCGGCAAGACCGCCGGCTTTGCCTTGCCGCTGCTGCAACTGCTGACGATGGAAGGGCCGAAAGTCGCCGCCAACTCGGCGCGTGCGCTGATCCTGTGCCCCACTCGCGAGCTGGCCGAGCAGGTTCACGCCAGCGTCGCCGAATACGCCCAGCACCTGCCGCTGACCACGTATGCGGTGTACGGCGGCGTGAGCATCAACCCGCAGATGATGAAGCTGCGCAAGGGTGTCGACATCCTGGTCGCCACCCCTGGCCGCCTGATCGACCTGTTCCGCCAGAACGCGCTGAAACTCAATCAGCTGCAAACCCTGGTGCTGGATGAAGCCGACCGCATGCTCGACCTGGGCTTCTCCGAAGAACTGGCGAACATCTACCGCATGCTGCCGAAGAAACGCCAGACCCTGCTGTTCTCCGCCACGTTCTCCGATGACATCCGCCTGCTCGCCGGGCAGATGCTCAATGACCCGCTGAGTATCGAAGTCAGCCCGCGCAACGTCGCCGCCAACACCGTGCAGCAGTGGGTGGTGCCGGTGGATAAAAAGCGCAAGCCGGAACTGTTCGTGCACCTGATGCGCAAGGGCCGCTGGAAGCAGGTACTGGTATTCGCCAAGACGCGTAACGGCGTGGACGCGCTGGTGGACAAGTTGCAGGGCCTGGGCATCAATGCCGACGGTATCCATGGCGACAAACCCCAGGCGACCCGCCAACGCGCACTGGACCGCTTCAAGGCCAGCGAAGTGCAGATTCTGGTGGCCACCGACGTGGCGGCCCGTGGCCTGGATATCGAAGACCTGCCGCTGGTGGTCAACTTCGACTTGCCGATCGTCGCCGAAGACTACATCCACCGTATCGGCCGTACCGGCCGTGCGGGCAACCCCGGCGAGGCGATTTCGCTGGTGTGTGCCGATGAAGTGAACATGCTCTCGGCGATCGAGATGCTTACGCGCCAGACCCTGACCCGCAAGATGGAGCCGGATTTCGTACCCGAGCACCGCGTGCCGGATACCGATGCCAGTGGGCAGGTGGTGAAGAAGCCGAAAAAGCCGAAGAAGCCCAAGACATCGGGCGGCGGTGGTAAGCGCAATTTGGGTAAATGGGTGGACAGTGGTGACGTGGCGCCGGTGGAGCCGTCGATCAAGCCGGTGCGCAAGGTGCCGGTTTTCAATACCGGACCGCGTAAGAAGAAGTGATTTTGCGCTGTAGCTGATGGCCTCATCGGGGGCAAGCCCCCTCCCACATGTTTGAATTGTGAATACCGTCAAGTGTGGGAGGGGGCTTGCCCCCGATGGCGGCCTTGAATCCGCCAAACCTCTCAGCGCCTAAGCCATTCCAACAGCCCAAGCCCAGCCGCCCTGCCACTGGCAAAACACCCCGTCAGCAGATACCCCCCGGTCGGCGCCTCCCAATCCAGCATTTCCCCCGCACAAAACACCCCAGGCAATTGCTTGAGCATCAATCGCTCATCCAGCGCTTCAAACGGCACACCCCCTGCGGTGCTGATGGCTTCGTCGATGGGCCGCGTCTTGACCAATGTCAGCGGCAACGCCTTGATCTCTACCGCCAACTGCGCCGGATCATTGAAATGTTCAGCCGGCGCCAGCTCGCGCAACAGCGCCGCCTTGACCCCATCCAACCCCAACTGACTGTGCAAATGCTTGCTCATCGAGCGCGAACCACGTGGCTTTGCCAGCGCAGCCTGAACCTTGTCCAGCGGCTTGCTCGGCAGCAGATCGATATGCACAGTGGCGGCGCCGTCACGGTTGATCGCCTTGCGAATCGGCGCCGACAGCGCATAGATCAGGCTGCCTTCGATACCAGTGGCCGTCACCACGCATTCGCCCAGGCGAGGCTTATCGTCCCCCAGTCCAATGGCGACGTTTTTCAACGGCGCTCCGGCGAATTTGCTGACCATCAACTCGCTCCAGGCGGACACTTCGAACCCGCAGTTGCTCGGTTGCAGGCGCACGTAAGGCACGCCTTGGCCTTCCAGCAGATTCAGCCAGGCCCCATCGGAGCCCAGGCGGGACCAACTGCCGCCACCCAGGGCCAGCAGCACGGCATCGCTGTGGACAACTTTTTCGCCTTCGGGGCTGTGGATAAGCAGCTCACCCTCGGCATTCCAGCCCACCCAGCGATGTCGGGTGTGGATAACCACGCCTTGTTCGCGCAGGCGCTTGAGCCAGGCACGCAGCAGCGGCGCGGCTTTCATGTCCGTAGGAAATACGCGGCCTGAGGTGCCGACAAAGGTTTGAATGCCCAAGCCGTGGATCCACTCGCATAACGCCTCGGCCCCGAAGCTGCGCAGCAACGGTGCCATGTGCGGCGCGCGTTCGGCATAGCGCGCAAGGAACGCCGGGTAGGCTTCGGAGTGGGTGATGTTCATGCCGCCCACGCCGGCCAACAGGAACTTGCGCCCCACCGACGGCATGCCGTCGTACAGCGCCACCCGCACGCCCGCCTGGCTCAAGACTTCGGCGGCCATCAGCCCGGCAGGGCCGCCGCCGATAATGGAGACAGAGGGGGGAGAAGACTGAGGCATGGGCAAGGCTACGGTGGTGTGAATAGGCCGAGCATTCTACCCGACGGCGGCACGGCTGCCTGATCAAAAAATGTACAGTTTCCTACACGCCATACGGTTACTTGCTTGCAGGCCGTTACGCTCAAGTTATCCACAGGTGGTTCCACAGGCATTGTGGGTAACGCCCACACTTCAATGACAACCTGATGACGTCCACACCCGCTGCGCACTGTGATGCAGGATGCCGTGGCGGCGGGCCAGGGCAGGGCGGTCCTTGCTGTAGCCGCCACCGATCACGCCCATCACTGGAATATCGCGGCCCAGGCAGTGACGCATCACGCTTTCATCGCGCGCGGCAACGCCGGCATCTGTCAGCTTGAGGTAACCGAGGGCGTCGTCCTTGTGTACGTCCACACCCGCGTCGTACAGCACCAGGTCCGGCTGATAGAGCGGCAACAGGTAATTGAGCGCGTCATCGACCACCTTGAGATAGTCGTCGTCGCCCATGCCCATCGGCAACGGAATGTCCCAGTCGCTCTGGGCCTTGCGCGCCGGAAAGTTCTTTTCGCAGTGCAGCGATACGGTGATGGCGTCCGGCGTGTCATGCAGGATACGCGCGGTGCCGTCGCCCTGGTGCACGTCGCAATCGAAGATCAGCACCCGATTGACCCGGCCGCCGGCCAGCAGGTAATGGCTGATCACCGCCAGGTCATTAAAGATGCAAAAGCCCGCCGGATAATCGTAGTGGGCGTGATGGGTGCCGCCGGCGAGATGGCAGGCCAGGCCGTGTTCCAGCGCCTGCTCCGCCGCCAGGATCGAGCCGCCCACCGCGCGCACGGTGCGGCGCGCCAGGGCCTCGCTCCACGGCAGGCCGAGGCGCCGTTGGTCCTCGCGAGACAACTCGCCGCTCATATAGCGTTCGATATACCCGGTGTCATGGGCCAGGCCCAGAATCTCCCCCGGGCACAGTTGCGGGCGCAGCAACTGGCTGTCCTCGGTCAGGCCGCTGTCCACCAGGTGGTCGCGCAACAGGCGAAACTTGTCCATGGGGAACCGGTGGTCCGCCGGGAACTCGGGGCTGTAGTCATCGTGGTAGATCAATGGCAAGGGCATGGGATTTTCTGACGGGAATCTGCGTCGGATCTTACCAGCGCTGTACACTCACGCACATGGCAAGGGAGGGGGAACCATGGAGCCGATACTGGAATTGGAAAGTGCACGCCTGGTCATGCGCCCATGGCGTGACAGCGACCTGCAGGCGTTCGCGCAGATGTGCAACGACCCGCAGGTGATGCGCTATTTCCCGGCCAGGTTGAGCCACCTGGAAAGCGCCGCACTGATTGGGCGGATTCGCGGCCATTTTGCCGAATATGGTTTTGGCTTCTGGGCTTTGCAGCGCAAGGACACCGGCGAATTCATCGGCCTGACCGGGCTGCAGAACGTCAGTTTTGAAGCGGGCTTCACCCCGGCGGTGGAAATCGGCTGGCGCCTGGCCCGCGAACATTGGGGCCTGGGTTACGCCAGCGAGGCGGCCTGGACCGCATTGCGTTGTGGTTTTGATCGCCTGAGCCTGGATGAAATCGTCGCCTTCACCACCGAAGCCAATTTGCCTTCACAAAAAGTCATGCAGGCCATCGGTATGCATTACGATCCGCAGGCAGATTTTCAACACCCCAAAGTCGCAGCCGATGACCCGCTGCGCCCACATGTTTTGTACCGAATCACCCGCGCCCAATGGTTGGACACGCTGCACGGGTAGGCGCGAGCTTGCTCGCGAAGAACGCAAGTGCGCCGTGGAGTATCAGGAACCCCGCGTCACCATTGACGACCTTCGCGAGCAAGCTCGCTCCTACAGGTGAAGGTAGATGCTGTTTTGCTCTGAGGAGAGTGTGAATGAGCCAAGTATTGGAAGATCTGGTGGACTTGCTGACCCTGGAGCCGATCGAGGAAAACCTCTTTCGCGGCCGCAGCCAGGACCTGGGTTTTCGCCAACTGTTCGGTGGCCAAGTGCTCGGCCAGTCGCTGTCGGCGGCCAGCCAGACGGTAGAAGAAGCGCGTCACGTCCATTCCCTGCACGGGTATTTCCTGCGCCCGGGGGACGCGGCATTGCCGGTGGTGTATTCGGTGGACCGCGTGCGCGATGGCGGCAGTTTCAGTACGCGCCGCGTCACCGCGATTCAGAAGGGCCATCCGATTTTCACCTGCACGACCTCGTTCCAATACGACGAAGAAGGCTTTGAGCACCAGACCACCATGCCCGTAGTGGTCGGCCCGGAGAACCTGCCCTCGGAGCTGGAACTGACTCAGCAGCGCGCGCACCTGATCCCCGAGCACATGCGTGACAAGCTGCTGTGCCCCAAGCCCATCGAAGTGCGCCCGGTCACCGAAAAAGACCCGTTCAACCCGCAGCCGTCCGACCCGGTCAAGTACGTGTGGTTTCGCGCCGACGGCGCCCTGGCCGATGCGCCGGCATTGCATAAATACCTGCTGGCCTACGCTTCGGACTTCGGCCTGCTGACCACCTCGCTGCTGCCCCATGGCAAGACCGTGTGGCAGAAAGACATGCAGGTCGCCAGCCTCGACCACGCGCTGTGGTTTCACGCCGACCTGCGCGCCGATGACTGGTTGCTGTACGCCATGGACAGCCCCTGGGCCGGCAACTCCCGTGGGTTTTCCCGCGGCAGCGTGTACAACCGCGCCGGGCAACTGGTGGCCTCGGTGACCCAGGAAGGCTTGATTCGCCATCGCAAGGACTGGGCATGAGCCTGGCCGACGTCCGGCATTGGGTGTTCGACATGGATGGCACCCTCACGGTGGCGGTGCATGATTTCGCGGCCATCCGGGTGGCCCTGGAGATTCCCGCCGAAGACGACATCCTTACTCACCTTGCCGCATTGCCGGCGGATATCGCGGCGGCCAAACATGCCTGGCTGCTGGAGCACGAGCGCGAGCTGGCGCTGGGCTCGGTGGCGGCGCAAGGTGCGGTTGAACTGGTGCGCGAGCTGGCCGCACGCGGTTATCGCCTGGGGATTCTGACGCGCAATGCCCAAGAGCTGGCGCATATCACCCTGGAGGCGATCGGCCTGGCGGACTGCTTTGCCAAGGAGGATGTGCTGGGGCGTGAGGACGCGCCGCCCAAGCCTGACCCGGGTGGCTTGTTGAAACTGGCGGCGGCCTGGAGCGTGGCCCCCGGCGAGATGGTGATGGTGGGGGATTATCGTTTTGACCTGGACTGTGGCCGGGCAGCGGGCACCAGGACCGTGTTGGTAAACCTGCCGGAGAACCCGTGGCCTGAGTTGGCGGATTGGCATGCCGAGGACTGTGCGGCGCTGCGCCAGATGATCCAGCCCAGGCAATAGCGATCAACTGTGGGAGGGGGCTTGCCCCCGATAGCGGTCTTTCAGCTAAACAGGTGCTGGCTGACCCACCGCCATCGGGGGCAAGCCCCCTCCCACATGTTTGATCCGGTTTCTTCAGTTATTGCGGGAACGACACTTTCTGTCCCCGTCGTTATTGCGCCAGATGATCCAGCCCAGGCAATAGCGATCAACTGTGGGAGGGGGCTTGCCCCCGATGGCGGTCTGTCAGCTAAACAGGTGCTGGCTGGCCCACCGCCATCGGGGGCAAGCCCCCTCTCACATGTTTGATCCGGTTTCTTCAGTTATTGTGGGGACAACACTTTCTGTCCGCGTCGTTATTGCGCCAAATGATCCAGCCCAGGCAATAGCGATCAACTGTGGGAGGGGGCTTGCCCCCGATGGCGGTCTGTCAGCTAAACAGGTGCTGGCTGACCCACCGCCATCGGGGGCAAGCCCCCTCCCATATGTTTGATCCGGTTTCTTCAGTTATTGTGGGAACAACACTTTCTGTCCGCGTCGTTATTGCGCCAGATGATCCAGCCCAGGCAATAGCGATCAACTGTGGGAGGGGGCTTGCCCCCGATAGCGGTCTTTCAGCTAAGCATGTGCTGGCTGACACACCGCCATCGGGGGCAAGCCCCCTCCCACATGTTGATCCGGTTTCTTCAGTGATTATTGTGGAAACAACACCTTTTGCCCCTGCGGCGAGGTAAACATCTTGTCCCCGTCATGCCCAACCCCCGGCACCTCCACCAGCCTGTGACCCAGCTGCGGATGTCGCTGCTTGAGGTAGTCAACGTAGTTGTGCCCGCGAATCAGCCGATACGCGCCCTGGGTTTCGGCTTCGCAGCTTTTATCCAGCGCAGGATGGTTGGGGTCGGTGTCCTGCTGGCCCAGCAGATAGGTGATGTCGCGCGACACGTAGGCTTGCTCCAGTTGCTGTGCGCCTTGGTTACCGACGTAATTCGGCAGGTTTTGCATGCCATATTTCCAGTCGTTGAAACCTGGGCAACTGGCCGCGTCGAACGGCACCGGCCGCTGTGGGCTGAAGTAGGCGTAGGACGAGGGGTTGGCGACCACGTACCGCAGGCTGATGCCTTCGGTTTGCAGCAAGGGGTGATCGTGGCCGGTGAGGGCGAAGCGTTGTACCACTTGGCCACCACCTGAATGCCCGGCGATGACGATTTCTTTCAGCGCCGGGAACAGCGTGCGGTTGCCCAGGTGCTTGATGATCTGGTCGAGGGCGGCGTAGGAACTGATATGGCCGGGGCCCGTCGAGGGGTCGCCGGCCATCCAGTCGTTACCCTTCCACTGCAATACCTGATCGCCCAGGTGGTTACGCTTCACATCCGACTGATTGAGAAGCTGCGGTGCGATCACCAGCGTATTGTCGCCAACCCCGGCATGCTTGGCGGCGTCGATGCCGCTTTGCAGGTAGGTCTGCGCATTGCGCAGGCGGCCATGCACGATGATCAGCGCACGCGTGACCTTGGGCAACGGCTGGCGCCAATCCTGGCTCAAGCCGAGGCTGAGGTCGCCGGCTTCCAGATGAAAACGATCGGGGCTGACCACCTTGACGCCGTGTTCGGCCGCGAGGGTGCAACAGGACACCAACACACCCAGCAGCAACCCCAATCGTTTATTCATTTAGAGACTCTTGGCATTAAAGGTATCGCACTGGGCAATCTGCCCCTGGGCGAAGCCGGTCTTGAACCAGCGTACGCGCTGGGCCGAAGTACCGTGGGTAAACGAGTCCGGCATCACGCGCCCCTGACCCTGTTGCTGCAGGCGGTCATCGCCGATGGCATTGGCGGCGTTCAGGGCTTCTTCGATATCGCCGGGCTCCAGCCAGTTCAGGCGTTTTTGTGCGCGGTTGGCCCACACGCCGGCAAAGCAGTCGGCCTGCAGTTCCTGGCGTACCAGCAGGCCACCGTCGCCTTGCATGGGGCGACCTTGCTCGCGCGCAGCCTGGATCTTCGACGAGATACCGAGCAGCGTTTGCACGTGATGCCCGACTTCGTGGGCAATCACATACGCTTGGGCGAAATCGCCGGCGGCCTGGAAGCGTTGCGACATTTCCCGGAAGAAATCCAGGTCCAGGTACACCTGCTGATCCGCCGGGCAATAGAACGGGCCGCTGGCCGAGGTGGCGCCACCGCAGGCGGAGTTCACGCGGCCACGGAACAGGATCAGTTTCGGGTTCTTGTAGGCCAGGCCGTTTTCCTGGAATACCTGGCCCCAGGTGTCTTCGGTATCGCCCAGCACGGCGCGCACGAAGTCGGCCTGCTCATCGTTGGCCGGCGGCGCCTGGCGCGACTGTGGCTGCGTGCTGACCGACGGCGCCTGCTCCATCTGGCCGGTTAACTGGCCGAGGATCTGCATCGGGTCCTGGCCGGTGAGCCAGCCGATGCCGACGATCAGCACGATAGCGGTCAGGCTCAGGCCCTTGCCGCCACCGAAGCGCATACCACCGCCACCGCCGCCGCTGTCATCGCGGGCATCGACCACGTTGTCGCTGCGTCGGCCTTTTTTCCATAGCATGGGGCAATCCTCTTGTTAACGGTCCGGCAAAAATATGGAGGGAGTATGGTCGTAGTCAGCGGCAATAGCCTTCGCCGGCAGCCACAATCAGGCAGTCTTTTTTATCTGCCAGCCACTTCAGGCCCGTGGCGGCACCGTCCCCGGCGCGCAGCACCTGGGGGCCGTCGGGGCGAGTGAAGGCGATGCCTTCGTCGGTTGCCTGGCCCTTGAACGTGCCGGAAGCATCGGCATCCAGGCCATATTGCATGGTCAGGATGTAGTGGCCGCGGCCGATGCTGTCATCCTTGGCGATGTTCAGGTTCAAGCCTTCGACGCCGATCCACTTGCCCACCCATTTATCGGTTGGCGGGGTCTCGGGCACCAGGGTTGCTTGCACGGAGGCGGGTGCAGGCTTTGGCGCTTCCTTGGGGGCCTTGTCGCAGGCAGAGAGCAGGGCGAGGGCAGACAGCGCAAACAGGATTTTTTTCATATCGGCATGGCCTTGATTAAAAAGTGTGCAACGCCGGAGCGTGCGTGCAGCGTTGGACTCAAATCCACTGATTTAGTGCGCTGTTCGCCCGGTGTTTGGTTATGCTCTTGGGGCAGACACAGGCCCGGCTGCTAGATTACTAGGTTGAGTGCTATCGCGTTCCGCTCGCCACACAAGAGAAATCAATGACTGTCAGTACCCCGCTTTCCGGCGTCAACCATCCCTTCAAAGGCATCCTGCTGATTGTGCTGGCGACGTTTCTGTTCTCCAGCCACGACGCCTTGTCCAAATACCTGGCCGGGTTCTACCCGATCGTGATGGTGGTGTGGGCGCGTTACATGGTGCACACCTTGTTGATGGCGGGGATTTTCCTGCCCCAATCGGGCCTGCGCGTGCTGCGCAGCAAACGCCCGGGCATGCAGGTGGTACGGGCGTTGTGCCTGTTGGGCACCAGCCTGTTTTTCACCACGGCGCTGCATTACATCCCGTTGGCGGAAGCCACGGCGGTGAACTTCCTCGCACCGATCCTGGTGACGGCGCTCTCGGTGCCTTTGCTCGGCGAGCACGTCACACGTGGCCAATGGCTGGCGGTGATCTGCGGGTTTGTCGGCGTGGTGATCATCATCCATCCGGGCGGTGAGTTGTTCACACCGGCGGTGCTGTTGCCGCTGTGCTCGGCGCTGTTCTTCTGTTTCTACCAATTGCTCACGCGCATTCTCAGCCAATACGACAGCCCCACCACCAGCAATTTTTTCGCCGGCCTGTGCAACACCTTGGTGATGAGTGCGATGGTGCCGTTCTTCTGGCAGATACCCACCCTGTGGCATGGCGTGATGATGCTGGCGCTGGGCACCTGCGGGATGACCGCGCATTTGATGCTCACCCAGGCGTTCCGCTTCGCGGCGCCGGCCTTGCTGGCGCCGTTCGGCTATTGCCAGATCGTGTTTGCGGGTTTGTTGGGCTGGCTGGTGTTCAGCCATACCCCCGACATGACCACCGTGGTCGGTATCGGGGTGATCTGCATGAGCGGGTTGGCCGCTGCCTGGCAGCAGCGGCGACGTTGATTACAGGTCGACCTTCGGAATCTTGCGCGGCGCCATGAAGTACATCCAGGTCAGCGCAATGAAATACATCGCCGGGATCAGGGTGAACAACACGGTGTAGTTGTTGTTGGTCACGGTGAGGATATGGCCGACGATCTGGGTCATGAACATGCCGCCGATGGCCGCGCACATGCCGCCGAAACCGAACACCGTGCTCATCATGTGCTTGGGCGTGTAGTCCATCACCAGGCTCCAGATGTTGGCGGTCCAGGCCTGGTGCGCGCCGATGGCCAGGGAGATGGCGAACACCGCGACCCACAACTGGCTGGAACCGGCCGCCATGATCACGCCGACGATGCAGCAGGCGAACAGCAGCATCGACAGCAGCCGCGCCTTGATCGAGTTCATCCCGCGCCCGATCAGGAACGACGACAGGATGCCGCCACCCACACTGCCGAAGTCGGCGGTGAGGTAGATGATGATCAGCGGAATGCCCATCTGCGTCACATTGATGCCCAGGTTGTATTGCTGGTTCAGGAACGGCGGCAGCCAATACAGGTAGAACCAGAACACCGGCGCGGTCAGTGCGTAGGCGATGGCAAAGGCCCAGGTGCCGCGCATGCGCAGGATGCGGCTGAACGGTACGCCAGGTTGTTCCGGCTCGGCGTGCTGTTGCACGTAGTCCAATTCGGATTGTTTGACGGTCGGGTGCTCTTCCGGGTTGTAATACTTCAGCCCCCAGAACACCAGCCAGATCAAGCCCAGCGAAGCCATGCACAGGAACGCCGCCTGCCAGCCCCACACGTGCAGGATCAACGGCAGCAGCATGGGCGTCATCATGGCGCCGACGTTGGTACCGGCGTTGAAAATGCCCGTCGCCACTGCGCGCTCACCGGCGGGGAACCAAAGGCGCGTGGTTTTCACACAGGCAGGGTAGTTGGCCGCTTCGGTCAGCCCGAGGATAAACCGGCAGACCATGAACCCGACGGCCGAGGTCGCCAGGCCGTGGGCACCAGTGGCCAGGCTCCACAGCAGCACGGCGCAGAAAAACACGCGCTTGACGCCCACCCGGTCGATCAACCGGCCCTGCAGCACAAAGCCGATGGCGTAGCCGACCTGAAACCAGAAGTTGATGTTGGCGTAGTCCATCGCCGTCCAGCTCATTTCCTTGGCCAGAATCGGTTGCATCACGCCCAGGGCGGCGCGGTCGATGTAGTTGAGGGTGGTGGCGAAGAACACCAGGGCCAACATGCCCCAGCGGGTTTTACCCACGGCCAGGGCGCCGCGGATCTTGTCGCCGATGCCGGCGTGCGGGGTGCCGGGGCGCGTGGCCAGGGCGGGATTTTGCAGAGGCATGAGGTCGTACCCGTTTTTGAAATTTTTATGGTGAGATCTGGGTCTTAGTGCAAGGTCGATGGTGCGCAGTGGTTAAAAAGTCGTCAATTCGCCAAAGGGGCATAGTGTTCGATAATCGCACCAAAAACTAACCGGTTCGTACATTTTAATTGCCGCGTGTAGGCTGGGGGCGAATAATTTGCCATAAACAACAATTGCCGGGAGTGACCCATGCAACGTTCCATCGCTACCGTGTCGTTGAGCGGCACCCTGCCGGAAAAGCTCGAAGCCATTGCCGCCGCCGGGTTTGATGGCGTTGAGATTTTCGAGAACGACCTATTGTATTACGACGGCAGCCCGCGCGAAGTTAGACAGATGTGCGCTGACCTCGGTATTGCCATCACCCTGTTCCAGCCGTTCCGCGACTTTGAAGGCTGCCGCCGTGACCGCCTGGCCCGTAACCTGGAACGCGCCGAGCGCAAGTTCGACCTGATGCAGGAGCTGGGCACCGACCTGGTGCTGGTGTGCAGCAACGCCTCGGCCGATTGCGTGGGCGATGAACGTATCCTGCTCGACGACCTCAGTCTGCTGGCCGAGCACGCGGGCCGCCGTGGCTTGAGAATCGGCTACGAAGCGCTGGCCTGGGGCAAGCATGTGAACACCTGGCAACAGGTTTGGAACCTGGTGCGCCAGGTGAATCACCCAAGCCTGGGCGTGCTGCTCGACAGTTTCCACACCTTGTCCCTCAAGGGCGATCCGAGTGCCATCGCCGAGATCCCCGGCGACAAAATTTTCTTCGTACAAATGGCCGACGCGCCGATCCTGGCCATGGATGTGCTCGAGTGGAGCCGGCATTTCCGCTGCTTCCCCGGCCAGGGCGAATTCGACCTGGCAGGTTTTCTTGCGCCGATCATCCAGAGTGGCTACACCGGGCCTTTGTCCCTGGAGATTTTCAACGACGGCTTTCGCGCTGCACCGACGCGGGCCAACGCGGCGGACGGCTTGCGCTCGTTGCTGTACCTGGAAGAAAAAACCCGTCAGCGCCTGGCAGCACAACAACCTGCCGCGCCCGTGGATATCCTGTTTGAGACGCCGGCAGCCAGCGAATACGACGGCATCGAATTCCTTGAATTTGCCGTGGATGAAAGCCTTGGCGCCAAACTCACGCACTGGTTGGAGCGCCTGGGCTTCGCCAAGGCCGGCCAGCATCGCTCCAAGAATGTGAGTCTGTTGCGCCAGGGCGATATCAACCTGATCCTCAATTGCGAGCCCTATTCCTTTGCCCACAACTTTTTCGAGGCCCATGGGCCGTCGTTGTGTGCGATGGCGATGCGGGTCAAAGACAGTGCCAAGGCATTGGAGCGAGCGGTGGCCTACAAGGGCCAGCCCTATCGCGGACTGGTGGGGCCCAACGAACTGGAGCTGGCCGCCGTGCGTGCGCCGGATGGCAGCCTGATCTACCTGGTGGACCAAAGCGAAGGCGGGCTCTACGACACCGATTTCAACCTGCAGCCTGCGACTGCCGCCAGCGGTGGCTTGCTGCGCATCGACCACATGGCCATGGCCCTGCCGGCCGACAGCCTTGACAGCTGGGTGCTGTTCTACAAGAGCCTGCTGGATTTTGAAGCCGACGACGAAGTGGTGCTGCCCGACCCCTACGGCCTGGTCAAAAGCCGCGCATTGCGCAGCCGCTGCAGCTCGATCCGCCTGCCGCTGAATATTTCCGAGAACCGTAATACTGCCATTTCCCACGCGCTATCGAGCTATCGCGGCTCGGGCGTGCACCACATTGCCTTCGATTGCGCGGATATTTTCGCCGAAGTGCGCCGGGCCAAGGAGGCCGGGGTGCCGTTGTTGGACATCCCGCTCAATTACTACGACGACCTGGCCGCGCGCTTTGATTTCGACGATGAGTTTCTCAGCGAACTGGCGTACTACAACGTGCTGTACGACCGTGACGCCCAGGGCGGTGAGCTGTTTCACGTCTACACCGAAGCCTTCGAGGGCCGGTTTTTCTTTGAGATCATCCAGCGCAAGAACGGCTATGCCGGCTATGGCGCGGCCAACGTGGCCGTGCGTCTGGCGGCAATGGCCAAGTCGCGCAGCGGTGCGGTGCGCCAGGCACGTTTATAACGGCGGTTGGGGTGCTTCCTTCGGGGAGCGCCTCGGCCCATAATCGGGCCTGCATAAAAACGCCGTGAGCGCACCATGACCCTGACTCCCGACCTCTCTGCCGTGTCAGATGCACCGCGCAAGAGTCGCAAGAACAATCCGGAAAAGACCCGCGAGAATATTCTCCAGGAAGCCGTTGTCGAGTTTGTTCAGCAAGGCCTGTCCGGCGCCCGTGTGGACGCCATTGCCGAGCGCACCCACACCTCCAAGCGCATGATCTATTACTACTTCGGCAGCAAGGAGCAGCTCTACGTCGAGGTGTTGGAGAAGCTCTATGGCGATATCCGCAACACCGAAACCCGCATGAACCTCACGGCCCTGGAACCGCGCGAAGCGATTCGCCGGCTGGTGGAGTTCACCTTCGACCACCATGACCAGAACGTGGATTTCGTGCGCATCGTCAGCATCGAAAATATCCACAACGCCGAGTATGTGAAACGCACCAGTACGATCAAGGACATGAACAGCAAAATCCTCGAGAGTCTCGGTGAGACCTTGCGTCGCGGCGCTGAGATGGGACTGTTTCGTGAAGGGTTGGAGCCGCTGGACGTCCACCTGTTGATCAACTCGTTCAGTTTTTACCGCGTATCCAACCGCCATACGTTCAGCGAGATTTTTCAGATCGAACTGTCGGATGAGGCGATCAAGCAGCGGCATCGCGCGATGATCTGCGAATCGGTGTTGCGCTACCTTCAAGCTTGAATTCACCGAGTGACCAGTGTGGGAGGGGGCTTGCCCCCGATTGCGGTGTATCAGTCAACACATGCCTGACTGACAGACTGCAATCGGGGGCAAGCCCCCTCCCACATTTTGCTCCGGTTTCTACTGCTGGCTATTCATGCTCTGGAAGTGCGCCAGCATCCGGTCTGCATCCGCCGTCAGGCCGCAGAACAGCTCAAACGCCTTCACCGCCTGAAACACCGCCATATTGCCGCCATCCAGGGTGCGGCAACCCAGGGCGCGGGCGTCACGCAGCAATTGGGTTTCCAACGGGAAATACACGATTTCCGCCACCCACAACCCGGCGTGTAGCCACTCGGCCGGCACGGGTGTGCCGGGCAGCTTGGCCATGCCCATCGGGGTGGTATTGACCAAACCCTGCGCCTCGGCCATGGCGTTGGCCAAGTGGCTGCCGACCTGGGCGCGCCCGTCGCCAAAAGTCCGGGCGAGGTTATCCACAAGCTCGCGCGCACGGGCGGTGTCCACGTCGAAAATGCTCAGTTGCTCCACGCCCTCGGCCAGCAGCGCGTGCGCTACTGCCGCGCCGGCACCGCCTGCGCCCATCTGCACCACGCGTTGGCGTGGCACGTCATTGAAGTTGCGTCGGAAACCTTCGGCGAAGCCCAGGCAATCGGTGTTATGGCCGATGCGCTTGCCGTCTTTGAACACCACCGTGTTAACCGCGCCGATGCCCCTGGCCTCGTCGGACAATTCATCCAGCAACGGCAGGATCGCCTGCTTGCACGGGTAGGTAATGTTCAGGCCGGTGAAGTGCATCTGTTCAGCGGCACGCAGCAGATCGGGCAGGGCACGGCTGTCCAGACGCTGCGCGTCCAGATCAATCAGGCGATACAAATAGCGCAAGCCCTGAGCGTCACCTTCCTGTTCATGCAGGGCGGGCGTGCGGGAGGCCTGGATGCCGGCGCCGATCAGGCCGGCGAGAACACGGGGTTTCATCACGCGCATCCTTTCAACGAGTGGCTGAAATGCTCCAGGGCCAAGTGGTAGCCATGGCTGCCAAACCCGGCCAATACCGCCTTGGCGATGGGCGAGACAAAGGAGTGATGGCGAAACGCTTCACGGGCATGCACGTTGGATAAATGCACCTCGATCACCGGGACTTCGCTGGCCACCAGCGCGTCGCGAATCGCCACCGAGGTGTGGGTCCAGGCCGCCGGATTGATCACGATCCCGGCGCAACGGGCACGGGCCGCGTGAATCCAGTCGAGCAATTCGCCTTCATGGTTGGTTTGACGAAACTCGATGCTCAGCCCGAGTTTTTCGGCGCTGCGGCCACACAGGGCGGCGATGTCAGCGAGGGTTTCGTGGCCGTAAGTGGCGGGCTCGCGGGTGCCGAGCAGGTTGAGATTGGGGCCGTTGAGCACCAGCACGATAGGCGGCATAGAGGGGTCTCCACAGTTTTTATTGGTTGTGGAGATAAAATGTACTGAATGGTTAATTTGGTCAAATGAAGTCACTGGTTCTGTTCGATTATCGAACCGTTAATCAGCAGGGCAGCTTCAGTCGATGTGTTACGCCGGATTGCTGAGGGAACACGTTCTGCGGGCGTGGCCCAAGTCTCCCCAGCTGTTGGCATGAGTGGTTACAACCCGGCATTCGCCGGTTTGTTCGTCGTTACTAATCTTTGAAGCAGCTTCGTGAGCATGAAGCCGGTTGTCGGGTGATACGGGAAAATTGTTACCTGATGGAAAAAAACCTAACGGATGGGTTACGATGAGAGTAGGTGCTTACAAGGGATATGTAATCTCGGTATTTCTCAGGGATGAGCATTGCCCGCCCCATGTACATGTCAGGGGCAAGGAATGGGATGCGCGTTTCCGTTTCAGTTTCGTGGACGGGGACGTTGAATTATGGGATGTGGAGCCTGAACGGAGGCAGCCACCCCTATCGGTTCTGAAGGAGATACGCGGGGCCATCATGCAACGGCATTACTTGGCGCGGGCACGCAGGATTTGGTGGGAAAAACTGCAGACGGTTTGCCTGGAGAATCATTCTTGGAATTGGGACGCTGGTGAGTTGGTTCCAGGGTTGGTCATTCGACAAGGCGTCTACGTCATCTCAAGCGCCAGGCACGACGTCGTAGAGCAACGGACTATTTTGAATCTGGTAAGAGCGCCAGATTGTGTGGGGATTAATTTATGAAAATCATAAAAGCCAAAGTCACACCTTATGTACCTCTCACTGATGCCGACGTTGACAAGGCAATCGCCCGAGGACGCAGGTTGAAACGCCTGTACGCCAACGCCAGCAATGTGCGTTATGAAAACGACTGCCTCTCCATTGGCTTCAGCGATGGTAGCCGCGTCATGTTGCCGGCGGCTGGCCTGCCGGAGTTTGAAGGGTTTTCAGAGAAAGATTTCCAGCAGTTGGAAGTGACTTTCGGTGGCAAGGCGATTAGCTGTGAGGCCCAGGACCTGGATGTTTCGATCACCGGCTTGATCGCTACAAGCCAACCTCTGATGGACCTGGCTACCAGCCTGGTGGCATCGCGCAACGGCCGCAAAAGCAGCGCTGCCAAATCCGCCGCCGCTCGTGCCAATGGCAAGAAGGGTGGCCGGCCACGCAAGGAGGTACCGCAGACCTCAGATCCAACAGACACTTGAATAACCAAATAGGGGAGCTGTAGGAGCGAGCTCGCGAAAACTCATAGGCACCGCGTTTATCCAGGAAGCATGCGTTATCGTTGACGTTTTTCGCGCGCAAGCTCGCTCCTGCAAAAGCCTTAACTGGCGATACTCATACCCCGCAGATTACCGCCGGGTCAGCAACACACCCGATTCCATATGATGCGTCCACGGGAACTGGTCAAACATCGCGCATTGAGTAATGCGATGGGTGTCATGCAGTTGCGCAATGTTCGCCGCCAGGGTCTCCGGGTTGCAGGAGATATACAGGATGTTGTCGAAACGTCGGGTCAGTTCGCAGGTGTCCGGGTCCATGCCGGCGCGGGGCGGGTCGACGAATACGCTGCCGAATTCGTAGCTTTTCAGGTCGATGCCGTGCAGGCGGCGGAACGGTCGAACTTCATTCAGCGCCTCGGTAAGTTCTTCGGCGGAAAGGCGCACCAGGGTGACGTTATCCACGGCATTTTCATCGAGGTTGCTCAGGGCCGCATTGACCGACGTCTTGCTGATTTCGGTGGCCAGCACCTTGCGCACGCGGGTTGCCAGCGGCAAGGTGAAATTGCCGTTGCCGCAGTACAGCTCCAGCAAGTCGTCCGGGCGATCGCCCAGGGCGTCGTACGCCCAGTTGAGCATCTTGCGGTTCACCGTGCCGTTGGGCTGGGTGAAGGCGCCTTCGGGTTGGCGGTAGCTGAACGTGCGGCCGCCGACCTCGAGTTTTTCCACCACGTAGTCGCGGCCGATGACATCGCGCTTGCCCTTGGAGCGACCAATGATGCTCACGTCCAGCTCGGCCGCCAACTGGTTGGCGGCGGCGTGCCAGTGTTCGTCCAGCGGGCGGTGATAGCACAGGGTGATCATCGCGTCGCCGGCCAGGGTGGTCAGGAACTCCACCTGGAACAGCTTGTGGCTCAGGGCGGCGCTGGCTTGCCAGGCGGCCTTGAGCTGCGGCATCAATTGATTGATGCGCTGGCTGGCAATGGGAAATTCTTCAATGAGGATCGGCGTGCGCTTGTCGTCCTGGGCGAACATGGCGTAGTGGCGATCCCCGCCTTCGCGCCACAGGCGGAACTCGGCGCGCAGGCGGAAGTTCTGCAGCGGCGAGTCGAAGACCTGCGGTTCGGGCGCGTCGAAGGGTGCCAGCAGGTCACGCAGACGCGTGACCTTGTCTTGCAGTTGAGCGGTGTAGTGTGCGGCGTCGAAAGTCATGCGTTGAACCAGCCCAGCTTGATCACGAACAGGATCGACAGAATCACCAGTGCCGGGTTCAGCTCACGGTAGCGGCCCGAAAGCAGCTTGATGGCGGTCCAGGCGATGAAACCGAAGGCGATGCCGTTGGCGATGGAGTAAGTGAACGGCATCGCCAGGGCGGTGATCACCACCGGCGCTGCCACGGTAATGTCATCCCAGTCGATTTCGGCCAGGCCGGACGTCATCAACACCGCCACGAACAGCAGCGCCGGCGCGGTGGCGAAGGCCGGTACGCTGGCCGCCAGAGGCGAGAAGAACAGCGCCAGCAGGAACAGGATCGCGACCACGATGGCGGTCAAGCCGGTACGGCCACCGGCGCTCACGCCGGCGGCGGATTCGATGTAGCTGGTGGTGGTCGAGGTGCCCAGCAGCGAGCCGGCCATGGCCGCCGTACTGTCGGCGATCAGCGCACGGCCCATTTTCGGCATATGGCCGTCCTTGCCCATCAACCCGGCGCGCTTGGCGACGCCGATCAGGGTGCCGGAGTTGTCGAACAGGTCGACGAACAGGAACGCAAAGATCACGCTGACCAGTCCGATATCCAGCGCGCCCTTAATGTCCAGCTGCAGGAAGGTCGGGGCCAGTGACGGCGGCATGGAGGTCACGCCGCCGAACGGGGTGACGCCCAGCAGGATCGAGACAATGGTCACCGCCAGGATGCCGATCAACACGGCACCGCGCACTGCCAGGGCTTCCAGCGCGACGATCAGCACGAAGCCCAGGGTCGCCAGGATCGGCGCCGGTTGTTTCAGATCGCCCAGGCCCACCAGCGTGGCCGGATTGGCGACCACGATACCGGCGTTGTGCAGGGCGATCAGCGCCAGGAACAGGCCGATACCGGCAGCAATCGCCGAGCGCAGGGGCAGGGGAATGCTGTTGATGATCCACTCACGGATACGGAAGATCGACAGCAGGAAGAACAGCACCGCCGAAATGAATACCGCCCCCAGCGCAACCTGCCAGGTGTGGCCCATGTGCAGCACCACGGTATAGGTAAAGAAGGCGTTGAGGCCCATGCCCGGTGCCAGCGCAATCGGGTAGTTGGCGATCAGGCCCATCACGGTGGAACCGATGGCCGCCGCCAGGCAGGTCGCGACAAACACTGCACCTTTGTCCATGCCGGTTTCGCCGAGGATGCTCGGGTTGACGAACAGGATGTAGGCCATCGCCAGGAATGTGGTGATACCCGCGAGAATCTCGGTGCGCACATTGGTGTTGTGGGCTTTGAGTTGAAACAGCTTTTCCAGCATGCCGGCTCCCTGTGACGCTATCTTGCGTCGTGATTTGTTGACCTCTAAGTCAAAGCACAAACTGCGCCAAGCGCCTGTGGCTTCAGAGAGGATCGGAAAAAGCGGCGCATCATACCAGCAGCCGAGGCTGTGTGGCGCATGGCCTTGAGGCATACTGCAGCGACGTTCAACAGTGGGTCATCGACAGCATGAAAAAAGCCAACGTGTGGAGTCTAGCGCTGATCGCCAGTATCAGCCTGTGGTTGGGCGCAGCACCGGCGTGGGGCGCGACTGCACCGGCTTTGAGCGAGGTGCGGGTGTTCAAGGTCGAGTCGCCCACTTGCACGGAAACCATCCCGGAGCGGGTCACCGTTACTCAGATGTGTACACATCGCGGGGCAATCCAGGTGTCGGTGATGGAAGTGGGCCTGGGTAACAACCCGGTCGGGCGCTTCAACGGTGCGGTGCTCAATGGCCAGCGCACGGCGGTGTGCCAGGTCGGCAACATCAGCCAGGCGTGCAATGGCGCGGGCACGCTGATGGGCTATATCTATGTGTTCGACCTGAATGTCGAGGGCCCGGGGGACTTCATCTACAGCAATTCGTCGATCAACCCGCCGCAAAATACGTTGACCGCAACACTCAATATCCACTGATCAATCATCTTGAACGCTCAAAACCCCTGGAAGTCGTACCCCTGAGACGGCGATTTTCCTGAACGCCGCGGATCTACACCAACCCGTGAGGTGTTTATGAGCGCGACCCCCAATGGCGCGGCGGCCCAGCCGTACGTTGCCCACCCGATACGCTTGACCTTGAATGGCCAGGATCGCCAATTGAGTGTGCTGCCCTGGACCACCTTGCTGGACCTGCTGCGCGAACAACTGGACCTGGTTGGCAGCAAAAAGGGCTGTGATCACGGCCAATGCGGTGCCTGCACCGTGTTGCGTGACGGCAAACGCGTAAACGCCTGCCTGACCCTGGCCGTGATGTGCGACGGCGCCGAGCTGACCACCATCGAAGGCCTGGCCGACGGCGACCAATTGCATCCGATGCAGCAAGCCTTTATCAAGCACGATGCCTTCCAGTGCGGCTACTGCACCCCCGGCCAGATCTGCTCGGCGGTCGGCCTGGCCAACGAAGGCCGCGCCCACGACACTGCGCAGATCCAGGAATTGATGAGCGGCAACCTGTGCCGCTGCGGTGCCTACAGCAATATCCGCGACGCCATCGAAGACGCGCTGCCGGCGTGCCGCAACCGCGGAGGTGAGCAATGAATCCCTTCCAGTACAGCAAACCGGCCGATGTACACGAGGCGGTGCACCTGAGCAGTGCGGCGTCGCGCTTCATTGCCGGCGGCACCAACCTGCTGGACCTGATGAAAGAGAACATCAGCCGCCCCGAACACTTGATTGATATCACCGGATTGCCGCTGCGCGCCATCGAAGAAACCGCCGAGGGCGGCCTGCTCATTGGCGCGCTGGTGAGCAATGCCGACCTGGCCTGGCACCCGCTGATCGAGCAGCGTTACCCATTGCTGTCCCAGGCCATCCTTGCCGGGGCCTCACCGCAACTGCGCAACATGGCCAGTACCGGTGGCAACCTGCTGCAACGCACCCGTTGCTACTATTTCTATGACGCCACGGTGCCGTGCAACAAGCGCGAGCCCGGCAGCGGCTGCCCGGCGCGCACCGGCTTGAATCGCATCCACGCGATCCTTGGCGCCAGTGCGCAATGCGTCGCCACGCACCCCTCGGACATGTGCGTGGCCCTGGCAGCGCTGGAGGCGCGGGTGCATGTGCAAGGGCGCGGCGGGGCGCGGGTTATCGAGTTTGCCGACTTCCACCGCCTGCCGGGTGATGCGCCGCAACGGGACAACCAATTGGCCGATGACGAACTGATCACCGCCGTGGAATTGCCTGCCGATAACCTGGCTCGCCACAGTCACTACCTGAAGATCCGCGACCGCGCGTCCTACGCGTTTGCACTGGTGTCGGTTGCCGCTGCCCTGGAGTTGGACGGCGACGAGATCATCGACGCCCGCCTGGCCCTTGGCGGTGTGGCCCACAAACCCTGGCGTGACCGTGCGGTGGAAGCCTCGCTGATCGGCCGCACCGTCAGCCGCGAAACCTTCAGTAACGCCGCCGATGCCCTGCTGCAAGATGCCGAGCCGCTGCAACACAACGGTTTCAAGATCAAGCTGGCGCGCCGCGCAATCATTCGAGCACTGAGCGACGCTGCGGTCGCGGGAGAACAGCCATGAGTGCCATCGGCAAACCCCTGGACCGTGTCGACGGTCTGCTCAAGGTCACCGGCCAGGCGCGCTACGCCGGTGAATTTCCCGAGGACGGCCTGCTGCATGGCAGTGTGGTATCGAGCACCATAGCCAAAGGCCGGGTCATCCGGATCGATGCCTCCAGGGCCCTCGCGCTGCCGGGCGTGGTGCAAGTGATTGATCACCTCAATCGCCCCAGGATCGCCAGCTACGACGATGCCTTCGCCGATGCGGATGCCGCCGACGGCTCACCGTTTCGCCCGCTGTACAACGACCGCGTGCTCTACAGCGGGCAGCCGCTGGCGCTGGTGATCGCCGATAACCTGGAGCTGGCGCGGCATGCCGGCTCGCTGGTGGAGATTGAATACGCGCCCGAAGACTTCGAAACGGACCTGATGACCCAGCAGGAATCGGCCCACCCTTCGCCGCAGACCCCGCCCGGCCCGCGTGGCAATTTCCAGGCCGAATGGGCCGGCGCTGCCATCAGCCTCGATCTGCACTACAGCACGCCCATCGAACACCATAACCCGATGGAACCCCATGCCAGCACCGTGCTGTACCAGCCGGACGGCACGCTGCATATCCACGACAAGACCCAGGGGCCGCAGAATTGCCAGGCCTATGTGCAGAAAGTGTTTGGCCTGGATAAAAGCCAGGTGCGCATCTTTGCCGCGTTTGTCGGCGGTGCCTTTGGTTCAGGCCTGCGCCCGCAGTACCAATTGCCGCTGGCGGTCATGGCATCGCTGGCATTGAAGCGCTCGGTACGCGTCACCCTGACCCGGCAACAGATGTTCACCTTCGGCTACCGCCCGCGCACCTTGCAGCGCTTGCAGATGGGCGCCGCCGCCAACGGGCGCCTGCTGGCGCTGGGGCATACCGCGATCGGCCAGACCTCGCGCTTCGAGGATTTCAGCGAACACGTGGTGGAATGGAGCGGCATGCTTTATCACTGCGATAACGTGCAGTTGACCTACAAGTTGGTACCGCTGGACGTATTCACCCCGCTGGACATGCGTGCTCCAGGCGCGGCCCTGGGTGTGATCGGCCTGGAATGCGCCATGGACGAACTGGCCTGTGCCCTGACCATCGACCCGGTGCAGCTGCGCCTGATCAACTACGCCGAGCGTAACCAGAACGAGGACAAACCCTGGTCGAGCAAAGCCCTGCGCGAGTGTTACAGCGAAGGCGCCGAGCGTTTCGGCTGGAGCCAGCGCAACCCCGAACCGCGCAGCATGCGCGACGGCCGCCAGTTGATCGGCTGGGGCATGGCCGGCGGGGTGTGGGAAGCCATGCAGATGAAGGCCAGCGCCAAGGCGCGCATCGACCGGGACGGTAAACTCACTGTCAGCAGCGCCACCACCGATATCGGCACCGGCACCTACACCGTGATGACCCAGATCGCGGCCCAGGCCAGCGGCGTGGCGATGGACAATGTCAGCTTCCTGCTGGGCGATTCGTCCTTGCCCACGGCGCCCTTGCAGGGCGGCTCATTTACCGTGTCGTCCGTCGGTACCGCCGTGCAGCAGGCCTGTGAAGCGCTCAATGCGAAACTGCTGGAGACCGCGCGGCAGGTCTACCCGGTGTTCAAGGACGCCGAGTCCGTGCGTTTCGAAGAGGGGCAGTTGCATACCGGCGACGTGAGTGTGTCGCTGGCTCAGTTGGTCAAGGACAGCGGTGAGGACGCGCTGGAGGTGCAGGTAGACAGCGAGCCTGACAAGAAGCGCGAGGGCTATGCCAGTGCCACCCATTCGGCGGTGTTTGTCGAAGTTCGCGTGGACGAGGACCTTGGCACCATCAAGGTCAGCCGCGTGGTCAGTGCGATTGCGGCCGGGCGCGTGGTTAATCCGAAAATGGCGCGCAGCCAGATCCTTGGTGGCGTGGTGTGGGGGATTGGCATGGCGCTGCATGAAGAGACTCAGGTTGATCATGAACTGGGGCGCTCCATGAACCACAGTCTGGCCGAGTACCATATCCCGGTGAATGCCGATATCGGCGAGATTGATGTGCTGTTTGTCGAAGAGCATGACGAGATCGTCAATGCCCTGGGGTCCAAGGGTGTGGGGGAGATCGGTATTGTCGGGGTGGCGGCGGCGGTGGCGAATGCTATCTATCATGCTACTGGGAAACGGGTTCGGGAGTTTCCGATTACCTTGGACAAGGTGCTCTAAAAGGCAGCGGGCAGCCCATAGCTATTTTACTGACGCGCCACTGTCCAAATGTGGGAGGGGGCTTGCCCCCGATGGCGGCCTCTGGGCCGACCGGGATTTTGGATTGGAACGAGTACATATCCGTTTCTGTGGTCACGGCTGCTATGGGTTCCGCCCTTACGGCGGCTCACTTTTGAAAAGCGCAAAAGTAAGCAAAACGCTCTTGCCCCACCACTCGGCACCTC
>NZ_CVTU01000115.1:112517-139579 GCF_900004965.1 Pseudomonas sp. 44 R 15
AGCCTGCGTTCGGCCAGCGTGGTTTAACGGGGCGCCTGAGATCAAGATCAAAAGCAGATCAAGATCAAGAGCGACTCGCTTCGCATCGTGGTTAGCGTTGGCGTTGGCGCTACAAAGTTGTTTAGATAACTATGGCTATCGGGGGCAAGCCCCCTGCCACATTTGACCTTATTGTCAACGCGGGTCAGGCGGTGGTTTTCAAGGCCGTTTCTTCCACCGGAACATGCATACGGTCGCGGTTGGCCAGGGTCGGGAACAGTTTGATCCACACTCCGGTCACGACCAGCGTACCCACGCCGCCCATGACGACGGCGGGCACAGTGCCGAACCAGTGCGCGGTGATGCCCGATTCGAACTCACCCAGTTGATTGGATGCGCCGATAAACAAGCCGTTGACTGCGCTCACTCGGCCGCGCATTTCATCCGGTGTTTCCAGTTGCACGAACGAAGCCCGGATCACCATGCTGATCATGTCCGCCGCGCCGAGTACCACCAGTACGGCCAGGGAGAACCAGAACGAGGTCGACAGGCCGAACGCGATGGTCGCCACGCCGAACACGCCGACGGCGGTGAACATTACGCGTCCCACTTTGCGGTCCACCGAAAAGCGTGCCAGCCACAGTGACATCAGCAGCGCCCCCACCGCCGGTGCCGAGCGCAGCAGGCCCAGGCCCCAGGGGCCGGTCAACAGGATGTCCTTGGCGAACACCGGCAATAGGGCGGTGGCGCCGCCCAGCAGTACGGCGAACAGGTCCAGGGAGATGGCGCCGAGGATGTCCGGCCGGCTGCGGATAAAGCGAATCCCGGCCAGCAACGAGTCGAGGGTGGCCTTGCCTTTGTTCAGCGGCGTCTGGCGGGCGGGGAGGTTCAGGGTCAGCCCGCAGGCGATCAGGTACAGCACCACGGTCGGGCCGTACACCCACACGCTGCCGAACGCGTAGAGCAAGCCGCCGAGGGCCGGGGCGACGATGGTCGCCAATTGCTGGGCCGATTGCGACGACGCCACGGCCCGGGGGAACAGCGTGGCGGGCACGATACTGGGCAGCATTGCCTGGGTGGTGGGCATTTCGAATGAACGGGCGGCGCCCAGCAGGAAGGCGAGAATGAAGATCATCTCGCGGGTCACGTTGCCGGTCAGCCCGCCGATGGCCAGGGACAGGGCAATCAGCGCCTGGACGGTCTGGCAGATGGCAGCGACCTTGCGTCGCTCATAGCGATCGGCCACGTGCCCGGTGTGCAGCATGAACAGCACACGCGGCACGAACTCCACCAGGCCGACCAATCCCAGGTCCAGCACATTGCCGGTCAGTTGGTAGAGGTTCCAGCCGATGGCCACGGTCAGCATCTGGAAGCCGCTGGCGGTAAAGATCCGCGCCAGCCAGAACGCGATAAAAGGGCGGTGGTGACGTAACAGCAACGCAGGTTCGCTAGGCATTGGGCGTACAGGTCGGGGGCCGAAGGGAACATCGAGATTAGCATTATGTTGTAACAAAGAGTTGCAATAACTCGGGTGAGGCAAGCTGTCACGCGGCAAAAGACCACACAACCGGACAGCGCAAATGGGACTACTCTTTCAACGATGCTTGATCCAGATCAAAACCTGCCAGGGGATTGTTCTGGCGGCCGAAAGGCCAGACTCCCTGCGTGACGGGTAAAAAAAGAAACGAATTGAAATTCGCCACACTCCATATCCGTAGGGGCAGTGGGTGCAGGCTCCGAGCCCGCAGCCGGTATTACCTGACAGAGGAAGACTTATGTTCGGTTTGGAGGCGCTAGATCTCGCCCGAATTCAATTTGCGTTCACCATCTCGTTTCACATCCTGTTCCCGGCGATCACCATCGGCCTGGCCAGTTACCTTGCGGTGCTGGAGGGCTTGTGGCTCAAGACCCGCAATGACACCTACCGCGACCTCTACCATTTCTGGTCGAAGATCTTTGCCGTCAACTTCGGCATGGGCGTGGTTTCGGGCCTGGTCATGGCTTACCAGTTCGGCACCAACTGGAGCAGGTTCTCGGACTTCGCCGGCGCCGTCACCGGGCCGCTGCTGACGTACGAAGTGCTCACCGCCTTCTTCCTCGAAGCCGGTTTCCTGGGCGTGATGCTGTTTGGCTGGAACAAGGTAGGGCGCAACCTGCACTTCTTCTCCACCGTGATGGTGGCGATCGGTACGCTGATTTCGACGTTCTGGATTCTCTCCTCCAACAGCTGGATGCAGACGCCCCAAGGCTTTGAAATCGTCGATGGCCGCGTGATCCCCACCGATTGGTTCGCCGTGGTCTTCAACCCCTCATTCCCCTACCGCCTGGCGCACATGGCCACCGCTGCCTTCGTGGCCACGGCGTTCTTCGTCGGTTCGTCGGCGGCCTGGCACCTGCTGCGCGGCAAGGACAACCCGGCGATCCGCAAGATGCTCTCGATGGCAATGTGGATGGCCTTGATCGTCGCGCCGATCCAGGCGGTGATCGGCGACTTCCACGGCCTCAATACCCTGAAGCACCAACCGGCCAAAATCGCCGCGATTGAAGGTCACTGGGAAAACATCGGCAATGAACCCACGCCGCTGATCCTGTTCGGCTGGCCGGACATGAAGGCGGAAAAAACCAAGTACGCGGTGGAAATCCCTTACCTGGGCAGCCTGATCCTGACTCACTCGCTGGACAAACAGGTGCCGGCGCTCAAGGACTTCCCGCCTGAAGACCGGCCTAATTCGACCGTGGTGTTCTGGTCGTTCCGGGTCATGGTCGGCCTGGGTTTCCTGATGATCTTCACGGGGCTGTTCAGCCTGTGGCTGCGCCGCGGCGACAAGATGTACACGTCCAAGCCGTTCCTGTACCTGGCGTTGTGGATGGGCCCTTCGGGGTTGATCGCGATTCTCGCCGGCTGGTTCACCACCGAAATCGGCCGCCAGCCGTGGGTGGTCTACGGGCTGATGCGCACGGCGGATGCCTCCTCCGGGCATAGCCTGGCGCAGATGACCATCACCCTGGTGCTGTTCGTGGTGGTGTACTTCGCGCTGTTCGGCGCGGGCCTGGGTTACATGATGCGACTGGTGCGCAAAGGGCCTGTGGTTTACGAGGTCACCGAGCCGACCCAGGGTGGACCTGGCCAGAAACGTACCCCGGCGCGTCCGTTGTCCGCTGCCGATGATGGCACCGATAACGACCACGACGACATCCAGCACAAGGGGCATTGAGATGGGCATTGATCTTCCGCTGATCTGGGCCGTGATCATCATCTTCGGCATCATGATGTACGTGGTGATGGACGGCTTCGACCTGGGCATCGGCATCCTGTTTCCATTTGTGAAGGGCAAGACCGACCGCGACGTCATGATGAACACCGTGGCGCCCGTGTGGGACGGTAACGAAACCTGGCTGGTATTGGGCGGCGCGGGCTTGTTCGGTGCATTCCCGCTGGCCTACTCGGTGGTGTTGTCGGCGTTGTACCTGCCGCTGATCCTGATGTTGATCGGGCTGATCTTTCGTGGCGTGGCCTTCGAGTTCCGCTTCAAGGCCAAGGACCACAAGCGCCACCTGTGGGACAAGGCGTTTATCGGCGGCTCACTGACGGCCACGTTCTTCCAGGGCGTGGCGCTGGGGGCGTTTATCGATGGCATTCCGGTGGTGAATCGCCAGTTCGCCGGCGGCTCGCTGGACTGGCTGACCCCGTTCACGATGTTCTGCGGCGTGGCGTTGATCGTGGCGTATGCCTTGCTCGGCTGCACCTGGCTGATCATGAAGACCGAAGGCAAGTTGCAGGAACAGATGCACAACCTGGCGCGCCCGCTGGCCTTCGTGGTGTTGGCGGTGATCGGTATCGTCAGCCTCTGGACGCCGCTGACCCACGCCGAAATCGCCTCGCGCTGGTTCACCCTGCCGAACCTGTTCTGGTTCCTGCCCGTGCCGCTGCTGGTGCTGGTGACGATGTACGGGTTGTTCCGCGCCGTGGCACGCCGGGCGCACTACACGCCCTTCCTGCTCACGCTGGTATTGATCTTCCTGGGTTACAGCGGCCTGGGAATCAGCCTGTGGCCGAACATCATTCCACCGTCAGTCTCGATCTGGGACGCCGCCGCGCCGCCGCAAAGCCAGGGCTTCATGCTGGTGGGCACCTTGTTCATCATTCCGTTCATCCTGGGCTACACCTTCTGGAGCTACTACGTGTTCCGCGGCAAGGTCACCCATGAAGACGGTTATCACTAGGAGGGTCGCAGCATGGCGGGTAAACCTTCGTTGCACGATATCGAACAGGCCGAGAAACAGCCGCTGTGGCGGCGCCTTGGATGGCTGGCGATGATCTGGACCGGCAGTGTGCTGGCCTTGTTTATCGTCGCCAGCCTGATGCGCATGTTCATGAACGCGGCCGGGCTGACTACCCACTGACATCCCGATCCGGGCTTTGCGGCCCGGTTTTTCAGCCCTGCTCTTCTTACCGGAAGGGCAGGGTTTTTTTATTTGCGCGCCTTGAGAATGACGAACTTGGGCGTGGCTGCCACTTGTTCGACGCCACGG
Source organism: Pseudomonas sp. 44 R 15 (assembly GCF_900004965.1). NCBI lineage: Bacteria > Pseudomonadati > Pseudomonadota > Gammaproteobacteria > Pseudomonadales > Pseudomonadaceae > Pseudomonas > Pseudomonas sp. 44 R 15. Next base: position 117,030 of record NZ_CVTU01000115.1, read on the forward strand.
AACAGGCGCGCCAATTTGCTGTGATAACCCAGGTGACGGTTACCGACGATATACAGCGCGCCACCCACCACCAGCGCCTCCCGCGCCTGCTGGAACATGCGCCAGGCGAGAAAGTCGCCCACCACCTGCTGCTGGTGGAAAGGCGGGTTGCACAGCACCACGTCCAACGACTGCGGGGCCTGGCCGGCCAGGCCGTCGTCGGCGCGCACGATGACATCACGTCCGCCCAGCGCGGCTTGCCAGTTTTCGGCGGCTGACTGCACCGCCATGAAGGACTCGTCCACCAGGGTGTAGTGCGCGTCGGGATTTTGCAGCGCGCTGGCAATTGCCAATACGCCGTTGCCGCAGCCAAGGTCGGCCACGCGGGCGCCGCCCAGGTTGTTCGGCAGGTGCGGCAGGAACGCGCGCGTGCCGATGTCCAGGCCTTCGCGGCAGAACACGTTGGCATGGTTGAGCAGTTCGATGGCCGGGGTATCCAGCGAGTAGCGGGTAGGGTAGGGCGATACGGGCGCGGGGCGCTGCGCGACGGTGGCGATCAGCAGCCGGGCCTTCTTTGCCGCAAGCGTGGCATGCATCGGTCCGATATAACGCTCCAGCAGTTCGCCGGCGGCGCGCGGCAAGTGTTTGACCATGGCCCCGGCGATCACTTCGGCGCCCGGTGCGAGTTGCCCGTGCAACCGGATCAACTGTTCTTCGAGCAGCGCCAGGGTCTTCGGCACACGCAGCAACACCCGATCGAACGGCCCGACCGGCACTTGGCTGGCCGGTACGAACGTTACCGCATCAAAGGCTTTACCGTTGCGCACCAGGTTTTTTCCCAGGCCCTGGGCGGCGAGGAACGAGTCCCCGCTGGAGGTCACCTGCACCTGGCCTGCAAGGCTGGCCGCGAGGGCGCCGAAGCTGTCATTGAGTACCAGCACACGGGTTGCCGCAGGGGGTTGCTGGCCGGCGAGGTGGCTGAGCAGGTATTCGTCGGCGGCACCGAAGGCTTGCAGCGGATCATTGTGTTGCTCGGGCTGACGGATCAAATCGAGCTGGGCGAAGGGGCTGTCAAGCAGGGGCATGGCGGGGCAGGCTCTGGGTAATCGACGGAACCGTCTGAGTGAACGGCGAGGCAACCTGTGAAAGGGCTGAATCAACACTCAGAATGGGCCGCAAATGTTACTTTTTTTTCAGCGCGATGACATGCGGTGTTTCTTGTTCGGGTCAAAACAGTCCTGCTTTAGAGGCACTGAGCACGGCCTGGATCTTATTGTGCACGCCAAGCTTCTTGAAGGTACTGCTGATATGAAAGCCCACTGTACGCTCGGACAGGCAGAGAATGGCCGCAATCTCGGAAGCGGTCTTGCCCATGGCGGACCACTTGAGGACCTCCGTCTCCCGTGCGGTCAACTTGCTGGGCGTGTTGATATGGGCTTTGTCGGCGTATTTTTTTGCAACCACTGCATGCATCGCATGGCAGAGCCACAACACCTGCCCGGCTTTTTCGTAAAGCTCTTCGGGGCTGACCTCGCCTTTGCCACGCGTCAGCGTGAGCATGCTGAACACACCCTGGAAATCATGGACCGCCTGACTCCAGCCCAAGTGCACCCCAAACGACTGGGCCAACTCCCACAGCTGGGGGGTACTGCTAAACGTTTTCGGGTCCCAGACAATGGGCAGGACACTGTTCTTGCAGTGGGATACAACAGGGTCTATTTCGAAGAAATGCGCTCGTTTGTAAATATTTCTCCATTCACTGGGATGGTTATCAAGATGTATGGGGTCTGTTTGGTTGCTTGGAGCTTGAGAACTCATCGTAAATGAGCAATGTTGGAATCCTAATTCATACGTGTGATTGACGACCATTTCAAACACGCTGGTGATTTCGCTCTCGCCTTCAAGCTTGGGCAGCCGTGTATTGCGCCATTTGACCATCGATTGCTCTCCATAGGTTTTCGTGTGACTTGGGTACGTCCTCATCCCAATGCGACTTGAATGGAAAGTGTAGGATAAGTCTTACTTGTGGGGCTGAAAAAAAACTCCTTGACTGCCTTCGGCCAGGCTGTAACAGAGTGGACAAGGACTGGGCTTTAGTCGGACTTATGGAAGAGAGCGCAGTTTTTCAATCATTTACGAATGATGTCAAAGTGACGCCATCGGTACGTTCGCTTTCGTGTTGTTGCGTATTGCGGGCGTATTCATAGCGAAATGTTTAGTTCGGTGTTGGGACGCTATTTGTCACCGATTGTTACCCGCCTGACAGGGCCGTCGACTCGGTTGACTGTAATGCCATTACCAATCAGCGGTGTTTGCGCGGCGCGCTTTGAGAGACACTACGGCCCTGTGCAAAACGGAGCCCCCCATGACGGCCAGTGCTGAGAAATTTACCCGCCAGACCTTGCTCGATGTGCAATCGCTGACTCCCAGCCTTTTCACCCTGCGCACCACGCGTGATGCCGGTTTTCGCTTTACCGCCGGCCAATTCGTGCGTCTGGGCGTCACCAAGGCGGATGGCAGTACCGTGTGGCGCGCCTATTCCATCGTGTCGTCGCCGTTTGACGAATACCTCGATTTCTTTTCCATCGTGGTTCCAGGCGGCGAGTTCACCAGTGAGTTGAGCCGCCTGAAAGTCGGCGATAGCGTGCTGGTGGAGCGCCAGGCCACCGGCTTTCTGACGCTGAACCGCTTTGTAGACGGGCGTGATCTGTGGCTGCTGGGAACCGGCACCGGGGTGGCACCGTTCCTGTCGATCCTGCAGGATTTCGAGGTGTGGGAGAAGTTCGAACGTATCGTCCTGGTGTACAGCGCACGCGAGGCCAGGGAGCTGGCCTACCAGACGCTGATCAAGGAACTGGGCGAGCGCGAATACCTGGCCGAATACGCCCACAAGCTGATCTACATCCCTATCGTCACCCGCGAGCGGCATCCGGGCGCATTGAACGGGCGTATCACTACCTTGATCGAGAACGGGGAGCTGGAGCGCGCGGCCGGCATCGCGTTGACAGCGCAGCACTCACGCGTGCTGATTTGCGGCAACCCGCAGATGGTCGATGACACGCGCCAGTTGCTCAAGCAGCGCGACATGCAACTGAGCCTGAGCCGACGCCCGGGCCAGGTGGCGGTGGAAAACTACTGGTAAAAAAAAGGCGCCTCACGAGGCGCCTTTTTGCATCTGCCGGTCAGAGCGGTTTGTCGTTCTGTGCCTTGAGCAGGTCGCGAATCTCGCCCAACAGCACCTCTTGCTTGGTCGGCGTCGGCGGCAGGCTCGGGGCTACGGCCTCTTCGCGCTTGAGGCGGTTGATCGCCTTTACACCCATGAAGATGGCGAAGGCGACGATCAAAAAGTCGACCACGCTCTGGATGAACTTGCCGTATGCCAGCACCACGGTGGGTGCATCGCCTTGCGCGGCTTTAAGCGTGATTGCCAGGTCGCCGAAGTCCACGCCACCGATCAACAGGCCGAGGGGCGGCATTACCACGTCGCCTACAAACGAGGAAACAATTTTGCCGAACGCGGCGCCGATGATAATACCGACGGCCATGTCGACCACATTACCTTTGACCGCGAAGGCCTTGAACTCACTGATCACGCCCATAAGTTATTCCTTGTTACAGATGAGAAGGGTGGAGGTCAGTGTAAGTCAGTCGTAGCGGGCTCGCGCGACACAACCTTTAACACTGTTGGTTTTAATCGACACATTAAAACGCAATTAGTTTGCAAAGTGCCACCAATCGCGCGCGGGATACGGCTAATTTCAGCGGGTTACCACATTTTTTTCTCAATCGGGCCTGTGGGGTTTTTCTATTTATCTTCTGACCCGCAGGTCACTAGCCTCTGGCAAGCACAACTGAATGTGCACTAAAAAAACCAGAGGAAACCTTGATGAACCATTCAATCAATCGCAGGCCCGTGTCGGCACGCCAAGCCTTGGCGTTGGTGACCGCCAGCCTGCTGACCCTCTCCGTGCAAGCCGCCAACCTGACCCGTGACAACGGCGCCGCCGTTGGCGATAACCAGAACTCGCAGACGGCCGGCGCCAATGGCCCCGTGCTGCTGCAGGACGTTCAATTGATTCAGAAGCTGCAGCGCTTCGACCGCGAACGTATCCCCGAGCGCGTGGTGCATGCCCGTGGCACGGGCGCCCATGGCACCTTCACCGTGACCGACAACCTCAGCGACCTGACCAAGGCCAAGGTATTTGCCGCCGGTGAAGCCACGCCGGTATTCGTGCGCTTCTCGGCCGTGGTCCACGGAAACCATTCCCCGGAAACCCTGCGCGACCCACGGGGCTTCGCCACCAAGTTCTATACCGCCGAAGGCAACTGGGACCTGGTCGGTAATAACTTCCCGACGTTCTTCATTCGCGATGCCATCAAGTTCCCGGACATGGTCCACGCGTTCAAACCGGACCCGCGCACTAACCTGGACGATGACTCGCGTCGTTTCGACTTCTTCTCCCATGTTCCCGAGTCCACACGCACACTGACCGAGTTGTACTCGGACTCCGGCACACCGGCCAGTTACCGGGAGATGGACGGCAACGGCGTACATGCCTACAAGTTGATCAACGCCAAGGGTGAAGTGCACTACGTCAAGTTTCACTGGAAGAGCCTGCAAGGCATCAAGAACCTTGACCCCAAGCAAGTCACCGAAGTGCAAGGGCGTGACTACAGCCATATGACCAATGACCTGGTCACCCATATCAACAAGGGCGACTTCCCCAAGTGGGACCTGTATGTGCAGGTGTTGAAACCTGAAGACCTGGCCAAGTTCGATTTCGACCCACTGGACGCCACCAAGATCTGGCCGAATGTGCCGGAGCGCAAAGTCGGGCAAATGGTGCTCAACCGCAACCCGGGCAATGTTTTCCAGGAGACCGAACAAGTGGCGATGGCCCCGGCCAACCTGGTGCCGGGTATCGAACCGTCGGAAGACCGCCTGCTGCAAGGTCGGGTGTTCTCCTACGCCGACACGCAAATGTACCGATTGGGCGCCAATGCCCTGCAACTGCCGATCAACGCCCCACGGGTCACCGTCAACAACGGCAACCAGGACGGCGCGCTGAACTTCGGCAAGACCACCACCGGCGTGAACTACCAGCCAAGCCGCCTGTTGCCACGGGAAGAGCCGCAGGCTGCGCGCTACAGCCAGTCGCCGCTGTCGGGCAGCACCCAGCAGGCGAAGATTCAGCGTGAGCAGAACTTCAAGCAGGCCGGCGACTTGTATCGCTCCTACAGCAAGAAAGAGCGTCAGGACCTGATCGACAACTTCGGCGGCTCGCTGGCGACCACCGATGATGAAAGCAAGCACATCATCCTGTCGTTCCTCTACAAGGCCGACCCGGAATACGGCACCGGTGTGGCCAAGGTGGCCAAGGGTGACTTGGCGCGTGTGAAAGCACTGGCTGACAAACTGACTGACTAACCACGCCCTCCTGTAGGAGCGAGCTTGCTCGCGAAGAACTCAAAGGCAACGCATTTATCCAGGATGCACGCGTTATCGTTGACGTTTTTCGCGAGCAAGCGCGCTCCTGCAAGGGGATCTTTCTCAAGGATCTTGATCATGCGTACGTTCATATGGGCACTGCTGGCCTGCTGTTCGTTCAGTGTGCTGGCCGAACAACCCCCCTCCAATGACCCTGGTGCGCTCAAGGCGCAGCTTCAGGATTATTATTTCGACGCCGCCCGCCGTGGCGACCTTGACATGCTCAACACTTTCATTGAGTCGGGCTATGCCCTGAATACTCAGGACGACAAGGGCTACACCGCCTTGATCCTCGCCGCTTATCACGGCCAAAGCGCCTACGTTGAGCGCCTGTTGGCCGCCGGCGCCGACGCCTGCGTGCAGGACAAGCGCGGCAACACCGCGCTGATGGGCGCGATTTTCAAAGGCGAACTGCAAATCGCCCAGCGCTTGCTGGCCACCGACTGCAACCCCGACCAACGCAACGGCGCGGGGCAGACGGCCGCCATGTACGCCGGGCTATTTAAACGCGTGGAATTGTTAAGCGAATTGAAGGCCAAAGGCGCCGACCTGAACGCCGAAGACCCCATCGGCAACAGCGCTTCACGCTTGGCCAGCGGTGAAATCCGGACCCCGGCGCCGCGCTGAGCTATCATCGCGGTTTTTCGGTTGGAGGTTCTTCAATGGCAAAGGCCAAGCGCATGTACGGCTGCACCGAGTGCGGCGCGACCTTTCCCAAATGGGCGGGCCAGTGCGGCGAGTGCGGTGCGTGGAACACCCTGACTGAAACCATGATTGAAAGCGGTGGCGCCGCAGCGCCCACCGGCCGCGCCGGCTGGACCGGGCAACAAGCGCAGATCAAGACCCTGGCCGAAGTCAGCGTCGAAGAGATCCCGCGTTTCTCCACGGCCTCCGGCGAGCTGGACCGGGTATTGGGCGGTGGCCTGGTGGACGGCTCCGTGGTGCTGATCGGCGGTGACCCGGGTATCGGTAAATCCACGATCCTGCTGCAAACCCTGTGCAGCATCGCCAGCCGCATGCCGGCGCTGTACGTCACCGGGGAAGAGTCCCAGCAACAAGTGGCCATGCGCGCCCGTCGCCTGGGCCTGCCCCAGGACCAACTGCGGGTCATGACCGAAACCTGCATCGAAAGCATTATCGCCACGGCGCGCATCGAAAAACCCAAGGTCATGGTGATCGACTCGATCCAGACGATTTTCACCGAGCAACTGCAATCGGCGCCCGGCGGCGTATCCCAGGTGCGTGAAAGCGCGGCGCTGTTGGTGCGCTATGCCAAGCAGAGCGGCACGGCGATCTTCCTGGTCGGCCACGTGACCAAGGAAGGCGCGCTGGCCGGGCCGCGAGTGCTGGAGCATATGGTGGACACCGTGCTGTATTTCGAAGGTGAATCCGATGGCCGCCTGCGGTTGCTGCGGGCGGTGAAGAACCGTTTTGGCGCGGTGAACGAGTTGGGTGTATTTGCCATGACCGACCGCGGGCTGAAAGAAGTCTCCAATCCGTCGGCGATTTTTCTCACCCGCGCTCAGGAAGAAGTCCCAGGCAGCGTGGTGATGGCGACGTGGGAAGGCACCCGGCCGATGCTGGTGGAAGTCCAGGCGCTGGTGGATGACAGCCATCTGGCCAACCCGCGCCGGGTCACCCTCGGCCTGGACCAGAATCGCCTGGCCATGCTGTTGGCGGTATTGCACCGCCATGGCGGCATTCCGACTCACGATCAGGACGTCTTCCTCAACGTGGTGGGCGGGGTCAAGGTGCTGGAGACCGCGTCCGACCTGGCGTTGATGGCGGCGGTGATGTCCAGCTTGCGCAACCGGCCGTTGCCCCATGACTTGCTGGTGTTTGGCGAGGTGGGTTTGTCGGGCGAAGTGCGCCCGGTGCCCAGTGGCCAGGAGCGCTTGAAAGAGGCGGCCAAGCATGGCTTCAAGCGGGCGATCGTGCCCAAGGGCAATGCGCCGAAGGAAATGCCGCCAGGGTTGCAGGTGATTGGGGTCACGCGCCTGGAACAGGCGCTGGATGCGCTGTTCGAGTAATCACCAACACCGCAAAACCCATGTGGGAGGGGGCTTGCCCCCGATGACGGCAGGTCAGTCAATCTATCAGCGCCTGACACACTGCTATCGGGGGCAAGCCCCCTCCCACATTTTGACCTGTGTTGGATTCCAGGTTTCCAGCAATGCCGCCACCGCTGCGCCATCATCCAGCCTTTATTTCCGCTTTTTTTGCCTCGGCAAGGCTCTAGACCAAGGAAGGGGGTGGCCTTTAAGGCCAACAGCGCTAAACTCGGGCTGGCTGTCCTTTCTGTCCACCCTGGCTGGAATATAAAAATGAAAAATAATAATAGCCTGCTACGCCATCTACCCTGGCTGGTGCTGGCAATCGTAGGAGCATGCGCCCTCGGCGTAGTGGCCTTGCGCCGCGGCGAGGCGATCAACGCCTTGTGGATTGTGGTTGCTGCGGTGGCCATCTACCTGGTCGCGTACCGGTACTACAGCCTGTTCATCGCCAATAACGTGATGCAACTGGACCCACGGCGAGCAACCCCCGCAGTGGTCAACAACGACGGTCTGGACTACGTGCCGACCAACAAACACATTCTTTTCGGTCACCACTTTGCGGCGATTGCCGGCGCGGGCCCTCTGGTCGGCCCGGTATTGGCGGCGCAAATGGGTTACCTGCCCGGCACGCTCTGGCTGATTGCCGGTGTGGTGCTGGCCGGTGCGGTGCAGGATTTCATGATTCTGTTCCTGTCCACCCGGCGTAACGGCCGTTCCCTGGGCGATATGGTCCGCGAAGAAATGGGCCGCATTCCCGGGACCATTGCGCTGTTCGGCTGCTTCCTGATCATGATCATCATCCTCGCGGTGCTGGCGCTGATCGTGGTCAAGGCCCTGGCCGAGAGCCCGTGGGGCATCTTCACGGTGATGGCGACCATCCCGATCGCGATGTTCATGGGCATTTACATGCGCTACATCCGTCCGGGCCGCATTGGCGAGATTTCGATCATCGGCGTGCTGTTGCTGCTGGGTTCGATCTGGCTGGGCGGGCAGATCGCCGCTGACCCGGTGTGGGCCAAGGCCTTCACCTTTACCGGCATCCAGATCACCTGGATGCTGATCGGCTACGGGTTTGTTGCCGCCGTATTGCCGGTATGGCTGATCCTGGCCCCGCGTGACTACCTGTCGACTTTCCTGAAAATCGGCACCATCATCGCGCTGGCGATTGGCATCCTGGTCACCATGCCTGACCTGAAAATGCCGGCGCTTACCCAGTTCATCGACGGCACCGGCCCGGTGTGGAAGGGCGGCCTGTTCCCGTTCCTGTTCATCACCATTGCCTGCGGCGCGGTCTCCGGTTTCCATGCGCTGATCTCCTCGGGCACCACGCCCAAGCTGCTGGCCAATGAAAGCCATGCGCGCTACATCGGTTACGGCGGCATGCTGATGGAGTCGTTCGTGGCCATCATGGCGATGGTTGCCGCGTCGGTGATCGAGCCTGGCGTGTACTTCGCCATGAACAGCCCGGCGGCGATTGTCGGTAGCGACGTAGTGACCGTGGCGCAGACCGTCAGCAGCTGGGGCTTTGCAATCACCCCCGAGGCGCTGTCGGCCGTGGCCCATGACATCGGTGAAACCACCATCCTGGCCCGTGCCGGCGGTGCACCGACCCTGGCGGTCGGTATCGCGCAGATCCTGCACAGCGTACTGCCGGGTGAAAACACCATGGCGTTCTGGTACCACTTTGCGATCCTGTTCGAAGCGCTGTTCATCCTGACGGCGGTCGATGCCGGTACCCGTGCCGGTCGTTTCATGCTGCAGGATCTGCTCGGCTCCTTCGTGCCGTCGCTCAAGCGCACCGAATCCTGGACCGCCAACCTGATCGCCACCGCCGGTTGTGTGGCGATGTGGGGTTACCTGCTGTACCAGGGCGTGATCGACCCACTGGGCGGCATCAACACCTTGTGGCCGCTGTTCGGTATCTCCAACCAGATGCTGGCCGGGATCGCGCTGATGCTCGCCACGGTTGTGCTGATCAAAATGAAGCGTCAGCGCTACATTTGGGTGACCCTGGTGCCGGCCGTCTGGCTGTTGATCTGCACCACCACGGCGGGCTTTATCAAGCTGTTCGACGCCAACCCGGCAATCGGCTTCCTGTCGCTGGCGAAGAAATACAGCGATGCCCTGGCCAACGGCCAGATCCTGGCCCCGGCCAAGAGCATCGACCAGATGCAGCACGTGATCTACAACGCCTACACCAACGCAACGCTGACGGCGCTGTTCCTGTTCGTGGTGTTCAGCATCCTGTTCTATGCGCTCAAGGTCGGCATTGCCGCCTGGGGCAACAAAGAGCGTACGGATAAAGAAGCGCCATTCCAGGCCGTACCGGACGCATAACCGAGGATTGCAACCATGTTCAATGACATCAGTCGCCTCGGTAAATACCTCGGTCAGGCCGCGCGCCTGATGGTCGGCATGCCCGACTACGACACGTACGTCGAGCATATGCAAACCAAGCACCCGGACAAGCCGATGATGGACTACAAGGCGTTCTTCCGCGAACGCCAGGAGGCCCGTTACGGCGGCAAGGGTGGGCCCAAGTGCTGCTGACCCGGCACTCTGGCCAGTAGTGATTCCATGTGGGAGGGGGCTTGCCCCCGATAGCGGTGTATCAGCGACACATCAGTGCCTGACACACCGCCATCGGGGGCAAGCCCCCTCCCACATTTGTTTTGTGTTCCTTCAGATATAAGGAGAACTGTCTGTGTCCTCTCCCATTCCGGTCACCGTGCTCAGCGGCTTTCTCGGCGCCGGCAAGACCACCTTGCTGCGCCATCTGCTCAAGGCCGAACACGGCTTGAAGATCGCCGTGATCGAAAACGAATTCAGTGATGCCGGCATCGATACCCAACTGTTGGGCGCAGAGCCGGTACAGGTCATGACCCTCTCCAACGGCTGCGTGTGCTGCACCATCCATACCGACTTGACCAAGGCGCTGTACTTGCTGCTCGAGCGGCTGGACAGCGGCGAAATCGTCTTCGACCGCCTGGTGATCGAGTGCACCGGCCTGGCCGATCCCGCGCCGGTGGCCCAGACCTTTTTTATCGATGAGGAACTGCGCGAGCGCTATATCCTTGACGGCATCATCACCCTGGTGGACGCGGCCCACGCCGAGCAACACCTGACCCAGACCATCGCCCAGGCCCAGATCGGCTTTGCCGACCGCCTGCTGGTGAGCAAGCGCGACCTGGTGGACGAAGCCTCCTTCAACGCCCTCAGCGAACGCCTGACCCGCATCAATCGCCGCGCACCAATCCGGGTGGTGGAGCATGGCAAGATCGACCTCGCCGAGTTACTGGATGTGCGCGGCTTCAACCTCAACGCCGGCATGAGCCTGCGCCCGGTCAGCGCTGCGCCATCGGTCGACCGTATTTCCAGCCTGGTGCTGCGCACCGACCAGCCGCTGGATATAGACCGCCTCAGTGAGTTCATGAACGAACTGTTGGAAGACCATGGCAAGCAACTGCTGCGCTACAAGGGCGTGCTGAACATTGCCGGAGAGGATCGGCGCATGGTGTTCCAGGGCGTGCTGAAGCTCTACGGCTTCGACTGGGACACCGAGTGGGCCGAAGGTGAGACGCGGGAAAGTGTGATTGTGTTTATTGCCGATGAATTGCCGGAAGACAAGATTCGAGAAGGGTTTGCCAGGGTCTACCGGGCATAAAAAAGCCCACCTGTAGGAGCGAGCTTGCTCGCGAAGAACTCACAGGTAACGCGTGCTTCCAGGATGCACGCGTTACCGTTGACGTTTTTCGCGAGCAAGCTCGCTCCTACAGTGGGCTTCTTAGTATTACGCGCCGTACACCGGCAGCTTCTTGCAGATGGCCTTGACCTTCTCACGTACCGCGTCGATCACGGCTTCGTTGTTCAGGTCCGCCAGGATGTCGCAGATCCAGCCGGCCAGTTCCTTGCACTCGGCTTCCTTGAAGCCACGGGTGGTCACAGCCGGGGTGCCGAAGCGCAGGCCGGAGGTGACGAACGGTGAACGTGGGTCGTTCGGCACGGAGTTCTTGTTCACGGTGATGAAGGCTTTGCCCAGGGCAGCGTCAGCATCTTTACCGGAAATGTCCTGCTTGATCAGCGACAGCAGGAACAGGTGGTTCTCGGTACCGCCGGACACCACGTCAAAACCGCGCTCGATGAACACGCCGGCCATGGCCTTGGCGTTCTTGACCACTTGTTGCTGGTAGGTCTTGAACTCAGGCTGCAGCGCTTCCTTGAAGCAGATCGCCTTGGCCGCGATCACGTGTTCCAGCGGGCCACCCTGGGCGCCCGGGAATACGGCGGAGTTGAGCTTCTTCTCGATCTCGGCATTGGCGCGCGCCAGGATCAGGCCGCCACGTGGACCGCGCAGGGTCTTGTGGGTGGTGGTGGTGACCACATCGGCGTAAGGCACCGGGTTCGGGTAGACGCCCGCAGCGACCAGGCCTGCAACGTGCGCCATGTCCACGAACAGGTAGGCGCCAACCTTGTCGGCGATGGCGCGGAAGCGTGGGAAATCCAGGATCTGCGAGTAGGCAGAGAAACCGGCCACGATCATTTTTGGCTTGTGCTCGACCGCCAGGCGCTCGACTTCGTCGTAGTCGATCAGGCCATTGGCATCGATACCGTATTGAACGGCGTTGTACAGCTTGCCGGAGGAGGACACGCTGGCGCCGTGGGTCAGGTGGCCGCCGTGGGCCAGGCTCATGCCCAGGATGGTATCGCCACCTTGCAGCAGGGCCAGGTACACCGCGCTGTTGGCCTGGGAACCGGCGTGGGGCTGGACGTTGGCGTAATCGGCGCCGAACAGCTCTTTGGCACGGTCGATGGCCAACTGCTCAACCACGTCGACGTATTCGCAACCGCCGTAGTAGCGCTTGCCCGGATAGCCTTCGGCGTACTTGTTGGTCAGCACCGAACCTTGAGCCTCCATCACCGCAGGGCTGGTGTAGTTTTCCGAAGCGATCAGCTCAATGTGCTCTTCCTGGCGCACGGCTTCTTGCTCCATGGCGGCGAAGAGATCGGCGTCGTACTTGGCAATAGTCAAATCACGGCTGAACATGGCGGTCCTCAAGGATCGGGGGCAGAAAAGGAGGGCATTCTAACCCAATGGGTTTTGGATGGCATATGAAAGGACATCATGTCGCGGACAAGTGGGGCTCATCTGGGTGTGGGTGGTGACTGTGCCGGCCTCATCGGGGGCAAGCCCCCTCCCACACTTGAATGTGTTCGCAGATCAAAATGTGGGAGGGGGCTTGCCCCCGATGAGGCCAGTGGCCTCACCACACATCTCAGTCAAACATGAACAGCGCATCATTGCTGAACTGCGCCTCGAACCGATTCGCCGGCATCGGCCGCCCGAACAGGTAGCCCTGCACTTCATCGCAGCCATGCTCGCGCAGGAAGTCCAACTGCTCGTGGGTTTCCACGCCCTCGGCGATCACCGCCAGGTTCAGGCTGTGGGCCATGGCGATGATGGCGCGGGCGATCTGCGCATCCTGCTCGCCGGAGGGCAGGCCGTCGACGAAGGTGCGGTCGATCTTCAGGACGTCGATGGGGAATTGCTTGAGGTAGTTGAGCGATGAATAACCGGTGCCGAAGTCGTCGACCGCAATGCTCAGCCCCAGGTTTTTCAGGCTGGCGAGGATCTGCATGGCTTCGTTGACTTCGCGCATCAGGATACTTTCGGTCAGCTCCAGCTCCAGGCACGCCGGTGGCAGGCCGGTGTCCTTGAGGATGGTGGCGATGCGCGTGCCCAACTGCCCGTCGGAGAACTGTCGCGCCGAGATGTTGACCGAGACTTTCGGCACCCGCACTTTGTTCTGGTGCCAGGTCTTGAGCTGGCGACAGGCTTCGCTGATCACCCAGTCGCCCACATCCACCACCAGCCCCAGCTCTTCGAGCACCGGAATGAAATCCCCCGGCGGCACCAGGCCGCGGCGTGGATGGCGCCAGCGCAGCAGGGCTTCGGCGCCGGTCAGGCGTTTGCCGTCGCCGCTGAACTGCGGCTGGTAATAGAGCACGAATTCGTCCTGTTCCAGGGCGTGGCGCAGGTCGCTTTCCAGTTCCAGGCGTTCCAGGGCGCTGGCGTTCATGTCGGCCTGGTAGAACTGGAAGTTGTTCTTGCCGCGTTCCTTGGCGTGGTACATCGCCGTGTCGGCGTTTTTCATCAGTTGGCTCAGCTCGTTACCGTCCTGGGGGCTCAAGGCGATGCCGATACTGGCGGTCACGAAGAATTCGCGGCCTTCGAGCACGAACGGCTTCACCAGGCTGGCCAGGATCTGCTCGGCCACGGTGATGGCACGGTTCAGCGCCATTTCGCGGTTGATACGCGGTTGCAGCAGCAGGGTGAACTCGTCGCCGCCCATCCGCGCCACGGTGTCGTCTTCGGCCACGCAACCGAGCAGGCGCGTGGCCATTTCCTTGAGCATACGGTCGCCCGCGGCATGGCCCAGGGAGTCGTTGATCGGCTTGAAACGGTCGAGGTCGAGGAACATCAGCACCACCCACGATTTCTGCCGCTCGGCCGATTGCAACGCGGTGTGCAGGCGGTCCTGGAACAGCGTGCGGTTGGGCAGGTGGGTCAAGGCGTCGTAGTAGGCCAGGCGGTGGATGCGCTGTTCGCTGGCCTTGCGCTCGCTGATATCGCTGAAGAAACACACGTAGCTGGCCAGGTCGCCTTCATCATCGAACACGGCCGTGATACCGACCCAGGCCGGGTAGTGCTCGCCATTGCGGCGCTTGAGCCACACTTCACCTTCCCAGGTGCTGTGCTGGTGCAATTGCTTGAGCACGTAGCGCAGGTGGGCTTCCTGCTGTTCGTCGACGGTGAGCATGTTCGGCAACTGGTCGAGTACATCGCTGACGGCGTAACCGCTGACCCGGCTGAAGGCTTCGTTGGCCTGTACGATATAGCCGGCCGGGTCGGTGATCAGGATCGCCGAGGTGGAGTGTTCGAACACCGTGGCCGCCATGCGCAGGTCTTTTTCCGCGCGGCGTTGCTGGCTGATATCACGGCCGACGCCGAGGATGCCTTCAAACGCGCCATGTTCGTCCCACACCAGCACCACGCGCAGCTCGATCGGCACTTTGCGCCCATCGGCGCGCAGGCAGTCGAACAGGAACAGTTGGGTCTGCACCTCATCGCGCAGGCTGTTCAGCGCCTCGGGATTACCCACGGCACGGCTGACCTGCTCCATCAGGCCGTACATGCCGGTGAGCTGCTGCGGGTTGGCAATGATCGACTGCCAGCCGTTCTTGAACACCCAGTCCACGTCGTACCCCAGCACGGCGTTGACCGATGGGCTGACGTAGTTGAGGGCCAGTCGGCTGTCGGTGGAACAGATCACGTCACTGATGCTTTCGGCCAGCATGCGGTAGCGTTGTTCGCTGTCGCGCAGGGATTCGCTGGCCTCGATCTGGTCGGTGATGTCCTTGGCCACGCCGATGATCCGTGTGACCGCCGCCGAGGTGTCCGTGGCCAGGGCCTGTTCGCGAATGTCGAAGCGTCGCCACTGGTTGTTGCGGTGACGAAAGCGCAGCTGGCAGTGCAGTTGGGTCGTATAACCCACCTCGCGTTGCTGTTGACGCGCGTCCTGGTAATGCTCGGCGTCTTCGGGGTGCAGCAGGATTTCCCAGAAGTACTCCCCCATTTTCTGCAGTTCGGCTTTGTTGTAGCCGAGGGTATGGCCCAGGTGATGGTTGCTGAAGATCATGCGCTGGCTGACCACGTCCTGCACATACAGGTGGTCGGGCACGGTGCGTACCACATCCGACCAGAAACTCTCGCGCTCGACCAGCGACAGCTCGATCAGCTTGCGGCTGGTGATATCGCTGATGCTGAGGATGACCGCCCTGATGTCATCCTGCTGTTCCGGCAGACGCATGACCAGCCACAGGTATTGTTCATTGCCCGCCACATCGTTGAGCTGGATTTCCAGCTCCAGTTGTTTTTGCCGGGTCAGTACGGCTTCCAGCACCTGGTGGCCGATCGAGGTGGCATTGTGCGGGCCATCGTCAATCAGGCGCTCCCAGGCCTGCTCGCAGGAGCTGACGCCCAACAGGCGCACCGCCATCTGGTTGATCTCGGTGACGCGCAACTCCTTGAGCAGTTTGCGCCGCTCGGCGGGGTTGGCCTGCATCCAGGCATGCAATTGTTCGCTGTCCTGCACCTGAGGCTTGTCGCAGAACGCCTTCACGCCCGACAGATCGAGTACGCACAAGGCCACGCCGGTGCCTTCGAAAATATCCTGGTAACGTCGGCGGCCCTCATTCACCTGGCGCTGGCGCCGACGCATGTTCAGCAGCACGATCACCGGGATCAGCGAAAATGCCAGGCCCAGCAGGCATTTGCCGATAAAGGCCGGCAGCAGTTGTTCGAGCACCGCGCTGCGGTCGAACAGCCCGTGCAGTTGCCAGTCACTTTTGCTCAAGGGTGTGACCAGCACACTTTTATTCAACTCGTCCGGGGTCAACGCAGTGGCCCAGGGTGCTGGCATGCCGCTGTCGCGGCTGACCACGCGGTGGTTCAGGCGGTTCTCGATCGCCCACATCGGGCGCTGGCCCTGGGCATCCTGGCGCGTCAGGTTGGCCAGGTAAGTGGGCGTCAGGCGCAGTGCCCAGTACAGTTTCGAGCCACCGCTGGGCTGGTGCAGCAACAGATAGATGACGGTGCCGTCGCTGTCGTTGCTCAGGTAATAGGCTTGGGCGTGGCTGCGCTTGACCAGTTCTTCGAGCAGGGCGCTGTCCTGGCTGTCGCCGGCGGTGTCGCTGATCAGCGCGCCGCTGGGGGCGAGGAGGGCGAAGCTGCGCAATTCGGGAAATGAGCGCTGCAACGTGCGCATCAGGGCCTGTTGTTGTTCGGCGTTGCGCGGCGGCTCGACCATCGGCAGCAGATTCAAGGCGATCTGTGCGCTCAGGGCCATGTTCTGGCTGATCTGTTCGGCCAGGTCGGCGCTGTAGTCGATGGTGTATTGCTGCTGGTTTTTCTGGTTCTGCTGCAATTGGTCGAGCAGTTGCCAGAACAATAACGCGAGCAACACCAGCACAAGCGTCGCCAACGCGCCTTTAAAGGTGCCGTGCAGGGGCGCTCCTGGCGCTAGATGAGCGGCGCGCAAGGGCGTGGGCGGCGTGACTTTGGACAAGCTGTGATCCTGCGGTTGGCTGGACTGGCGCGCGACGTGCACTATAAGCCGGACGCCCGGAGGGCGGCTAGCATGCCTTGAGTTGTGGCAAAGTGCCAGTCCCGCCTGGCTGGACTGCCCCAGCGCATTCAGGTAGCTTTGCCGGTTACGCGGGGGCGTTCCAGCCCCAGATATTCAGGCTTTTTTTCGCTCGCCGGCATTGATGATAGTCAACGGCCCGCGCGGCGCATGGCCTGGCACGGGCTTCGTCCGCTTAATTCATCAGTCACTGACGCTAGGTTCACCATGGCTCAATACGTCTTCACCATGCATCGGCTGGGAAAAGTTGTTCCGCCGAAGCGGGAAATCCTGAAAAACATTTCGCTGTCCTTCTTCCCAGGCGCCAAGATCGGCGTGCTCGGCCTCAACGGTTCGGGTAAATCCACGCTGCTGAAAATCATGGCCGGCGTCGACACCGAGTTCGAAGGCGAAGCCCGCCCGATGCCGGAGCTGAACATCGGCTACCTGCCCCAGGAGCCGATCCTGGATCCGACCAAGACCGTGCGTGAAGTGGTCGAAGAGGCCGTCAGCGTGATCAAGGACGCCCAGGCGCGCCTGGACGAGGTCTACGCCGCCTACGCCGAGCCGGATGCCGACTTCGACAAGCTGGCCGCCGAACAGGCCAAGCTCGAAGCCATCCTGCAGGCCGGCGACGGTCATAACCTGGAGCGCCAGCTCGAAGTCGCCGCCGACGCCCTGCGCCTGCCGGCCTGGGACGCCAAGGTCGAGTTCCTGTCCGGTGGCGAGAAGCGCCGCGTGGCCCTATGCCGCCTGCTGCTGTCGGCTCCCGACATGCTGCTGCTCGACGAACCGACCAACCACCTGGACGCCGATTCCGTCGCCTGGCTGGAGCATTTCCTGCACGATTTCCCGGGCACCGTGGTAGCGATCACGCACGACCGTTACTTCCTCGACAACGTCGCCGGCTGGATCCTCGAACTCGACCGTGGCGCCGGTATCCCTTACGAGGGCAACTACTCCGGTTGGCTGGAAGCCAAGTCCGACCGTCTGGCCGCCGAATCCAAGCAGCAATCGGCCCATGAAAAAGCCATGAAGGAAGAACTGGAGTGGGTGCGCAAAGGCGCCAAGGCCCGTCAGTCCAAATCCAAGGCCCGTCTGCAACGCTTTGAAGAAATGCAGTCGCAGGAATTCCAGAAGCGCAGCGAGACCAACGAGATCTACATCCCGGCCGGTCCGCGCCTGGGTGACAAGGTCATCGAGTTCAAGAACGTTTCCAAAGGCTACGGCGACCGCGTGCTGATCGACAACCTGTCGTTCTCCATGCCAAAAGGCGCGATCGTCGGCGTTATCGGCGGTAACGGTGCGGGTAAGTCCACGCTGTTCCGCATGCTGATGGGCAAGGAAACCCCGGATTCGGGCAGCATCGAGATCGGCGAAACCGTGCAACTGGCCTGTGTGGACCAGAGCCGTGAAGACCTCGATGGCAGCAAGACGGTATTCCAGCAGATTTCCGACGGCTCCGACCAGATCCGTATCGGCAACTATGAAATCCCGGCGCGTACCTATGTGGGCCGCTTTAACTTCAAGGGCGGCGACCAGCAGAAGTTCGTCAAGGACCTGTCCGGTGGTGAGCGTGGCCGCTTGCACCTGGCCCTGACCTTGAAAGAGGGCGGCAACGTGTTGCTGCTCGACGAACCGTCCAACGACCTCGACGTTGAAACCCTGCGTTCCCTGGAAGAAGCCCTGCTGGACTTCCCGGGCGCCGCCATTGTGATCTCTCACGATCGGTGGTTCCTTGACCGCGTGGCGACTCACATCCTGGCTTACGAGGATGATTCGCAAGCGGTGTTCTTCGAAGGTAACTACACCGAGTACGAAGCGGACCGTAAAAAGCGCCTGGGCGAAGCCGCTGCCCAACCGCACCGGGTACGCCACAAGAAACTGGCCTGATTCGGCAACGGGCGCAGCTTCGGCCGCGCCTGTACGCAGCAGCCTGTAGAAAAATACCCCTCACGCAGGGTAATGCTGTTCAGTTAAGCGTACATCGCCCTCTGTAGGAGCGAGCTTGCTCGCGAAAAACGTCAACGATAACGCGTGTGTCCTGATTGAACGCGGCGCCTGTGGTTTTTCGCGAGCAAGCTCGCTCCTACAAAAACTGAACGGCATTACCCTCGCGCAGGGGTATTTTTTTGCCCGGATTAAGCCAGCGCCGGCCGGCCTTGCAGCATTTCACCGACCACCCCCATGAACGCCTCGACCAGCAGCGAGCGTGATTGCGAGCGCGTGAGGATCAGCAGGTGCACCCAGGCTTCGGGGTCTGCCAATGGTCGGTAGACCACGCCTTGCCTGGCCAGCGTGCGGGTGCACTGGGGCACCAGCGAGACACCCTGGCCTGCCGCCACCAGGGCGATGATCGAGGTGATCTGGCGCCCCGCGGGGCCCGGGCGCAACGCCAGGCCGTGGCGTTGATACAGCTGCTCGATGGAACCGTTGAGGCCCGAACCGTAATCGCTGGGGAACAGAATCAACGGGAACTCACTGAGCTGGGCGAGGGTGACTTCGTCCTGGCCCGCTAATGGGTTGTCGCTGCAAAGCGCTGCGACCAGAGGTTCCTGCCCCAACGACAACACCTCGACGTCGGTTTGCCCGGGCTCCGGCAGCAGGCGGCTCATGCCGATGTCGATGCGACCGTCCAGCACGTGCGCATGCAGGCTGCCGGAAGCGCTCTCCACCAGGGTCAGTTGCACCTCGGGAAAACGCTGGGCGAAGGCTCGCAGGGTTTGGCTGAACAGCTCCGACAGCGCGATGGAGCTGGCATAGCCGACGACCAGTTGGCCGGTGGCGCCGGCGGCCAGCTTGGCGGCAATGTCCTGCGCGAGCCGGGCGTGCTCCAGCGCGGCGCGGGCATAGGGTAGAAAGTGCCGGCCCTGGGCGGTCAGGGTGACCGTGCGGCTGGTGCGGTCGAACAGACGAAAGCCGAGCTCGGTTTCCAGGGCCGAGATCTGCCGCGTCAGGGGCGGCTGGGCGAGGTGCAGGCGCTGCGCCGCGCGACCGAAGTGCAACTCTTCGGCGACCGTCAGGAAGTAACGTAACTTGCGTAAATCAAGCATTCTGTTTCCTGGGTATTGATCGGTCCGAATTCGGTATTGGTGTTCGCCACGCTGGGCATTCTATAAAGATCCTCGACAATAAGACGAGAGGTCCCATGAACCCGCGCTTGCATCACGCCCGCCTTGCCGTGTTTCTGTGTGGCTGTGCGGCGTTCCTCAATCTCTACGCGACCCAGAGCATCCTGCCTGTGTTTGCCCAAAGCTTCCAGGTGAGCGCCCGGCAGGCCGGGTGGAGCATTACCGTGACCACCCTGGCGGTGGCGCTGACTGCGCCGTTTGTCGGGCGCCTGACCGGACGTTTCGAGCAACGCACAGTGATTGTCGCGGCCGCCTTGCTGCTGGCGCTGCCGACGCTGCTGACGGCCTATGTGGACAGTTTTGCCGAGCTGCTGGTGTGGCGGTTTATCGAGGGTATGTTGATCCCGGTGGTGTTCGCCACCAGCGTGGCCTATATCGGCGACCGCTGGCGTGCAACGACCGTCACCGAGATCACCAGCCTGTACGTCGCAGGTACGGTACTCGGCGGGTTTGCCGGGCGCTTTGTCTCCGGGGTCATGACCCAATATGTCGGCTGGCGCGAAGCCTTCGAGCTGTTGGCAGTGATTAGCCTGGCGGTGGGCCTGCTGATCCTGTTGTTGCTGCCGGCCAATCCAGTGGCACGTCCCAACCTTGCGGTCGTGGGCGCGCGCGGGGTGCGCCGGCTTTTGCGCAAACCCTTGCTGGCGGCCTATGGCGTCGGTTTCTGCGTGCTGTTCTCACAAGTCGCCACCTTTACCTATGCCGGGCTGTATCTCAGCCAGGCGCCGTTCAACCTGGGCGCCGCCGCCTTGGGGACACTGTATGCCGTGTTCCTGCTGGCGCTGGTGGTGATTCCCATTGCCGGGCGCTTGAGCAAATCGCGACCGCAATCGCAGTTACTGAGTGCCGCCGTGGCCCTCGGGCTCTGCGGGTCGGCCCTGACCTTATTGCCGTCCCTGTGGCTGATCGTGCTGGGCCTGGCCCTGAGCTCGACCGGCGTATTCCTGGCCCAGGCCTGCGCCAATGCCTACATCGCCACCACGGCCGGGCAGGACAAGTCCGGCGCCGTAGGCCTGTACCTGACCGGCTATTACCTGGGCGGCAGCGCCGGCGCCGTGGCCCCGGCGCTGCTCTGGGAGCAGTGGGGCTGGCCGGGCTGCGTGGCATTGATCGCAGGTTTTCAGTTGTTGTCGCTGGTGATCGCCCTGCTGGGCTGGAAACCGGTAAACACCCAGGCGCTGATCGCCGGCCAACGCGGCAAACCGGCCTGATGTTTCATCCAATAAAGGATTATGAGAGGTGAATATGACTGACACCCTGATCAAACGCAGCCAGTTGTTGAAGATCGTCGAACCGGTATTGAATGACATGCCGGCCAGTACCTTGCGGCATGCCCTGTTCGAAGCCTTCTGGGCTGAGGAAGAGGCGCTGATGGATATCGAAGAGGCTTTTGCGCGACTCACCTCGCGTCGGCATTCGCCGGCGGTACTGCGCAAGTTCTTCGCCAGTTGGTCCAAGACCAATAATTCGGCGGCCAGTGTGTCCGGCCTGGCCAATCGGATTACGTTGCTGGCGCGTTGCGACGCCGGTTCCGCTGCCGCCGCGCAGCTGTACCGCGCTTGCGGCAGCCTGCAGCGCATCACCGATGAAGACTTGGGCGCGTTGGGCAACACCGTGCACGCGGACCTGTTCTACACCATGGCGACCGCGCTGTGCGGCGATGACCAGTGGATGTTGAAGGACAATTGCCTGCCCTCGGCCCAGGCCTTCAAGGATTGGACCGACAGCCGTCGCCTGCGTGATCGCGACCTGTTGCAGGGCTTGCTGACCACGTTGATCCACGAGGTGTATACCCACGGCGAAGTGGAGTTCATCCATCCGATGTACTCGCAGTGGTTCGTACGGGACATGGGCGTGCCGCCGGAAAAATCCCGGGCGACGGTGGCCTGGGTCACCGTGCACACCGGCGGCACCGAGAGCAACCATTTCGCCCATGCGGTGGCGGCGGTGAACGAGTTCACCAGCGCCCTGCAGGTTGAAGTGGACCCCGCCACGGCGCGCGATATTTTTGCCGAATACCTGCAGCGTAAAGCCAGCGTGATGAACGACTGTGCGAAGTTGCTGGGTTGACCCGGCGTTCTGCCTGAGAGCCACTGACCCGAATGAACACCCTGAAGCACACCGCCGCCCCGTCGTTGTCGCCGCCTGACCCGGCAAGCGTGCGTCGCCGTTCCCTGGTGGCCGGTTGCGGCGCGCATGCCGTGCACGATGGGCTGACCGATGTGATCTACGTGTTGTTGCCGATCTGGCAAGCGCAGTTCGGCCTCAGTTACGCCCAGGTCGGCCTGTTGCGCGGTGCCTATGCGGGCATGATGGCCGGTTTCCAGCTACTGGCCAGCCGCGCTGCGGCGCGCTGGGGGCGCGAACGTCTGCTGGTGGGCGGCACTGCGCTCGCGGGCCTGGCCTATCTGCTGGCCGGCCAGGCCGGTGGGCTGGCGGTGCTGCTGGTGGCGCTGCTGCTGGGCGGTCTGGGTGCAAGTACGCAGCACCCGCTGGCTTCGTCGCTGATCACCGATACTCACGAGGCGGGCGGGGGCGTCAAACAAGCGCTGTCGCAGTACAACTTCAGCGGGGATATCGGCAAGACCCTGATCCCGGGGTTGATCGGCCTGTTGCTGGCGGTCATCAGTTGGCGCGCCAGTGTCACCCTGCTGGGTGTACTCGGGCTGCTGGCGGCCGGCCTGTTGTGGTGGCTGATCCCGGCGCGCACCGAGGG
>NZ_CVTU01000106.1:0-4012 GCF_900004965.1 Pseudomonas sp. 44 R 15
CCGGCATCGCCGCCGGTGGCCTGCTCGCGTCCATGTTCATGGGCGGCGGCTTCCAGGGCATGCAGATCTTCGACATCCTGATCCTGGCGGTCATTGCCTTCGTGATCTTCCGCTTTATCGCCGCCCGTCGCCGCAAGCAGCAGGAGCACCTGGCCCCGGCCGGCGCGCCGATGCAGCGTGAAGTGTTCGAGCAAAAACCCGCCATGGGTTCGATCTTCGGCGGTTCGGCAGCCCCTGCGGCCGCCCGTCCGGTGATCAACGCGCCGGCCTGGTTCAACGAAGAGCGTTTCATCGAAGCGGCCCGCAGCCACTTCCAGTCCCTGCAGCAGCACTGGGACGCCAACGAAATGGACAAGATCGCCGAGTTCGTGACCCCGCAACTGCTGGAGTTCCTCAAGCGCGAACGCGCCGACCTGGGTGACGGCTTCCAGTCGACCTATATCGACGACCTGCGCGTACAGCTGGACGGTGTGGATGATCGCGCCGACAAGACCATCGCCACCCTGACCTTCAGCGGCGTGTCGAAGACCTCGCGTTTCGACCAGGGCGAAGTGTTCAGCGAAAGCTGGAACATGGAACGTCCGCAGGGCGAAAACCAGCCATGGCTGGTCGCCGGTATCCGCCAGAACGGCTGATACCCGCACGCGTGAGCAAGCGGTAACAAAACCCCGGACCTGTTCCGGGGTTTTCTATTTCACGGTTGCACTTATAGCGAGCTACTGTATAAAACGCCCCTATAAAACGCGCCATCAGCAAGAGGATCCCGGCCGTGGAAGAAATCATCGAACAACTGCGTGAAGCCAACGAACCGGTCCCGGTTCCCTTGGAGCTGCCTGACGAAGACCAACTGGTGGAAATCGAAGAACAACTGTTCATCGACATCCCCTTTGTGTTCCGCGAATTCCTGCTGACCGTCAGCGACGTGGTCTACGGCAGCCTCGAGCCGGTGACCGTCACCGACCCGCAGTCCCACACCTATCTGCCGGACGTTGCCGCCAACGCCTGGGACGCCGGTGTTGACCGCAGCCTGATCCCGATCTGTCAGGACGGCGACGATTACTACTGCGTCGAAGAAGACGGCACCGTGGTGCTGTGGTCCGCCGAGGAAGAACTGGTCCAGGAAGAAACCTGGGAATCGGTGTGGCACTGGGCACGGGATGTCTGGCTGGAAAGCTGAGGCCCACACCTGGCCTTCTAGTGTTCCGGCGTATCCTTGTGGTTATCCAGCGTCTCCAGCAAGGCCACCTGCATCCGCGTATGCACGCGGATGAACCAGCGCCACAGCACGGCCGCCACCGCCGCCGTGACCACCGCAATCAGTACCAGCAACTTGTTGGTCGGCAGAATACTGGCCGACAAGGCTGCCAGGAGCAGGAAGATCACCAGCAGCGACAGAATGGGGATCAGCTCCGCGATCACCCGCCGCACACGTTGGGTATGCCGCCCGGCCATTTCCGGCTTCACGCTCATCTCCGCCAGCAACATCGACAATGCCTTGAGCTTGCGGTACGCCGCGATCAGAAACGGCAGCGACAACAGCAATGCGCCACCCCAGATCAACGCCTTCTGCCAGCTTTGATCGCTGACCCAGCCTTCCAGATACCCGCCAATGCGCGCCGCGAAAAAGCTGCCGGCGAAGAAGATCGCGATCACCAGCGCCAGGTTCACCCCCACTTGCAGCACGATCTTGCGGATCATCGACGCCAGCATGGCGCCCTCGCCTTGCGGCTGAATACTGCGCAGCCATTCGCCATACATGCCGAATACCCGGCTCATGCGCTGGGGCATCACGGCGGCAATTTTCAGTGACAACGGGTCGGCGCCGCGGATCAGGTACGGGGTGAGCAACGTCGTTATCGCCGAAACCGCCACCGCCACCGGGTACAGAAAATCGCTGGTGACCTGCAGGGTCATCCCCAGCGCCGCGATGATGAAAGAGAATTCGCCAATCTGTGACAGGCCCATGCCCACCCGCAGCGAGGTGCGCCCATCGTTACCGGCGATAAACGCGCCCAGCCCGCAAGACAGCATCTTGCCCAGCACCACGGCCACGGTAATGACCGCAATCGGCCACGCGTACTGCAGCAGAATTTGCGGGTCGATCATCAAGCCGATGGCGACAAAGAAAATCGCACTGAACATGTCGCGAACCGGTTCGATCAGGCGCTCGATTTTAATCAGTTGGCGTGACTCGGCCATGATCGCGCCGATCAGGAAGGCCCCCAGCACCATGCTGTATTCAAGCTTGACCACCAGCAGGCAGAAGCCGAAACACAGACCCAGTACCGTGATCAGCAGCATCTCGTTGCTTTCGAACTTGGCGACGTAGGCCAGCAGGCGCGGCACCAGCAGAATACCGATCACCAGCGCCACAATCATGAACAGCGAGAGCTTGCCCACGGTGGAAAACACCTCGCCGGAGCTGACCGTGCCGCTGACGGCGATGCTCGACAGCAAGGCAATGATGCCGATCCCCAGAATGTCCTCGACGATCAGCACGCCGAATATCAGCTGGGCGAAACGCTGGTTCTTCATCTTCAGGTCATTGAGCGCCTTGACGATGATGGTGGTGGAGGAAATTGCCAGGATCGCGCCGAGAAACAACGAGTCCATGGTGTTCCAGTCGAACCATTGACCGATTTCGTAGCCGATCCAGATCATCAGGATGATTTCCAGGAACGCCGCGATAAACGCCGTGGCACCCACCTTGAACAGCTTGCGCAGGCTGAACTCCAGGCCCAGGCAGAACATCAGGAAGATCACCCCGAGTTCGGCCAGCGTCTTGATCGTGTCTTCATCGTGAATCAGGCCGAACGGCGGCGTGTGGGGGCCGATGATGAAGCCTGCGACGATGTAGCCCAGCACCACCGGCTGCTTGAGCCGATGAAACAGGATGGTGACGACCCCCGCCACCAGCATGATCACGGCCAAGTCCTGGATAAAGCTGATGGCATGCATGGCGTGGGGCTCCTTGGAATTACTGGTGGTTTCTCACTCTCCGCGCGCGCAGCCGCTGAAAGAAAAGTCTGCCGTGACCGTAAGAAATGCCCGTGGAGGCGCGTTTGAAGGTTAACACCGCGACTTCCGCCGGAAAGCCGGTGCAATATATGGAAACAGATCGGCCCGGGCGTGACGGCAAGCCGCCCACCGGCGTCCCCGTTAGGGATGGCTGCAAAGCTCCCAGCACCCGCAGAGGTGCCCTACCCAACCAATGCCTAAACCCGTGAGTGTGCTATGGAACCCGGAAACGCCCAGCTGTCGATGACGGTATTGATGACCCCTGACATGGCCAACTTCTCAGGCAATGTCCACGGCGGCACCCTGCTCAAGTATCTCGACGAAGTGGCGTACGCATGCGCCAGCCGTTATGCCGGCCGTTATGTGGTCACGCTGTCGGTGGACCAGGTGATTTTCCGCGAGCCGATCCATGTCGGCGAACTGGTGACCTTTCTCGCGTCGGTCAACTACACCGGCAACACCTCGATGGAAGTGGGCATCAAGGTGGTGACCGAGAACATTCGCGAGCGCTCGGTGCGTCATACCAACAGTTGCTTCTTCACCATGGTGGCGGTGGACGACCAGCGCAAACCGGCCCCAGTCCCCCCCTTGCAGCCGCAGAACAGCGAAGACAAACGCCGCTTCGTGCAGGCCCAGCAGCGTCGGCAGATTCGCCAGGAACTGGAAAGGCGTTATCAGGAAATCAAGGCCGACGCGCCGTAGTTCAAAATCTGCAAACCCAGTCAAATGTGGGAGGGGGATCTGCCCTAATGCCAGTCAGTTAAAGCTTTTTTTGTAGGAGCGAGCTTGCTCGCGAAAAACTCACAGGCACCGCGTTCATTCAGAAAGCACGCGTTATCGTTGACGTTTTTCGCGAGCAAGCTCGCTCCTACAGAGGGCAAACGCTGCAGCGCCCAACACTAACCACGATGCGCAGCGAGTCGCTCTTGATCTTGATCTGCTTTTGATCTTGATCTCAGGCGCCCCGTTAAACCACGCTGGCCGAACGCAGGCT
>NZ_CVTU01000106.1:4062-73761 GCF_900004965.1 Pseudomonas sp. 44 R 15
CACACCGAGCCTAGGCGAGGTGCCGAGTGGTGGGGCAAGAGCGTTTTGCTTACTTTTGCGCTTTTCAAAAGTGAGCCGCTGTAAAAGCGGAACCGTTAGCAGCCGTTACCGCAGAAACGGATATGTACTCTTTCCAATCCAGCATCCTGGTCGGCCCAGAGGCCGCCATCGGGGGCAAGCCCCCTCCCACATTTGGATTGTGGAGCATCAG
The DNA here is from genome assembly GCF_900004965.1 of Pseudomonas sp. 44 R 15. Taxonomy (NCBI): domain Bacteria; kingdom Pseudomonadati; phylum Pseudomonadota; class Gammaproteobacteria; order Pseudomonadales; family Pseudomonadaceae; genus Pseudomonas; species Pseudomonas sp. 44 R 15. The sequence goes on from NZ_CVTU01000106.1 coordinate 4,274, forward strand.
CAAGATAGTCATAGGCTGCTGGGGGCTTGCCCCCTCCCACATTGGGTTCTATGTATTCACAGGCTGATCGGCATCGCCTCAAAGCGTACCCGGGGATGGGCGATTCGATCCTGCGCCCGCACCAGTTCCAGTTCATAACTGGCGCAGGCCTGGGTCTCCAGCAGCACCTCATGCACCGCCGCCGCCGTGAACTCGAACGCCGCCACCAGGCTATCACCCAACAGCACCCGCGCCAGGAACAGCCCCGACGTCAGGTCACCCACACCCACCGGCTGGCGCGGGAAGGCCAGGAGCGGCCTGCGCAAGTGCCAACTGCCCTCGGCCGTCACCAGCAACATCTCGAAGCCGTCCGGCAGCTTGCCCGGGTAATCCAGATGCTTGACCAGCACCGCCTTCGGCCCGCGCGCCAGCAAGGCTTTGGCCATCGCCAGGCAATCGAACAGCGATTGCGGCTTGCGCCCGGCAAAACTGTCCAGCTCCAGCTGGTTAGGACACAGGAAATCCGCCATGGCCGCAGCCTCGTCGAGCAGGAAATCACTGACTTCCTGGGGCACGCTGCAGCCCTTTTCCGGATGGCCCATCACCGGGTCGCACAGGTACATCGCCTTGGGATTGAGCGCTTTGATCCGCGCCACCCCACTTAGAATGGCGCGTCCCTGAGCCGCGCTGCCCAGGTAGCCGGACAGCACCGCATCGCAGTTACCCAGCTCGCCGATCGCCGCGATACCTTCCACCAGTGCCGGAATTTGCTGCGGCGCCAGCACTTCGCCCGCCCAGTGGCCATACTGTGTGTGGTTGGAGAACTGCACCGTGTTGAGCGGCCATACATTCACCCCGACCCGCTGCATGGGGAACACGGCGGCGCTGTTTCCGGCGTGGCCAAAGACCACATGAGACTGGATCGCAAGCAGATGGGGTGTACGTTTCATGCAGGAGATTTCCATAAAGCCGTTGAAATTCTGGCCGCGCAGTATGCGACTAAACGCAGCCTGTACGACAGACCGGCGACACAGTTAAGCTGCGCTCACTTTGTTGGAGTTCATGGAATGCTGACCCTGGGAAACATGTTCGTGTTGATGCTGCTGGCGACCGGCGCCGCGTGGGTCTGGCACAACCATGGCCTGCGCGAGCGGGCGCTGGAGCGGGTCAAGCAGCACTGCGCCAAGCTCGACATCGAACTGCTCGACGGCGCAGTGGCGTTGAAACGCATCGGTTTGGTGAAGGATGCCAAGGGTCGGCGCCGTCTGGCACGCGTCTACAATTTCGAGTTCACCGTCACGGGCGAGACTCGCCACAGCGGCACCATCACTCAATTTGGCGCCCACAGCGCGCAGATCGAACTGGCGCCCTACCCGTTCGAAGCCAAGGAGCCGCTGCCCAGCGCCGACGTCATCGAACTGAGCCAGTGGCGCCAGGACCACGCCACCAAGAACCGTCAGTAACGGCAGGCCACCAGGGCAGCCTGCAATGCCGCCACGTCCTGGGGTGCGCTGAAGATCAGTTCGATACGCGAATCGCGGCGCCATTCGCTGGGCTGCCAGACCAATGGGCTGTTATCCACAGCATTGGCGGATACCCAGGCCTCACGGCTGTGGATAACCAGTTTGGCACGACGCCATTCCAGGTTTGTCAGCCACTGCTTCAAGCGCTGCGGATCAAATTGCTGGCTCGGGTGCCAGCGCCAGCCGATACTCCAGCCGTCCTCCCGGGCCTGACTCAGGCAGATCGGCAGCGCGGCGTCGCTCCAGACCGCCTCCATGTGCGCCAAGCCTTTGGGCACCACGAAGTTATCCACAACCCCGCCCGCCTGTGCCTTCAAACCAGGCAGTTGCTCGATGGGCAACCGTGCCTGACGCGTCCAATAAATCGCGTTGCCGGGTAATTGCTGCGCTATGGCCTGACGCTGCCGCGCATCCAGCGTCTCATCCTTGTTCAACACCAGCAGGCCGGCACTGGCCAGCGCCTCCTGCTGCGCCGGCGGCAAGGGTTTGCCCGCTGCCAGGGCTTGAGCGTCCAGCACCAGCACGCAGGGCTGAACCGACAGCACCTCCTGCCATGGCGCCTGGCCTAGTTGTTTGAGTAACTGCGCCGGATGGCCCAGGCCCGAAGGCTCGATAAACAGCCGATCCGGCCTGGCCTTGCGCAACAACCGACCCAGGCCTACCTGGAACGGCGCACCATTCACGCAACACAGGCAGCCGCCCGCCACCTCGCCCAGGGCAATGCCATCCTCCTCTTGCGTAAGCAAGGCCGCGTCCAGGCCGATCTGCCCGAACTCGTTGATCAACACCGCCCAGCGCTCGTTGGCCGGGCGTTGGGCAAGCAGGTGTTTGATCAGGCTGGTCTTGCCGGCGCCCAAGGGCCCGGCAATCACGTGGGTGGGAATGTTCTGCAGCATGGGTGGCATCATTCAGACCGTGTAGAGCGTTTGATCCTACGCGTTTATGCGAGCCAATCCAGCGTGAGAATCAAGCGACGCTCATTCGCGTTCAGGGCGGGCGAGCGGTGAATCAGGCCATGATTTTCGTTGCCGTGCCATTTTGTACCCTTGAGCAGCGCCACTTCACCGCAGTGGATTTGCTCGATGCGCTCGGCGGGTTCTGCGTCAGGTTGGCTCAAGCGGCGGCGGTCCATGACGCCTTCGCGCAGCCACTGGCTGCCAATGCCCGCGTAGGTAGTGATCAGCCGCACAGGCACATGGTCGACATGGAAACGCGGGCACATCGCCTTGTCCAGCAAGCGCAAACGCACGCCGATGCGCCTGGCGCCTAGCAGGCAGGCGAATGCGCTGACCAGCCAGGAGACATCGGCGATAAAGCCGTCATAGCCTTCAAGATCACGGCAACCGGACGCCAGGCCCTGCAAGTTCGGCGTGGTGTCTTCGTCGCTCAATTCGATGACCAATGCTTCGGCCAACGGCTCATCGAGCGACACCAACAACGCACCGAACTCAGCGATATGCAGCGGCAATTGGCGCTGCCACAGCGCCAGGTTCACGCCGTCTTCGAGGATATCGGAGAGCGCCAGCGGGGTTTCGCCGCAGGTCTGGCGGATCACGGGGCGCAGGGGAATAACCGGGGCCAGCATCAGGCGGCTGCCTCCTCATACCAGGGGCCAAAGGGATCGACCCACTGACGCCAGCTTTCGACGCCCAGGGCCATTTCTTCGTCAGTGAGCAGGCACTGGTCAAGTTCGGCGCGCATCTGCGCAAAATCAATGTTCTGCCCGATGAACACCAGTTCCTGACGGCAATCGCCAGTGCTCGGCTGCCAGTTGCCCATGATTGCCGCGACACTTTCTTCGTCTTGCGGCCACTGGCTTTTCGGCACGAAGCGCCACCAGCGCCCGGCAAAGCCATGGCGCATCAAACCGCCGGCCTGGGACCAACTCCCGGCGTCCTGGTGTTTGCTGGCCAGCCAGAAAAAACCCTTGGAACGCAACAGCTTGCCGTTCACCCAGGGGCGGTCGATGAAGTCGAAAAACCGCTGCGGGTGGAAGGGGCGGCGCGCGCGATAAGCGGTGGAAGCGATGCCGTACTCTTCGGTTTCCGGCACGTGCTCGCCGCGCAATTCCTGCAACCAGCCCGGGGCCTGGGCGGCCCGTTCGAAATCAAAGCGCCCGGTGTTGAGGATGGTGTGCAGCGGCACCTGCCCCATCACCATCGGGATGATGTGTGCCTGGGCATTGAGCCGTTCGAGGATCGCCATCAGCTCTTGGCGCTCGTGGCTGCCGATCAGGTCGATCTTGCTGATCAGTATCACATCGGCGAACTCGATCTGTTCGATCAACAGGTCGGTGATCGAGCGCTCATCCTCTTCCCCCAGGGTTTCCCCGCGTGAGGCCAGGCTTTCCGCGGCTTGATAGTCGAGCAGGAAATTCATGCCGTCGACCACGGTGACCATGGTGTCCAGGCGCGCGATATCCGCCAGGCTTTGCCCGTTTTCATCGCGAAAGGTGAAGGTTTCGGCCACAGGCATGGGTTCGGAAATGCCGGTGGATTCGATCAGCAGGTAATCGAACCGGCCTTCCCTGGCAAGCTTGCCGACTTCTTCGAGCAGGTCTTCACGCAACGTGCAGCAGATGCAGCCGTTGCTCATCTCCACCAGCTTTTCTTCGGCGCGATTAAGGGTGACGTCACGCTGGACCTCGCTGCCGTCGAGGTTGATTTCGCTCATGTCGTTGACGATCACCGCCACGCGCAGGTGTTCGCGGTTGCGCAGTACGTGGTTGAGCAGGGTGCTTTTACCGGCGCCGAGAAAGCCGGACAACACGGTAACGGGTAGACGATTGGGCATCAGGTCGCTCTCATCAGGCTGCCCGGTCAAGCCAGGCTTTGTTTTATGTTATATTATAACAATACAAACAAGCCAACCCTCCTTGCTCTGCGTGACGAAGGGCGCGAAGCTTGATCACCTCCCAACCCCAGAGAAACCCGATGAAACGCCTGTGGTACATCCTGCTATTGGCAGCGGCGGGACCTGCCTGTGCTCAATCCCCAAGCCTGTCGGCCCACTGCACGCGCAGCGCCAACCTGCTGGCCTGCGTAGACCCGCTGGGCAATGCCTACAGCGTGGCGACCGTCGGCAGCACCACGTATTTGCGCGGTTTCGAAGTGATCGGCAAACGCTTCTGGGCACAAACCAACAGCCGCTACGGGCAGCTGACGTTCTTCACCGGGTTGGCATCGGACGGTGAGGCGTGGGTCGGCTACACGCGGCGCGTGGGCTGGACCACGCTCAACCGCTTCTCCAGTTCCGGCGGAGCCAGCGCCACATTCACCTGCAGCCGCATCACCGGCTGCTAGACCTGGCCTTTCTTCTGTTCCTGCGCCCACGCCATGTAGCTGTTCATCGGTGGGTTTTTCTCGAAGTATTTTTTCAGACCGTCGAACAGGCCATCGGCAACCGCCTGTTGATGGCGCGCCGTTACCAGCCGCTGGGCGTCCTGGGTGTTGGAGATAAAGCCGGTCTCGACCAGGATCGACGGCACGTCCGGTGATTTGAGCACCGCAAATCCGGCCTGCTCCACCCGCTTCTGATGCAGGCTGGTGATATTTTGCAGGCTACCCAGCACCGAGCTGCCCAGTTGCAGGCTGGAGGCGATGGTGGCGTTCATCGACATGTCGAGGATTACTCCCGCGAGCATCGGGTCCTTGTCCTTGAGGTTGAGTAACGTCGTGGCGCCCAACAGGTCCGCGCCGTTTTCGCGCTGCGCCATGAAGCGAGCGGTCGCCGAGGTGGCGCCGCCTTCGGACAACGCGTACACCGAGGCCCCCGAAGCAGTAAGCCTTGGTGCGGCGTCGGCATGCACGGAGATGAACATATCGGCTTTGTGCTGACGGGCGATGTCCACGCGCTTGCGCAAAGGCACGAAAAAGTCATCGTTGCGCACCAGCTTCACGTCAAAACCCTTTTCGCGCTTCAAGCGTTTGGCCAGCAACTGAGCGATCGACAGCACCACGTCCTTTTCCCGCTGGCCCTTGGAGCCGATCGCGCCGGGGTCCTTGCCGCCGTGACCCGGGTCGACCACCACAATGATGTCGCGCCGGGGATGGGTTTTATCCACCGGCGCGATCAAGGGCGCAGGTTCGGCGGCGATTTGACGAGGCGCCTGTGTGGCGCGGGTCAGGTCGAGCACCAGGCGGTGGCCCTGGCCCTCCTGGGGCGGTAACAGGAAGCTGTTGAGCTGCATCGGCGCGGCCAGGTCCAGCACGATGCGGGTGTCGTTCTGGCCAAAATGCCCGGAGCGGATCGAGGTAATTCCGCTGTTCTTGAGCGCCAACTGGGAGAAATCGCCACTGAGCCCTGCGCCGCTCAGGTCGATGATCAAGCGTTCCGGGGCGGTCAGTGAAAACGTCTTGTAGTGCACCGGGCCGCTGAGGTCGAAGACCAGCCGTAGCTTATCGGCCGAACGCCACAGGCGCGCATTGCGGATCTGCGTGGCGTAAGCCCCCGGCGGCAAGGCGAACAGGGGGCTGAGCAACAGCAGGTTGAGGAGCTGACGTCTGTGCATGACCGATACCGCGAATAAGGGAGCGTCCCTGCTCGACGTGACTGAAGAAAGGCTGGAGCAGAAAATTCATCGTGAATGTTATTGTTATACTATAACATGTCTAATTATTGCCAACGATGGACCTGCTTATGAATGCGCTGACTCTGCCGGATATCGCCGCGCAGGCTTCACGCCAAGCCTTGCCACTCGACTGGGTGGGCATGTGCGGCGTGGCCTTGCCTGTCCTGTTTGATGGCCAACGCCTGCTCGCCACCGCCGATGCCGGTGTGAGCCTGGACGATGGATCGGCCCGTGGCATTCATATGTCACGCCTGTACCTGGCACTGGAAATGTTCGATCAGCAGCCGCTGACGCCTGCACTTCTGCGTAATGTACTGCAGCGCTTTCTCGACACACATGAAGATTTATCTAATAACGCCTACCTGCGTATCCACACCAACTTGCTGTTGAAACGCCCGGCTCTAGTCAGCCCTTTGGACGGTTGGAAACGCTACCCGGTCAGCATTGAGGCGCGTCTGGAAAACCAGATGTTCCACGTGGAACTAAAAATTGACGTGACCTACTCATCAACCTGCCCATGCTCCGCCGCCCTCGCCAGGCAATTGATTCAACAGCAATTTCTCGACGATTTCGCCAACACGCCATTGCAGCATGCAGACGTGTTGACCTGGCTCGGCAGCGCCAACGGCATTGTCGCCACCCCCCACAGCCAACGCAGCAGCGCGCAGTTGCATGTGCACCTGCAGGGCGAGCAATTGCCAATTGTCGACCTGATCAACAGCGCCGAAGCCGCCCTCGGCACCGCCGTGCAAACTGCGGTGAAACGTGCCGATGAGCAAGCCTTCGCCCTGGCCAATGGGCAGAACCTGATGTTCTGCGAGGACGCCGCCCGCCGCCTTAATCTCGCCTTGAAGCGCTCGGATGCGGTCAAGGCCTTTCACCTCAAAGTGGTCCACGCCGAAAGCCTGCACGCGCACGATGCCGTGGCCGAAAGCCGCTGGACGAGACCTTCCACATGATCACCTGCACTGCGTTGCGCTGGGGCGCTCCTGGCCAACCGCTCACCCCCGCCGTGGATTTCACCCTGGAAAAAGGCAGCCTCACCGGCGTCATCGGCCCCAATGGCTGTGGCAAAAGCAGCCTGCTCAAGGTCATCGCCGGCTTGCAGAAGCCGCTGACAGGAAAGGTCAGCGTCGATGTTCCACGGCGCGGCGGCCTGGCCTTCCTGCCCCAGCAGCAATACCTGGACCGGCAGTTCCCCATCAGCCTGCAGGAACTGGTCGCTGCAGGATTGTGGGGCACTCGGCTCACGTCACCGCAACGCAACGAGCGCCTGCACGCCGCGCTGGAAGACTGGTGCCTGAGCGGTCTGGAGCAACGCCCGTTAATGGCCCTGTCCGGCGGGCAACTGCAACGCGCCTTGCTCGCCCGCATGAGCCTGACCAACTCGCCGGTGTTGCTGCTCGACGAACCCCACGCTGCCCTTGATGAGGAAGGCCAGGCGCTGTGCTGGAAACATATCCATGCCTGGCATGAAGAAGGCCGCACGCTGATGGTGGTCTGTCATGACCTGGCGTCGGTGCGCCACCACACACCGGACGTGCTGCACATCAAAAGCACAGGCTGCGTGCTGGGCCCGAGTAAAGAGTTGATTCGTCCACAACCGCAATTGCAGGTGGCCTGATGCATGTTGCCGCCCACTTGTGGATGCCCTTTGTCGACTTCGTGTTTATGCGCCGCGCGCTGATCGGCGGGCTGGTGCTGGCCTGCAGCACAGCGCCGCTGGGGGTGTTTTTGATCCTGCGGCGCATGAGCCTGATCGGTGATGCGGTGGCCCACGGCATTCTGCCCGGCGCCGCCCTGGGCTTCTGGTTCGCCGGGCTGAGCCTGCCCGCGTTGACCCTCGGCGGCCTCGGCGCCGGGCTGGGCATGGCGGGGTTATCCGCGTGGATCACCCGTCGCACCGGCCTGCGCGAAGACGCCAGCCTCGCCGCCATCTACCCCATCTCCCTCGCCGCCGGCGTGTTGATTCTTGGCATCGCCGGCAAGCGCCTGGACCTGCTGCACCTGCTGTTCGGCTCCGCGCTGGCCGTGGATGAAACCACCCTCACCGGCATGCTGTGGGTGACCGGCTTCAGCCTGATTGCCATGGCGCTGATCTACAAACCGCTGTTGCTCGATACCCTCGACCCGCTGTTCCTGCAAACCGTCAGCCGCCTGGGCCCGCTCGCCCACGGACTGTTCCTGACCCTGGTAGTGCTGAACCTGGTGATCGGTTTCCAGGCCATTGGCGCCTTGATGGTGGTGGGTTTGATGATGCTGCCGGCCATCGCTTCACGCTTCTGGAGCCGGCGCCTGCCGGTGTTGATCGCGGTATCGGCAGTGCTGGGATGCCTGTCGGTATGGCTGGGTCTGCTGTTGTCGTTCTATTACTCACTGCCCAGCGGCCCGGCCATCGTGCTGGTGGCGGGCGCCGGGTATTTGCTGTCCGTGGTCTTCGGTCCGGTGCACGGCTTGCTGCGCCGCCCGCCCTTGCTGTCATCCCAATGAGGTGTTTTCCGATGCGCGCTCTACTCGTGCTGTTCAGCCTGCTGCTGCCGCTGTCGATGTCCCAGGCCGCCGACAAACTCCAGGTGGTCACCAGCTTCAGTATCCTCGATGACATCACCCATCAGATTGGTGGCGATCACATCCAGATCAGCAACATGGTCGGCCCGGACGCCGACGCCCACACCTACGAGCCCACGCCGGACGACGCCAAGGCGCTGCTCAAGGCCAGGCTCATCATCAAGAACGGCCTGGGCTTCGAGCCCTGGTTGGACCGCCTGGTGACCAGCACCGAAACCCGGGCCACTGTGGTCACCGCCAGCAAGGGCGTAATCTCCCACACCATGGACGAGGACGGCGAGACCATCCCCGACCCGCACGCCTGGCACAACCTGGCCAATGCCGAGATCTACGTCAACAACATCACCAAGGCGCTGGTGGCCGCCGACCCTGCCAACCAGGCGGACTATATGCGCAACAGCCAGGCCTACCTGAAAGACATCTACCGCCTGCTGGCCGAAGCCAAGGCCAGGTTCGGCGCGCTGCCTGCGGGTAACCGCCGTATCGTCACCTCCCATGACGCCTTCGGTTACCTGGGCCAGGCCTACGGTATCCAGTTCCTCGCGCCCCAAGGCCTGTCCACCGAGCGCGAACCGTCGGCCGCCGAAGTGGCCGCGTTGATCACCCAGATCCGCAAGGACAAGGTCAAGGCCGTGTTCATGGAAAACATCAAGGACTCACGCCTGCTCAAGCAAATTGCCGACGAAAGCGGCGCGCAGATCGGCGGCACGCTGTACTCCGATGCCCTGGCCGCAGAAGGCCCGGCCAGCACCTTTACCGGGCTGTTCGAGTACAACCTCAACACCTTGTGCGCCGCGCTGGGCAAACCATGATTCGCAAGAACCCTTCCGGCGATCTGCCGGTAATAGCCGAATCGGCCTATGTCGACAAAACCGCGATCATCTGCGGCAAGGTCATCATCGGCGAAAACGTGTTTGTGGGCCCCTACGCCGTGATCCGCGCCGACGAGGTCGACGCCAGCGGCGCCATGGACCCCATTACCATCGGTGCCAATTCCAATATTCAGGACGGCGTGGTGATCCACTCCAAGTCCGGCGCCGCCGTGACCATCGGCGAGTTCACCTCGATTGCGCACCGCTCCATCGTGCATGGCCCCTGCACCGTCGGCGACCGCGTGTTCATCGGCTTCAACAGCGTGCTGTTCAACTGCGCCGTGGGCGACGGCTGCGTGGTGCGGCACAACTCGGTGGTGGACGGGCGCGACCTGCCCGCAGCCTTCTATGTCCCCTCCACCACCCGCATCGGGCCCACTACCGACCTGTCGCAATTCCCGCCGGTGAGTGTCAGCGCCTCGGAGTTTTCCGAAGACGTGGCGCGCACCAATGTCGACCTGGTGCGCGGTTACAAGGCCCTGCAAAACGAGTTCTGAAGCAGGAATCGGGTGTTGATTGGCAATGCCCGGCTGGGTCAGGCGCGAGGTTTGACGGTGCCGCAATCGTTACCCAGCCACTGGGCGTGAGTGTCCAGGCTGCCCTTTTGCTGGATGCCGGTGGCATTGAAGGTGCCGTTGACGGTGGTGGTGAATTCTTTCTGGCTCTGGAACGTCGCCACCCCCACACCCTGGGCTTTCGGGCAACTGAAGCGGAATTTCCACTGGTTGCCGGTCTTGTCGGTCACTTGCTGTTTACAGCCCGACTGCGGGTCGGTCAGGGGGATGGAATCGGAGGCGACCTGAGCCGGCGTCAGGCACACCTGCACGCCTTTACCGGCCATGGTAATGCCTTGTTTTTCCAGCATGGCGCGCTGTTCGGGGGTCATCTGTTGCTTGAGCTGACCGAGGATCAGCGACAGGTCCGGCAGGTCCTGGTTATCGACTTTCATATTGCTGGTGGTCAATTCCCACAAGCCCGGCGCCAACATCTGCGCCTGCGCCGCCAACGGCAGCGACAAACCAACAACCATGGACAAACACAGCAGACGAGCATTCATCGGGTAACTCCTGGGCAATGGTGGGCGTTAGACGCCGCAAAGGCGCCAGTGTTGCACGGCAAATAAAATAGCGACATTCACTGTGGAACATGGTCTGTTACGCACTGGACTGCCCGGAGTGATGTCGTTCATGGATTTTTTTGGCCCGCACCTGCTCGCCTACTTCATTGCCACGCTGCATTTTTTCGGGAGCCTCGCCGCAGTCCATGCGGTACTGACCGTCAGGACCGCCCAAGGCTCGATTGCCTGGGCGTTGTCGTTGATGTTCATGCCCTATCTCACGCTGATTCCCTACCTGATTTTCGGGCGCAGCACCTTCGATGCCTACATCCAGGCGCGTCGCCAGGCCAACCAGGAAATGCACCGGGCAATCGCCGAACTGAACTGGCGCCCGTGGGTCGAGGAAGCGCTGGCCGCACGCAACTCCAGTGCCTACGCGTCCTTGCGCGCCATGCCCAAATTGGGTCGCATGCCCTGCCTGGCCAATAACCAGGTGCAGTTGCTGGTCAATGGCGACGCCACCTTCAGCGCCATCTTCGAGGCCATCGGCAACGCGAAAACCGCCGTACTGTTCCAGTTTTTTATCATTCACGACGATGACCTCGGCCGCCAACTGCACCGGTTACTCACGGCCAAGGCGGCCGAAGGCGTGGACATCTACGTGCTCTACGACCGTATCGGCAGCCACGCCCTGCCCCATCGCTACGTACAATCGCTGCGCGACGCCGGGGTGAAGGTCAAGGCCTTCGCCACCCGCAGTGGCTGGCTGAACCGCTTCCAGGTCAACTTTCGCAACCATCGCAAAATCGTGGTAGTGGACGGCGTCACCGGGTTTGTCGGCGGGCACAATGTGGGCGATGAATACCTCGGCAAAAAGCCGCCGTTGTCACCGTGGCGCGATACCCACGTGCAGGTCACCGGCCCGGTGGTGGCGTGCTTGCAGGAGTCGTTTGCCGAGGACTGGTTCTGGGCCGCGCGGGCATTGCCGCCGCTGATCCTGCCGGACGCTTATCCGGAAGACGGCGTGCTCTGTCAATTGCTCGCCAGCGGGCCGGCGGACCCGTACGAAACCTGCTCGCTGTTTTTCGTCGAGGCCATTCATGCCGCGACCCAGCGCGTGTGGATCACCAGCCCGTATTTCATCCCCGACGAAGCGGTGTTCGCCGCCCTGCGCCTGGCCGTCCTGCGCGGCGTGGATGTGCGCGTGCTGCTGCCCTCGCGTCCCGACCACCGCATCGTGTACGCCGCCTCCAGCCTCTATGCCATCGAAGCGGTACGCGCCGGCGTGCGGGTGTTCCGCTACACCCCCGGGTTCCTGCATCAAAAAGTGGTGCTGGTAGACAGCGAAATCAGCGCCATCGGCAGTGCGAATATGGACAACCGTTCGTTCCGGCTGAATTTCGAAGTGATGTTGCTGACGGTCGACGAAGCCTTCGCCAAAGAGGTGGAGCAGATGCTGCTGGACGACTTCGCCCAGGCCCATGAAGTCAGCCAGGAAGAAAGCCGCGAGACCCGGCGCCTGCAGCAGTTGGGCATGCGGGTGGCGCGCTTGATCTCACCCATCCTTTAAACACACAGGTGGCACTCGGTAGGAGCGAGCTTGCTCGCGAAAAACGTCAACGATAACGCGTCCTTCCTGAATGAACGCGGTGCCTGTGAGTTTTTCGCGAGCAAGCTCGCTCCTACAAAAAGCCCCCCTCCCACATTCAGCGGTAGATATCTTCCCGCGTCCACGGCAGTTCATGGCTGCCATCGGCATGGGGTTTCACCGCCAGGATCTGGTGCAGGTTGATCCAGCCCCGCGCAAACGCATAGGCGCAACCGGCCAGGTACAGGCGCCAGATACGCAAAGCGTGCTCCGGCACCATCTTCGTCGCCGCTTCGAGGTTGTCCTCCAGGCGCTCGCTCCAGTGGTCCAGCGTGCGGGCGTAGTGCAGGCGCAGACTTTCGACATCCACCACTTCCAAGCCGACTTCGCTGATTTCGGCCGTCATCATTGCCAGGTGCGGCAGCTCGCCATTGGGGAATACATAGCGCTCGATAAACTCCCCGGCACCACGGCCCACGGGACGACCGTCGGTATGCTTGGCGGTAATGCCATGGTTCATCACCAGGCCGCCTTCGCGCACGGCGCCGTGCAGAATCCGGCAGTATTGCGCCAGGTTCGCGTGGCCGACATGTTCAAACATGCCCACGCTCACCACCTTGTCGAAACGGCCATCCTGAGGCAGGTCGCGATAGTCGAGCAACTGCAGGTCGACCTGCTCTTCAAGGCCTTCGGCCCTGACCCGCTCTCTGGCCAGGGCCAGTTGTTCCTTGCTCAAGGTAATCCCGAACACCTTGACGCCGAACTCCCGCGCCGCAAACCGCGCCAGCCCGCCCCAGCCACAGCCTACATCGAGAAGATACTCACCCGGCTGCAAGCGCAATTTGCGGCACAGGTGGCGAAATTTGTCTTGCTGGGCCTGGTCGATGGACTCGCTGCCGGTTTCGAAATAACCGCAGGAATACGCCATGTCCTGGTCCAGCCATAGCTGGTAGAACTCATTGGACAGGTCGTAGTGGTAGGAGATGGCCGCCGCGTCGGTTGCCTTGTCGTGGATCGAGCGCACCGGGCGAGGTCCGTCGTCGTCGTCGATCAAGGCGTGACTCAATTCGTCACATACCCTGATCACCTCGGCAATGGAGCCTTCCAGGTCCAGCTTGCCCTCGACGAAGGCTTCGCCCAGTGAGTCGAGCGTGGGATGGGTCAGCTGTGTGACGACCGTAGGGTCCTTCACCACAATGGTCACACTGGGCTCCGGGCCCAGGTTGAATTCATGGCCGTCCCAGAGTCGCAGACGCAGCGGTAGCTGAAGATTCTGTAAGGCCGGTGGAAGTTGCGCGAGCATGAGTAGTCCCCCCCTTGTTTCAGACGTCTGGAGTGAGGGTAGACCATCCCAAATAAAGTAGGAAGCTATCGATTAAATAACTGCCTGCTATGAAGCCCGACGTTCGAGCAACCCGTCCTGGATCCACTGTTTCAACCACGTGGCCGCTTGCAGTGGCGCACCCTCTCCATAAGTGACTGTCAACTCGATGCACAGTTCTGAAAAGTTCCAGCCGGTGGTCGTCATGCCTGCCAGGGCACGGGCCTCATCCGGTTCCAGGCTGCGGTACTGGCACAGGTTGCGGTGACGCCACACCAGGCACACCTGTGCCACGTCCAGCGCCTGGCTGCCGGGAAAGTCCGATTCATCCTTGTTGGCCCGCCAGATCGCCACTGTATTGAAACGGCACAGCACGTGTTGCACTGAAGGTGCCAGCGATACGCGCAAGTGCGGCCAGTCCTCGGGCGTCAGTTGCGCCATATGGTCGAGGGTCAGCGGCTCGCCCCCAGGCGCGTCAAAGGCCAGGGTGAACGCCCATTCCAACTGCGCCAGTTCGGCCAGGGGAATACTTTGTTCGGCCACCAGATGCTCAAGAATAAACACTGCAAAGCGCTCACCCAGCCAACGCAGGCTGTAATGGTCCGGCGGGTAGCGCCGAACATACGCCTGGCTCAATGCGGCAAACTCTTCATCACCCAGCCAGTAGCGGATGGCGGCGAAATCATGACGTAACACTTCCTGTAAGCGCGACAGGTAAGCGTTGTGATAAATCGCCAGGCCCGTGTCTACATCCAGCGTCGGGCCGCCGAGCAGGGTGGCAGAAAAGCCACTGGCGGCGGTGGACGTTTCAGACAACAGATGCGCCTCGAAGGCCAGTTGCCAATCGATCAGGCGCATAGCGCACCCCTGGCCAAAGCAGTGGCTCCCAGCTCCCGGGCCTTGCTCAATTCAGCCAGCAACGCCTCGAATGGCGGAAAATGATCGTCGCGTTCCAGCAGCGTCGACACCGGCCCCAGATGTTCCAGGGTGCGCTGATAGAGCGCCCACACCGGGTCGCACACCGGGTGATCATGGGTATCGACCACGTAGTCGCCGTAATCCAGATGCCCCGCCAGGTGCAGTTGGCGAATGCTCTCGGGCGGCAGGTTGCGAATGAACTCCCAGGCATCGAACCCGTGGTTGCGCGAGCTGACGTACACATTGTTCACGTCGAGCAGCAGTTGGCATCCCGTCAGGTGCGTCAACGCATTGAGAAATTGCCACTCGGTAAATTCATCTGCCTTGGAGCGTACGTAGCTGGAGACGTTTTCCAGCACCAACGGGCGTTGCAGCACGTCTTGCACCTGACGCACGCGACTGGCCACGTGGTACAGGCTTTCCTCGGTGTAAGGCAGGGGCAGCAGGTCATGCAACTGGTGGGCGCTGCCCCGGCTCCAGCACAGGTGATCGGAAATCCACGCCGGCTGGATGCGCGCGGCAAGCTGCTGGATGTGCTTGAGGTATTCGGTATCGATGGCATGGGGCCCACCGATCGACAGAGACACACCGTGCATCACCAGGGGATAGCGCTCGGCTATCGCGTCCAGGTAGTACAAGGCTTTGCCGCCCTGCACCATGTAGTTCTCGGAGATCACTTCGAACCAATCCACCGCAGGGGATTGGGCCAGGATCTGTTCATAGTATTCGTTGCGTAAACCCAGGCCGTAACCCAGGGAGGGGAAAGAACTGACCATCATGCGCTCCTGGAAGTGTCCGCAGCGGCGCGGTGTCCGCTGCGGTCGCACTCGCGTGTCGGTTACTCGCCGACTTTGCCACCGGCCTTGTCGCATTCGGCCTGGGTCATGGCCTTGAAGCCGTGGCCCTTGCAGACCGCCTGGCCTTTGCAGGCGTTTTCAGCGGTTTTGCAGTCGTTCATGCCTTTGCAGGAAGTGACGCCGTAGCAATGAACCGGAGCATCGGCGGCCTGTACCTGGGTGGCGACGCCGGCAAACAGGGAAGCGGCAGCGATCGCCAGGGCAGCACCGGAAACGGCGTGTTTGATATTCATTGTGTAGTCCTCAGGTGATGGTGTCGGTCTGGACGGATTGCCCAGTCTCGACACACCACTAGAGTGAGGCGCCCTTTGCGCGTTACAGCCCTGTACAAAGATTTGTAAAAATTATTCGTCGAGCTTCAGCAACGGCTCCTGAAAGCGCAGCAAGCGCCCGGCGTTACCGAGTACCAGCAAGGTGCTGAGGTTATGCAGCACGGCGGCAATCATGGCTCCGGCGGCGCCCAGCCAGCCGAAGGCGGCGAACACCACGATGGCCAGCGTCCAGCCCAGGCCGATGATCACGTTGACCTGCAAGGTGCGTCGGCATTGGCGGCTCAAACGCACACAGGTACCGAGGCGGCGCAGGTCGCTGCCGATCAGCACCACGTCGGCCGAGGCCAGCGCGATATCGGCACCGCCCGCGCCCATCGCTACGCCGACCACGCCGGCTTTCAGTGCAAGGGAGTCGTTGATCCCATCCCCCACCACCATCGGCCGGAAACCGCTGCCGATCTCTCCCAGCACCCGGTTGAGTTTGTCTTCCGGTAACGCCTGGGCCTGGACCTCACTGATGCCCACACTCACGGCGAGGCTGTCGGCCACGCTCTGGCGGTCACCGGTGAGCAGCAGTTGGCGTCCCAGCCCCAGCTCGCGCAGCTCCTGCAGGGCCTGGCGCGCCTCCGGTTTGACGCTGTCGGCCAGCAGCAGCCAAGCCAGGAATTGCCCGTTCAGCGCCAGCCCGGCAATCGGGCCGTCGTGCTCAGGCACCGAGGTGGTGACGATATTCAGTTGCTCGAACAGTTCGGGGCGGCCCAGCGCCGCTTCGCCCTGTTCCGTGTGCGCAACCACGCCGAGCCCCTGGCGCTCGCGAATATCGCTCAGCGCCAACAGTTGCTCCTGCGTCGCCAACCCCGCCAGCGCACGGCTGACCGGATGGCTGCTGGCCGAACCGAGGCTGGCCGCCAGGTTGAGCAACGCCTGGCGATCGGTCGAAGCGGTTTGGATGGACTGCAGGCGTAAAGTGCCGAAGGTAAGGGTGCCGGTCTTGTCGACGACCAGCGAAGTGAGGTCCGCCAGCTCTTCCAGAAACGCCGAGCTGCGAATCAGGATGCCATGGCGTGCAGCGACCGCGATCCCGGCAATCGCGGTCGCCGGCGCTGACAACACCAATGCACACGGACACGCCGCCACCAGCACGGCCAGCATCGCCTGAGCGTCGTGGGTGACAAACCAGGTGACCGCCGCCAGCAACAGTACCAACACCATGTAGCTACCGGCATAGCGCTCCAGCAACCGCGTGATCGGCGGCTTGGCCCGCTCGGCGTTCTGCATCAGCGCAATGACCTTGCCCAGGGTCGACTCATTGCCCGTGCGCGTCACTTCAAGGCGCAGCAGGCCGTCGAGATTGATCGCCCCGCCGAACACCTGTACGCCCACACTGGCCTCCAGAGGCACCGACTCCCCGGTAATCGGCGCGGTGTCCAGGCTGGCCTGGCCCGACAGCACCACGCCATCGGCCGGCACGCGGTCGCCGGCGCGCACTTCGACCACATCACCGCTGTTCAGCGTGGCGTTGTCCACTTCCACAATGCTGCCGTCAGCCTGCACCCGGCGTGCATGGCTGCGGGTGAGCTTGCCCAGCGCATGGATCGCTTCCTGGGAGCCGATCACGCTGCGCTCTTCAAGTACATGCCCGAAAATCATGATGATCGGCAGCAAGGCAGCGGTCAGCAGATCGCCCGTGGCCCAGGCGCCCATCATCGCCAGCGCGATCAATTGGTCGGTGATGCCATGCAGGCTCGGGTAGCGCAGGCTGTACCAGGCCGAACGCATGACCGGCACGGCCACCAGCAGCGAGGCAACACCGAGCAACAGCTGGCTGACCCCGCTCTGGTCCGCCGCCAGCCAGCGCCATACCAGGCCCAGCAGCAATAAACCCAGGGCCAGCATGGCCAGGGTCAATTGCCGGGCGGCGCTGCGCTGTTCAGTCGTGGTCAGCATGGATGCGCTCATTGCTCGGCTCCCTGGAGGATCAAACGGGCGTCGTCTTTGGGATCGACCGTGGTCACCGAGCCGGCCTGGCCGAGAATCTTCGGCAAGCGTTCACGGTACAGGCGCAGCAACAAGCCCGGGTCTTTCACTTGCGCCAGGCCGGCGACCGTGGCGGTCTGCGCCTGGGCATTGGCCAGACGTTCACTGGCCTGGGCATGGGCGACCTGCACCTGGCGATCAGCCTCCTGGTTGGCGGTCTGGGTGAGCTTTTGCGCATCGGTGTGCGCGTTGGCCACCGCTTTGTCAGCTTGCTGGCTGGCCGTGAGTACCGCGTTGAACGCGTTCACCGCCGGGCCCGGCAGGCTCGATTGCACATCGACCCGGGTCACTTCGATACCCAACCCCAAGCCGCTGGCGGTCAACTGTGCCAGACGCTGATTGATGCCTTGCACCAAATCACCGCGCAGCCGTTCGCGGCGCTCGGCGGCGCCGTTGTCAGTGCCGATCAATTCAGGGCGCGCCACTAAGATAGTGTCCAGGTCCCGCGCCGCCGCCAGGGCAACCGCGCTGCGCGTCACCAGGCGGTCCAGCGCGGGCAGCACATGCTCGCCCTGCAATACAAAGGCATAGGGTTCGGTGACCTTGTAGAAGGCTCGCACATCCAGTTGCACGATCCCGGCATCACCGGTCAGCAGATAGCCGGAGCCGGCCAGCGTATCGCTCAAGGGCGTGGCGAAACTGGCCACGCGGTCCGCCTGCACCGCCGCATCCGAACGCAACAGGTTCTCCACCCGACGCTCGATCACCCGGTCCGCCGCCGGCAGCAACACCACCTGCTCGAACGGTTGCGGCCATGCCAGCAGCAACCCGGCGTTCTGAATGCGGTCGAGGGCGCCGAAGTGCAGCACCATGGCGCGGTTCTGCGGGTCGATCTGGCGCACATTGGAAAACGCCCAGGCCAACGCCGCCAATACGGTGACTGCGTACAGCGCCAGGAACGTCAGGCGCCCGGCCTGGATCCAGGGGCTGTCCGGGCTGTCACGCTCACTCATGGCTGAACATCCTTCGGGCCATCCACCAACGCGCGGAACGGCGCGGCATCGGTACGCAGAATGATCCTGGTGCTTGGCGTCACCACCGTACCCAGGGTATCCAGCGAGCGCAGCAGGTTGTACAGCTGCGGGTTGCCCGCGTAGGCACGTCCGTAGATCTGCGCCGCCTCGACCCGCGATTGCGCTTCGATATCAGCGGCCTTGACCGTGGCCTCGGCTTGCACGATCCGCGCATCACGCTCGGCCGCCGAGCGGATCTGCGCCGCCTCGCGCTTGCCCACGGCAGTGCGCTCGGTGGCGATGGTTTCACGTTCGGCGCGCATGCGGTCGACCGTGGCGGTGAGCGTCACCGACGGCAAGGTCAGCCGCTCGATGCCGACCTGGGCCACGCGGACGCCATAGGTGGCGAGCAATTGCTGATCGATCTGCCGGCGCAGTTGGGCTTCGAACTCGGCGATGCGTACCTGGCTGGCGTCGGTGTTGATCAGGCTGGACAGGTCAAAACTGGCTGCCGTGGTCTCCAGCGCCGAGCCGACGAAGGTACGGATCTGCCGCGCCGCTTCGTCCGGCTGGTTCTGCACCGCACGCATGAAGCGCTGCACATTGTCGGTATCGCCCTGCACCTGCCACGCCACGTAGGCCTGCACGATGATGCGCAAGCCATCGCGAGTGCCCACATCCTGCAACCCGCTGGAGGTGGTACGCAGGCGCAGGTCCACCGGAATCGCCGCTTCAAACGGCGCCGGCCAGCGCCAGCCCAGGCCCGGCTGCAGCAGCACCCGCACCGGGTTGCCGAACCGGGTAATCACCGTGGCCTCGCCGGAACGCACCTGCACCAGGCTCGCCGCCGCGATGGCGAACAGCACAAGCACTGCCGCCCAGGCCATGCGTCGCCAGGGAAAAGGTCCGGCCGCCTGCTCATCGCCGTGATGGTGATGGTGGTGATGGCCGTGGTGATGACCGTGATCGTGGGAATGAGCGCTCAACAGACAGACTCCTTATTGAACGGCTTTACGCGGCACCGAGGGATCGGCCGGCAAGGTAAAAGAACGCAGATCGATCGTCGGCGCGCTGTCGGCGCCCAGGCGATGATCCAGAATAAGCAGTTTGGCGTGGGCCAGGCCCTGGCTGAGCTGGCTCAGGTACTGCTCCAGCACGAAGGCTCGGCCCGCCGCGGCATAGGCCTTTTGTTCGGCAACAAAGCGCAGGTTCGCCGCCTGGGCACCGGCATTCACTTCGCGGGCGTTGGCCTGGGCCTGGTCGCGGGCCGTGCTGGCCTGCAGCAACGCCTGGTTGGTCTGCTCGCTGGCCGCGCCGCGCTCGCGCGCGATCAATGCCTGCGCGCCGATCTGCGCGGCTTGCACGCCGTGGTAGGCGTTGGCGGCGCCGGCCGGAGGATGGATCGCTTCAACGACGGTGGCGAGAATTTCCACGCCACTGTCGAGTGCGTTCAGGTCCGCTTGCACGCTGCGACCGATCTCGTCGGCCAGGCTGGTGCGTTGTTCGCCGAGTAATTCATCAAGGGTGCGCGAGGCGAACTCATGCACCAGGATCCGGCTGGCGGTGCTGCGAATCAGGGTCGGGACATCGGCGCTGTGGTAGGTGGCGGCCAGCGCCGCCTGGTCCGTCAGGCCGATGCGATAGACGAACCGCACGTCCATATTGACGATCTGGAAGCTCTGCTTGTCGCCGCTGCTGCTGGCGATGACCTGGGATTTATCATTCACATGGCTGGCGTCCCACAGGCGGTTGGCGATCAGCGGCGCCGGACCTTCGGCGCTGGCCAACTCGGGTGCGGCCGTTTCGCTGACGCTGGTCGCCAGCTCATGCACCACGCCGTTCTCTACGTTCAACACGCGGCCCAGCGGCCAGGGCAACCCAGCGTGCAGGCCCGGGCCGAACACCTCTACCGGTTTGCCGAAACGCTCATAGATTCCACGGCCCTGCAAAGGCACTTCATGCACGCCCGTCAGCGCCCAGCCTACCGCGAGCACCACCAGCAGCACCGGCAGGAAGGCGCGGCGCATGTAGGTAAACGCCCAAATCTGGCGCAGGTCGATGCCGAAGCGGTTATGCAATTCATGCTGCAACGCCAGCAAGGGTTGCGGTGGCCAGCGCAGCAGGCCGGCGACAAAGCTCTGCGCGATCAGGCGCGGTTCGAGGCGCGGCTGGCGCGGGCTGAACAGCGACAGCACGCCGCGCAGCAGGAACTCCAGCGCCACCAGCGCGGGCAGCAGGCCGATCAGCACTGCCAGGCGCAACGGCCACACCGACTCGGCACCGGCGAACAGCAGGCAAATCGAGCTGACCAACAGGCAACCGATCGCCACGCGGCACAGCTGCGCCAGGGCTGAGGCTTCAGGCCATTGCGCAGGTGTTTGCTGGGCCAGGCGCCGCTCGAACACCAACAAACCGAACGCCAGCGCCAACCCCAGCGCCGCGCCGATACTGGCGGACTGACCGACGGCTGCGGCGGGTAGCGTCAGGTTCCAGAATTCGATGATGCTGATCAGCGCCAACAATGACCAACCGCACAACCACAACACCGGCGCGCCAATCTGATCGCTGACGCGCTCAACCAGGCGAGCGTAGCGGCCGGTTTCTGTAACCGGCGCATCAACCGCCGGCTCCTCCAGCGCCTGGGCACGCCAATCGGCGACCCACCACGCCGACTGCAGCCCGGCGACCAGCACCAACAGCGCCGATGAGCAATTGATCAGCACCACCGGCCAGATCGATACCGGTGCAAACAGCGCGACAAACAGCGCCAATACCCACCCGGTGACGGCCACGGCCGTCAGGCTGATGCCGGCTTGCCTCAATCGACGGGCATGGAACACCCCTTGCTGAAAGCGCGGCAGGCCTTCAACCGAAGCGCCGTCAGCTTCTAGATCCACTTGCATCCACTCAACGCCCGCTTGTACATAATTCGTTACGATATAACACAGGGCGTGAAATTTTTGTTCGCTTTTGGCCACGCCGCCGATCCTTGTGGGAGGAGGCTTGCCCCCGATGGCCATGGGTCTGTTAAAACAGGTGTTGGCTGACACACCGCTATCGGGGGCAAGCCCCCTCCCACATTTGAATCTGCGCTTTCTCGAGACCGTGACTAAACCCCCATAAACACGTGACATCACTGGTGCACGCTGCAATTAATCGGCACACTCCAGAACAGCTTTTCGCGGGTCCACGGACAAGGAAGCATCACCCCTCATGATCTCCATCTATCAGCTCAAGCCGCGTTTTCAAAACTTGCTGCGCCCCCTCGTGCAACGCCTCTATGACAACGGCACCACCGCCAACCAGATTACCGTGCTGGCCGGCGTCATTTCCGTGCTGGTGGGCCTGCTGATCGCCGGCTTCGCCCAGCACCTCTGGCTGTTTGCGCTGATCCCGCTGTGGATGATCGTGCGCATGGCCCTCAACGCCATCGACGGCATGCTCGCGCGGGAATTCAGCCAGCAGTCACGTCTGGGCGCCTACCTCAATGAACTGTGCGATGTGATCGCCGACAGCGCATTGATTCTGCCGTTTGCGCTGATCCCCGGCGTGAGCCTGGCGCCCGTGCTGCTGGTGACGTTGCTCGCGGTGTTCAGCGAATACGCCGGCGTATTGGGGCCGATGGTGGGCGCATCGCGCCGCTATGACGGGCCGATGGGCAAGAGTGACCGGGCGTTCGTACTCGGCGTGCTGGCCACTGGCGTGGCGCTGGGCTGGCTCGGCGCCGGCTGGGTCGACACAGTGATGTGGCTGGTCGCCGCCCTGCTGGCCTACACCCTGGTCAACCGGGTGCGCCACGGCCTCAAGGAACAATCAGCAACCTCACCGATTGCATAAGGATTTTTGCGATGCGCGAACAGCAACAGCACACCTTCAGCACCCATGATGGCGTCGAGCTTTTTTACCGGCACTGGCCGGCTACGGCAGACGCCGGGCCGCGCAAGGCCATTGTGTTGTTCCATCGCGGTCATGAGCACTCAGGTCGAATCGCGCACCTGGTGGACGAACTGGGCCTGCCCGACTTTGACTTCTTCGCCTGGGACGCCCGTGGCCACGGCCAATCCCCCGGCGAGCGCGGTGACAGCCCCAGCTTTGCCACCAGCGCCCGCGACGTACAGACCTTCTGCGACCACATAGGCGCCGCCTACGGTATCGACGAGGAAAACCTCGCCGTTGTCGCCCAAAGCGTCGGCGCGGTGATCGCGGCCACCTGGGTGCATGACTACGCACCGAAGATCCGCGCCCTGGTACTCGCCTCCCCTGCCTTCAAGGTCAAGCTGTACGTGCCTTTCGCCCGCCCGGGCCTGGCACTGATGCGCAAGTTTCGCGGCAACTTTTTCGTCAACAGCTATGTCAAGGCCAAGTTCCTCAGCCATGACTCGCAGCGCGTGGCGTCCTACGACAGCGATCCACTGATCACCAAGGCCATTTCGGTGAACGTGCTGCTGGGCCTGTACGAATCGGCCGACCGGGTTGTAGCCGATGCCCAGGCCATTCAAGTGCCGACCCAATTGCTGATCTCCGGCTCCGACTTCGTGGTGCACCGCAAACCCCAGCAGCAGTTTTTCGAGCGTCTGGGCAGCCTGAAAAAAGAGCTGCATGTGCTGCCCGGTTTCTTCCACGACACCCTCGGTGAACGTGACCGCGCCACGGCCGTCAACAGCGCCAGGCGCTTTATCCTGCAAAACTTCACGCAACCGCTGGACCGCGCCAGCCTGCTGGACGCCGACAAACTGGGCGCCACCTGCGCCGAATCCGAAGCCCTCGCCGCACCGCTGCCGCGCAATTCCCTGCGCGACCTGTACTGGCGCATGACGCGCGCCAGCATGGGCCTGGGCAAGAACCTGTCCGACGGGGTGAAACTGGGCTTCGACACCGGCTTCGATTCCGGCAGTACCCTGGATTACGTGTACCGCAACACGCCCACCGGCAAAGGCGCGCTGGGGCGGATGATCGACACCAACTACCTGAACTCCATCGGCTGGCGCGGTATTCGTCAACGCAAGCTGAATGTCGAAGAGCTGCTGCGCCTGGCCATGGCCCGGTTGCGTGCGGACGAGCGCGACGTGCGCATCGTCGATATCGCCGCCGGCCACGGGCGTTACATCCTGGAAGCGTTGCAGGGTGTAGCGCCGCTGCCGGAATCGATCCTGCTGCGCGACTACAGCGACATCAACGTGCGCGACGGCAGTGCGCTGATCCGTGAAAAAGGCCTGGGAGACATTGCCCAGTTCATCAAAGGCGATGCGTTTGACCGGGCGAGCCTGGCGGCGCTGGAGCCCAAGCCGACGTTGGCGGTGGTGTCCGGGTTATATGAGTTGTTTGCCGATAACGCGATGGTCGGCGGTTCGTTGGCGGGCCTCGCCGAAGCGGTGGAGCCCGGCGGTTATCTGGTCTACACCGGCCAACCGTGGCACCCGCAGTTGGAACTGATCGCCCGCGCCTTGACCAGCCACCGCCAGGGCCAGGCCTGGGTGATGCGTCGGCGCAGCCAGGCGGAAATGGACCAACTGGTGGAGGCTGCGGGCTTTCGCAAGATCACTCAGCGTGTGGATGAATGGGGCATTTTCACCGTGTCCCTGGCGCAGAAGATCTGAGCATGCGCGAACCCGGCTTATTCAAACCAGCGCTTCTCTGGCTGCTGCTGTTGGCACCGCTGTTTTTCAGCACCTACGGCCTCGCCACCTGGGTCACCACCCAACGCAGCGATGTGGGCACGCTGGTGTTCGGCTGGGAAACCCACATGCCGTTCTGGGCCTGGACTATCGTGCCTTATTGGTCCATCGACCTGCTCTACGGTTTCTCCCTGTTGCTGCCGAGCACCCGTCACGAACTCAGGCAACATGCCCTGCGCCTGCTGACGGCCCAGGTGATTGCCGTCAGTTGCTTCCTGATCTGGCCGCTGCGCTTCACCTTCGAACGACCGGAACTGGATGGCGTGTTCGGCTGGTTGTTTGCGGTGCTGGCGGGCTTCGACAAGCCCTTCAACCAGGCGCCTTCACTGCATATCGCGCTGCTGGTGATCCTGTGGGTGGTGTACCAGCGGCATACCCAGGGTTTCTGGCGCTGGGCAGTGCACGGCTGGTTTGCACTGATCGGTATTTCCGTACTGACCACTTATCAACATCACTTTATCGACTTACCCACAGGCGCCCTCGCCGGCTGGTTGTGCGTGTGGCTATGGCCGCTGGAACATCCCAACCCTCTGCGCAATGCCCGACTGACACGCGACCCTAAACGTGGTTGGCTGGGTGCGCGCTACGCCCTTGGCGCGCTGGCGCTGATGCTGCTCGCGCTGGCCTTGGGCGGTTGGGGGTTATGGCTGCTGTGGCCGGCAGTATCGCTGGGTTTGGTCGCGACCAACTACTGGCTGCTGGGTGTCGAGGGTTTTCAGAAACGCAACAATGGCCAGCTGACCCCAGCCGCACGTTGGCTGTATGCGCCTTACCTGGCGGCTGCCTGGATCAATTCGCGGCTGTGGACACGTGGTCATCCACAGCCTGAACCGATTGTGGATAACGTCTGGCTCGGCCGGATTCCAGCGGCCGGCGAGAAACAGCCATTCAAGGCCATCGTCGATCTCTGCGCCGAACTGCCGATTGATCCACAGGGACGCCGTTATCAATGCATCCCTGTTCTGGACCTGATTGCGCCAACCTCCGCCGAATGCCTGCAAGCCGCCCAGGCCATCGAACGCTTGCGCTCGGACGGGCCGCTGCTGGTGTGCTGCGCCCTGGGCTACTCGCGCAGCGCGACGGCCATCGCTGCCTGGCTGTTGCACAGCGGGCGCGCGGCGACGATCGATCAGGCGCTGGCTATTATTCGTACAGCACGAACCCGTGTGGTCCTGCATCCTGCACATCGCTTGGCTTTGGAGGGTTTGCCCCATGCTCGCTGACATGGAACTGCACGTAGTTGCCAGCCTGCTGCGGCGTGGCCGTTCGCTGGACCAGTTATCCACAGGCCTGACAGTGGTCGGTGTGCTGTTCGGTCTGGCCCAGTTGCTGATGGCGAGCGTTTCGACGATCTGCCTGGTGCTGGCCTTGTGGATGATCATCCTGGGGCTTCTACAGAAATACTGGGCGCTGCGCGTCGCGTTCGACGCCGATTTGTTCGCCCTGCTGGCCCGCGACACCCAGCGCACCGCCGACCTTGACCAAGCCCTGCAAACCCTTGGCCTGCAATCGGCCGAGCGCGCCGGCAGGCCCTGGACCGAACGCCGTCGTGGTGCACTCAAATTGCTGCGCAAACAGGCCTGGCTGCTTGGCGCGCAAGTGCTGTTGACCCTGGGCGTAATACTTGCCAGCCCTTGGCTACCTTTCGCCGGATAAGGAGTTCCCATGTTCGAACCCGTGGTCGCCACACTGATTACCTCCATGGCCCGCACCGTCACGGGCGCTCGCAGCCTGTGGCTGGGTTGCGCGCCAGTGCCGGTACAACGCATTTATTTCGCCAATCACAGCAGCCACGGCGACTTCGTACTGGTATGGGCGTCGCTGCCGCAGAACCTGCGCAAATTCACCCGCCCTGTGGCCGGCAGCGACTACTGGAATAAAAGCGCGCTGCGCCGCTACATCATCAACCGCGTGTTCAACGGCGTACTGATTGATCGCGAGCGCAAAGACCCTGTGGATAACCCGCTGCAGCCAATGCTCGCTGCGCTGGAAGGCGGCGACTCGCTGATCATCTTTCCTGAAGGTACGCGCAATCTGGAAGACGGCCTGCTGCCGTTCAAAAGCGGCTTGTATCACTTGGCAAACAGTTACCCACAGGCCGAGTTGATCCCGGTGTGGATAGCCAACCTCAACCGCGTGATGCCCAAGGGGCGTGTCCTGCCATTACCGCTGTTATGCACAACCAGCTTCGGCGCGCCTCTGCAGTTGGAAGAAGGCGAAGACAAAACCGCGTTCCTTGCCCGCACTCGCGACGCCCTGCTCGCCCTCGCCCCGGAGCACTCCTGAGATGGATAGCCAAACCCTGATGTTATTCGGCGGGATCGGCGCGATCCTGGTCATCGCCTCACTGATCGGCCTGATCCTCAAGCTGCGCACCCGTGGCAACCCCAATGCGGTGATCGACAACCTCAACGCGCGCATCAACGCCTGGTGGGTGATGGTGGTCGTCATCGGTATTGCCTTCTGGCTCGGCACCGGCGCGGTGATCCTGCTGTTCTACGCGGTGTCGTTCTACGCCCTGCGCGAATTCCTTACCCTCACGCCGACCCGGCGCAGCGACTACCCGGCCCTGGTAGCGGCGTTCTACCTGGCCCTGCCGCTGCAGTACGTGCTGATCTACGCCGATTGGTACGGACTGTTCTCGATCTTCATCCCGGTCTACGTGTTCCTGCTGCTGCCGATCCTCGCCTCCCTGGGCGGCGACAGTACCCACTTCCTGGAGCGCGCATCGAAGGTGCAATGGGGCCTGATGATCGCAGTGTTCTGCGTGTCATTCGTCCCGGCGCTGCTGACGCTGGACATCCCCGGCTATGAAGGCCGCAACCTGCTGCTGATTGCCTACCTGGTGATCGTGGTGCAACTGTCCGACGTGCTGCAGTACGTGTGCGGCAAGCTGTTCGGCAAACACAAGATCGCGCCCAACCTCTCGCCGTCGAAAACCGTGGAAGGTTTTGTCGGCGGGATCCTGCTGTCATCCCTGATCGGTGCGGCGCTGTGGTGGACCACACCGTTCAATCCCTGGCAGTCATTCCTGATCGCGCTGCTGATCAACCTGCTGGGCTTTGCCGGCGGGATTGTGATGTCGGCGATCAAGCGCGATCGCGGGGTGAAGGACTGGGGACACATGATCGAAGGGCACGGCGGCATGCTGGATAGGCTGGATTCGGTGTGCTTTGCGGCGCCGATCTTCTTCCACCTGGTGCGTTACTGGTGGACCTGACCTACCCCTTTCTCAAAACCAATGAAGATCAAACTGTGGGAGGGGCTTGCCCCCGATGGCGGAGTATCAGTCACCTATGAATTGGCTGAACCACTGCATCGGGGGCAAGCCCCCTCCCACCTTGGTTCTGTGTGCTTTCAAGATCGTCAGGCAATGGTGACACGGAGCGTCACGAGATGCATTCCCACGCGGAGCGGGGGAACGATCATTCACGGGACGTAAAAAGGGGCTGTCGAAACAGCCCCTCTCGGTACGCCAGTCAGGCTTATTCCACCGTCACCGACTTCGCCAGGTTGCGCGGCTGGTCAACGTCGGTGCCCTTGAGCACGGCGACGTAGTACGACAGCAACTGGAGCGGAATGGTGTAGAGGATCGGCGACAGGGTGTCGTGGATGTGCGGCATGTTGATCACATGCGTGCCTTCACCGTTGGTCATGCCGGCCTTCTCGTCCGCAAACACAATCAGTTGGCCGCCACGGGCGCGCACTTCCTGCAAGTTGGATTTGAGCTTTTCCAGCAGTTCGTTGTTCGGCGCCACGGTGACCACGGGCATGTCGTCGTCCACCAGGGCCAGTGGGCCGTGCTTCAGCTCGCCGGCCGGGTAGGCTTCGGCGTGGATGTACGAAATTTCCTTGAGCTTCAGCGAACCTTCCATGGCCACCGGGTATTGCGCGCCACGGCCGAGGAACAGGGTGTGGCTCTTGTCGGCGAACAGTTCGGCGACTTTTTCCACGGTGCCGTCCATGGCCAGGGCTTCGCCCAGGCGGGTCGGCAGGCGGCGCAGTTCTTCCACCAGGGTGGCCTCAACGCCTTCGGCGAGGGTGCCGCGCACTTGGCCGAGGGACAAGGTCAGCAGCAACAGCCCGACCAGTTGGGTGGTGAAGGCTTTGGTCGAGGCGACGCCGATTTCGCGACCGGCCTGGGTCAGCAGGGTCAGGTCCGATTCACGCACCAGGGAGCTGATGCTGACGTTGCAGATCGCCAGGCTGCCGAGGAAGCCCAGCTCCTTGGCGTTGCGCAGGGCGGCCAGGGTGTCGGCGGTTTCGCCGGACTGGGAGATGGTCACGAACAGGGTGTCGGGCTGCACCACCACTTTGCGGTAGCGGAACTCGCTGGCAACTTCGACCTGGCACGGGATGCCGGCCAGTTCTTCGAGCCAGTAACGCGCAACCATGCCGGCGTGGTAGCTGGTGCCGCAGGCGACGATTTGCACGTTGCGCACTTTGGCGAACAGCTCGGCGGCTTGTGGGCCGAAGGCGTTGACCAGCACCTGGTTCTGGCTCAGGCGACCTTCGAGGGTGCGCTGTACCACGGAAGGCTGCTCGTGGATTTCCTTGAGCATGAAGTGGCGGAATTCGCCTTTGTCGGCGGCTTCGGCACCGTCGCGGTATTGCACGGCTTCGCGCTCGACGGACTGACCGTTGACGTCCCAGATCTGCACGCTTTCGCGGCGGATGTCAGCGATATCGCCTTCTTCCAGGTACATGAAGCGGTCGGTGACCTGGCGCAGGGCGAGTTGGTCGGAGGCGAGGAAGTTCTCGCCCAGGCCCAGGCCGATCACCAGTGGGCTGCCACTGCGCGCGGCAACCAGGCGGTCCGGCTGGCTGGCGCTGATCACGGCCAGGCCGTAGGCGCCATGCAGTTCCTTGACCGTGGCCTTGAGGGCGGTGGTCAGGTCGCTGTGGTCCTTGAGCTTGTGGTTGAGCAGGTGGGCGATGACTTCGGTATCGGTGTCCGAGGTAAATACATAGCCCAGGCCCTTGAGTTGTTCGCGCAGCACTTCGTGGTTTTCGATGATGCCGTTGTGCACCACGGCCAGGTCACCCGAGAAATGCGGGTGAGCGTTGCGTTCGCACGGCGCACCGTGGGTGGCCCAACGGGTGTGGGCGATGCCCAGGCGGCCTGCCAGTGGCTCACCGGCCAGGGCCTGGTCCAACTCGCTGACTTTACCCGGACGGCGCATACGCTCCAGCTTGCCGGCGTTGGTGAAGACCGCCACACCGGCGCTGTCATAGCCACGGTATTCCAGGCGCTTGAGGCCTTCGATCAGGATGGCCGTTACGTTACGTTCGGCGACTGCGCCAACAATTCCACACATGGTATTTCTCCTAGATGACTGCCGCGCATATCAGCGTAATGCCGCGGGCTTGGATCTGGTCGCGGGCCTCGAGCGGCAGGCGATCATCGGTGATAAGGGTATGGACACTGCTCCAGGGCAGTTCCAGGTTGGGAATCTTGCGGCCGATCTTGTCGGATTCGACCATCACCACGACCTCACGGGCGACCTCGGCCATGACGCGGCTCAGGCCCAGCAATTCGTTGAAGGTGGTGGTACCGCGCTGCAAATCGATGCCGTCGGCGCCGATGAACAGTTGATCAAAATCGTAGGAACGCAGCACCTGCTCGGCGACCTGGCCCTGGAACGAGTCCGAATGCGGATCCCAGGTGCCGCCGGTCATGAGCAGCACCGGTTCATGCTCCAGCTCGCTCAAGGCGCGGGCCACGTTCAGGGAGTTGGTCATGACCACCAGGCCGGGTTGATGGCCCAGTTCGGGGATCATCGCGGCGGTGGTGCTGCCGCTGTCGATGATGATCCGCGCGTGTTCACGCAGGCGCACCACGGCGGCGCGGGCAATCGCGCGCTTGTAGGCCGAGACCGGCTGGGCCGCGTCGCCCACGAGTTCTTGAGGCATGGTGATTGCGCCACCGTAGCGGCGCAGGAGCAGGCCATTACTTTCGAGGGCGGCCAAGTCCTTGCGGATGGTCACTTCCGATGTTTCGAAACGCTTGGCCAATTCGTCCACGCTGACTTCGCCCTGTTCATTGAGCAAGGTCAGGATGTTGTGGCGACGTTGGGGGGTATTTCGTTTCGACATGGGAGTTATAAGTTTCGTTTCGAAAGATAACGAAGGCAATCAAAACCTATTGGCGAAAGATCGTCAAGCGGTGGCGATCATTATTTTTGAAATAACGCAGGCAAATGTGGGAGGGGGCTTGCCCCCGATAGCGGTTTATCCGTCAGCCCTTTATTGACTGACCCACCGCTATCGGGGGCAAGCCCCCTCCCACATTGGAGTTTTGTTGCTGCCAAGGGTGTGGATAGATCAGGTCTTCTTGATTTTGACCGGGCGTTTCCAGCCGTCGATGTTGCGCTGGCGGGCACGGGCCACGGCCAGTTGCGACTTATCCACATCCTGGTTGATGGTTGAGCCCGCTGCGGTGTTGGAGCCGTCACCGATGGTCACAGGAGCAACCAGCGAGTTGTTGGAGCCGATGAATACGTCTTCACCAATCGTCGTCTGGTATTTGTTGGCGCCGTCGTAGTTGCAGGTAATTGCACCGGCGCCAATGTTGCTGCGAGCACCGATTACCGCATCACCGAGGTAAGCCAGGTGGCCGGCCTTCGCCTCGTCGCCCATTTTCGCGTTTTTCAGCTCGACGAAATTGCCGACGTGCGCCCGCGCGCCCATCACCGTTCCCGGACGCAACCGTGCAAACGGCCCGGCATCGCTGCCCTCGCCCATCACCGCACCGTCGATATGGCTGTTGGCCTTGACCACCACGCCTTTGCGCAAGGTGCTGTCCTTGATCACACAGTTAGGACCGATCACCACGTCGTCTTCGATGATCACGCGGCCTTCGAGGATCACGTTGATATCAATCAACACGTCGCGGCCCACCGTCACTTCACCACGCACATCGAAACGCGCCGGGTCACGCAGGGTGACGCCCTGGGCCATCAGGCGGCGGCCTTCGCGCAGTTGGTAGTGGCGCTCCAGCTCTGCCAGCTGCTTGCGGTCGTTGGCGCCCTGCACTTCCATTGGGTCGTGAGGTTGCTCGGTGGCGACCACCAGGCCGTCACTGACCGCCATCTCGATAACGTCGGTGAGGTAGTACTCGCCTTGGGCGTTGTTGTTGGACAGGCGGCTCATCCAGTCGCCCAGCTTATCGGCCGGCACGGCGAGAATGCCGGTATTGCCTTCAGTGATGGCGCGCTGGGCTTCGCTCGCGTCCTTGTGCTCGACGATCGCGGCGACCTTACCGTCGGCGTTGCGCACGATGCGTCCGTAGCCGGTGGGGTCGTCCAGCTCAACGGTGAGCAGGCCCATCTGGCCCGGCACCACATGCTTGAGCAGGCGTTGCAGGGTTTCCACTTCGATCAGCGGCACGTCACCGTAGAGAATCAGCACGGTGTCAGCGGTAATGAACGGCACGGCTTGCGCAGTGGCGTGGCCGGTGCCCAGTTGCTTGTCCTGCAATACGAAATTCAAGTCGTCTGCGGCCAGGCGCTCACGTACCACATCGGCACCGTGCCCGATGACGACGTGAATGCGTTGCGGATCCAACTGCCGGGCGCTGTGGATAACATGACCGAGCATGGAATTGCCTGCGACCGGGTGCAGCACCTTGGGCAGGGCTGAACGCATGCGGGTGCCCTGGCCTGCGGCGAGAATTACGATTTCAAGAGACATGAATGGCTACCAATCCTGGGCGGTCCGGCTTCAGACCAGAGAAGTGTTTTGCAAAAAAAGAAAAAGGGTAGCCGAGGCTACCCTTTTTAATCAATCACGCGTGAAGCGTAACGGCAAAGCCGCTTACTTCTTGCGGATCTGCTGGAGCGTACGCAGCTGCGCTGCAGCTTCGGCCAGACGGACTGCAGCAGCGCTGTAGTCGAAGTCTGCGCCTTTTTCGTTCAGCGCCTTCTCGGCAGCCTTGACGGCTTCCTGAGCGGAGGCTTCATCCAGGTCGCCGGCACGTTGCACAGTGTCGGCAAGTACCTTGACCATGTTCGGCTGAACCTCGAGGAAACCACCGGAGATGTAAAACACCTCACGTTCCCCGCCTTGCTTGGTCAGCGTGATCGGACCTGGCTTCAAGCTGGTAATCAGCGGAGCGTGACCCATGGCGATACCAAGATCACCCAGGTCACCGTGCGCTGTTACAAACTCGACCAGACCGGAGAAGATTTCCCCTTCCGCGCTGACGATATCGCAATGGACTGTCATAGCCATCTGATTGCCTCAACCTGATGAGCGCCCGTTTCCGGGCGCCAGGATTACAGTTTCTTGGCTTTCTCGATCGCTTCTTCGATGCCGCCGACCATGTAGAACGCTTGTTCTGGCAGGTGGTCGTAGTCACCGTTGAGGATGCCTTTGAAGCCAGCAATGGTGTCTTTCAGGGAAACGTATTTACCCGAGGCACCGGTGAAGACTTCAGCCACGAAGAACGGCTGCGACAAGAAGCGCTGGATCTTACGAGCACGGTTTACCAACTGCTTGTCGGCTTCCGACAGCTCGTCCATACCCAGGATCGCAATGATGTCCTTCAGTTCCTTGTAACGCTGC
The DNA here is from genome assembly GCF_900004965.1 of Pseudomonas sp. 44 R 15. NCBI lineage: Bacteria > Pseudomonadati > Pseudomonadota > Gammaproteobacteria > Pseudomonadales > Pseudomonadaceae > Pseudomonas > Pseudomonas sp. 44 R 15. Next base: position 37,029 of record NZ_CVTU01000106.1, read on the forward strand.
AGCACGTACTGAACGCCGCGAGCGGTGTCGTAGTGCTCCTGGCCGATCACGTTCGGGTCCAGCTGGCGCGACGTCGAGTCGAGTGGATCGACCGCTGGGTAGATACCCAGGGAAGCGATGTCACGGGACAGAACGACGGTGGCGTCCAAGTGGGCGAAGGTGGTGGCAGGCGACGGGTCGGTCAAGTCATCCGCAGGTACGTATACCGCTTGGATCGAGGTGATCGAACCTTCCTTGGTCGAAGTGATACGTTCCTGCAGAACGCCCATCTCTTCAGCCAGGGTCGGCTGGTAACCTACTGCCGAAGGCATACGGCCCAGCAGTGCGGATACTTCAGTACCGGCCAGGGTGTAACGGTAGATGTTGTCGACGAACAGCAGAACGTCGTTACCTTCGTCACGGAATTTCTCGGCCATGGTCAGGCCAGTCAGTGCTACGCGCAGACGGTTTCCCGGCGGCTCGTTCATCTGACCGTAAACCAGTGCCACTTTGTCCAGAACGTTGGAGTCCTTCATCTCGTGGTAGAAGTCGTTACCCTCACGGGTACGCTCACCCACACCGGCGAACACGGAATAACCGCTGTGCTCGATGGCGATGTTACGGATCAGTTCCATCATGTTGACGGTCTTGCCTACACCGGCACCACCGAACAGACCGACTTTACCGCCCTTGGCGAACGGGCATACCAGGTCGATAACCTTGATGCCGGTTTCCAGCAGGTCGTTGCCGCCCGCTTGCTCGGCGAACGAAGGTGCTGGACGGTGAATGCCCCAGCGCTCTTCGGTGTCGATCGGGCCCGCTTCGTCGATCGGGTTGCCCAGTACGTCCATGATCCGGCCCAGGGTCGCTTTACCGACCGGTACGGAGATGGCAGCACCCGTGTCGACAACGTCCAGACCGCGCTTCAAGCCTTCGGTGGAACCCATCGCAATGGTACGAACTACGCCGTCGCCCAGCTGTTGCTGAACTTCCAGAGTAGTGTCCGCGCCTTGTACTTTCAGCGCGTTGTAGATGCTCGGTACGCTGTCGCGTGGGAATTCCACGTCGATAACGGCGCCGATGATTTGAACGATACGTCCGCTACTCATAGCTGGATCCTCTGAATATTTGAACCGTTAAACCGCGGCAGCGCCGCCGACGATTTCCGAGATCTCTTGGGTGATCGCAGCCTGACGCGCCTTGTTGTAGATCAGCTGCAAATCGCTGATCAGATCACCGGCGTTATCGGTAGCGTTTTTCATCGCGATCATCCGCGCCGCTTGTTCAGCTGCGTTGTTCTCGACCACCGCCTGGTACACCTGCGACTCCACGTAGCGCACCATCAAGCCGTCAAGCAGCTCTTTGGCGTCTGGTTCGTAGAGGTAGTCCCAGTGGTGCTTGAGTTCCTGATCCGGGGTCGCCACCAGTGGAATCAATTGCTCCACGGTTGGCTGCTGGGTCATGGTGTTGATGAACTTGTTGGATACCACGGACAGGCGGTCAATCCGGCCTTCCAGATACGCATCCAGCATCACCTTCACACTGCCGATCAAATCATTGATCGACGGCTCTTCACCCAGGTGGCTGATAGCTGCAACGACGTTACCGCCGAAGTTACGGAAAAAGGCCGCACCCTTGCTACCCACAACACACAGATCGATCTCGACGCCGTTTTCGCGGTTTACCGCCATGTCCTTGACCAGGGCCTTGAACAGGTTGGTATTCAAGCCACCGCACAAACCACGGTCACTGCTCACTACCACATAACCGACACGCTTGACGGCGCGCTCGATCATGAACGGGTGGCGGTATTCCGGGTTGGCGTTGGCCAGATGCCCAATTACCTGGCGGATACGCTCCGCATAAGGACGGCTAGCAGCCATGCGCATTTGTGCCTTGCGCATTTTGCTGACCGCCACTTTTTCCATGGCGCTGGTAATCTTTTGCGTGCTTTTGATGCTCGCAATCTTACTGCGAATCTCTTTTGCGCCTGCCATGTAACACCTATCAGGTTAGCAAGCGGGAGCCTTGCGGCTCCCGCTGCGGCTTACCAGGTTTGGGTGGCCTTGAACTTCTCGATACCGGCTTTCATGCCAGCGTCGATATCGTCATTGAAGTCACCCTTCACGTTGATCTTCGCCATCAATTCGGCGTGATCGCGGTTGAAGTAAGCAATCAGCGCTTGTTCAAAGCTGCCGACCTTGGCGATTTCAACGTCGGTCAGGAACCCACGCTCAGCGGCATACAGCGACAACGCCATGTCAGCGATCGACATCGGGGCGTATTGCTTCTGCTTCATCAGCTCGGTAACGCGCTGACCATGCTCAAGTTGCTTACGGGTCGCTTCGTCCAGGTCAGAAGCGAACTGGGCGAATGCCGCCAGTTCACGGTACTGAGCCAGAGCGGTACGGATACCACCGGAGAGCTTCTTGATGATCTTGGTCTGAGCGGCACCACCCACACGGGATACCGAAACACCGGCGTTCACTGCAGGACGGATCCCGGAGTTGAACATGGCCGATTCCAGGAAGATCTGACCGTCGGTGATGGAAATCACGTTGGTCGGAACGAACGCGGAAACGTCGCCAGCCTGGGTTTCGATGATCGGCAATGCGGTCAGGGAACCGGTTTTGCCGGTCACTGCGCCGTTGGTGAACTTCTCTACGTACTCTTCGGAAACGCGGGATGCGCGCTCCAGCAGACGGGAGTGGAGATAGAACACGTCGCCTGGGTAGGCTTCACGGCCTGGTGGACGGCGCAGCAGCAGGGAAATCTGGCGGTAAGCCACTGCTTGCTTGGACAGATCGTCATAAACGATCAGCGCGTCTTCACCGCGGTCGCGGAAGAATTCACCCATGGTGCAACCGGAGTACGGTGCCAGGAATTGCAGCGCAGGAGATTCCGAAGCACTGGCAGCCACGATGATCGTGTTGGCCAGGGCGCCGTTTTCTTCCAGCTTGCGAACCACGTTGGCGATGGTCGATTGCTTCTGACCAATGGCTACGTAGACGCAGAAAATGCCGCTGTTCTTCTGGTTGATGATCGCGTCGATGGCCAGAGCGGTTTTACCGATCTGACGGTCACCGATGATCAGCTCACGCTGGCCACGGCCGACAGGGATCATGGCATCGACAGCCTTGTAGCCAGTCTGTACAGGCTGGTCTACCGACTTACGCCAGATCACGCCTGGAGCAACTTTCTCGACCGCGTCGGTCTCGGTGTTGCCCAGTGGACCTTTACCGTCAACAGGGTTACCCAGTGCGTCGACTACGCGACCCAGCAGTTCCTTACCAACCGGAACCTCCAAGATGCGGCCAGTGCACTTGGCGCTCATGCCTTCGGCCAGACTGGTGTATGCGCCCAATACAACGGCACCTACGGAGTCTTGCTCCAGGTTGAGGGCCATACCGTAGACGCCGCCCGGAAACTCGATCATCTCGCCGTACATGACGTCGGCCAGACCGTGAATCCGCACGATGCCGTCAGATACGCTGACGACAGTGCCTTCGTTACGGGCTTGGGAGGTCACATCGAGCTTGTCGATGCGGCCCTTGATAATTTCACTTATTTCGGAAGGATTGAGTTGCTGCATTGCTCTGCTGCCCCTTCAAACTCAAGATTTCAATGCTTCGGCAAGTTTCGCGATTTTTCCGCGAATCGAGCCATCGATAACCAGGTCGCCGGCACGGATAACGACACCACCAATCAGGGATGCGTCCTCCGAAGCTTGCAGGCGCACTTCCCGATTGAGTCGTGCACTGAGAACCTTGGCGAGTTTGTCTTGCTGTTCTTGGTTCAATGCAAAAGCACTGGTCACTTCAACGTCTACCGATTTCTCTGCTTCGGCCTTGTACAGGTCGAACAGAGCGGCAATCTCCGGCAAGAGCGGGAGACGGTCGTTTTCGGCAACGACGTGGATGAAGTTCTGCACTTTCACATCAAACTTGTCGCCGCACACTTCAATAAAAGTGGCGGCCTTGTCTGCGCTCGTCAGGCGCGGGGCCTTGAGCACGCGCTGCATGGTGTCGTCTTGCGACACTGCTGCAGCCAGGCCGAGCATGGCTGACCAAGAGGCCAGCTGCTGGTGGGCCTGGGCGTGCTCGAAGGCTGCCTTAGCGTAAGGTCGGGCCAACGTGGTCAGTTCTGCCATGATCGCCCTCGCTTAAATTTCAGCAGCCAGTTTGTTAACCAGCTCCGCGTGCGCGTTTTGATCGATTGTGGCACCGAGGATCTTCTCGGCACCGCCGACCGCCAGAGCACCCAGTTGGGCACGCAGCGCGTCTTTGACGCCGTTCAGTTCCTGTTCGATCTCGGCATGAGCCGAAGCCTTTACACGGTCAGCTTCGACGCGGGCTTTTTCAACAGCCTCTTCGACGATCTGGTTACCGCGCTTCTTGGCTTGCTCAATGATCTCGGCTGCCTGTGCTTTAGCTTCGCGCAGTTGCTGACCCACTTTCTCGTGGGCCAACTCCAGGTCGCGAGCTGCACGGCTGGCAGCGTCCAAACCGTCCGCGATCTTCTTCTGACGTTCGTGCAAAGCCGCGATGACCGGAGGCCACACGAACTTCATGCAAAACACTACAAAAATGAAGAACGCAACGGATTGGCCAATCAGGGTTGCATTAATGTTCACGCCAACACCTCGCTCATTCGTTGTCCATCACCCCAATCACTCGAAAAGTCGAGTGATCAGCCAGCGAGTTGACCAACGAAGGGGTTCGCGAAGGTGAAGAACAGTGCGATACCAACGCCGATCATGGTCACGGCGTCGAGCAGGCCGGCAACGATGAACATTTTAACTTGCAGCATTGGAACCATTTCCGGCTGACGCGCTGCGCCTTCCAGGAATTTGCCGCCCAGCAGGCCGAAACCAATGGCAGTACCCAGGGCGCCCAGGCCGATCAACAGTGCAACAGCGATAGCGGTTAGACCAACTACAGTTTCCATCTTTCCTCCCGACTTTTACGTCGTATGGTTTAGGTTTTTTAGATTTTAAAGCGGTAAAACAAATCGTTTCATAGCCCTGTTGGGCCACCTTCCCGTTTGACCGGGAAGGACATCAGACTAGTCGAGACTGGTCTTAATGGTTCTCTTCGTGCGCCATCGACAGGTAGACGATGGTCAGCATCATGAAGATGAAGGCCTGCAGGGTGATGATCAGGATGTGGAACACAGCCCACGCCCACTGCAGAACGATGCCCAGGCCGCTAAGCCAGAGCAGACCGCTGCCGAACATCACAGCGATCAGAATGAACACCAGCTCGCCGGCATACATGTTGCCGAACAGTCGCAAGGCCAGGGAAATCGGCTTGGCAACCAGGGTCACGAATTCCAGCAGGAAGTTCACCGGGATCAGCAGGGCTTGAACGAAGATGTTCTTGCTGCCGAACGGGTGCAGGGTCAGTTCGCCGATGAAGCCGCCGATGCCCTTGACCTTGATGCTGTAGAAAATGATCAACGCGAACACCGACAGGGCCATGCCCAGGGTAGCGTTCGGGTCAGTGGTCGATACGGCACGGAACGGAATGTGCGCATCGCCGGAGATCAGGATGGCCAGCTGAGGAATCCAGTCAACCGGGATCAGGTCGACGGCGTTCATCAGGAACACCCAGACGAAGATGGTCAGTGCCAGCGGTGCGATCACAGGGCTGCGGCCATGGAAGCTGTCTTTCACGCTGCCATCGACGAATTCGACCAATACTTCAACGAAGTTCTGCAAAGCACCTGGCTGACCGGAAGTCGCCTTTTTTGCCGCCATGCGGAAAATCAGGACGAAGATCAGACCCAATGCGACCGACCAGCCCAGAGTATCCAGGTGGAAGGCCCAGAAACCCATTTCCTTGGCTTCTGCTGCGGTGTGGGCAAAGCCCCAGCCGCCGTTGGGAAGCTGACCGAAGGTCAGGTTCTGCAAGTGGTGCTGGATATAGCCCGAAGCGGTTGTTTCTGCCATGGTTGCCTCAAACGCCCTAAGGTTTCGAAAGTCTTGTTTTCATTAGCAGGGGAGCGAACCAGCTGACCAATTGGGTCAACACGAAGACGCCGAATACAGCCAGCGGCGCCAATGGCTTCACACCTGCAAAGGTCAGTGCGAACAGCACTGCCGTCAAAATCAGTTTCCCCGCCTCGCCGGCATAAAAAGACCGGACGATGGCCTGGGCTGCTCGGGCGCCGGAAAACCGAAAGGCCCTGTGAGCAAAATACATATTGGGCAGCAAGGCTATCAGGCCTCCGCAGAGTCCTGAATATCCGGCTACGACTCCATGCCAGTACCAAAGCGCCAATGCAGCGATCAGCAAAACGACAAGTTGCGCCAATAAAACCGGAAAAACAGCCAAGCGATGGAACGGCAACGTGTTTGGCGTGCGGGTTTCCATCACTCTTGCTCCTCAATGGTCGGCTGCCGGAAATCAATAACTTGGCATACTTTGTGCCGACAAAATGCGCGCAGAGTATAGGGGCGGTTCAGCCCCTATTCAACTGCCGGGTAGTGATTTCCGATCACACGCTACATGAGCAAATGTTTCAGCGAATGTTTCAACGGATGTGGGAAAGGACGCCTTGAAGCTCATCGAGAGAGTTATATCCGATGACCAATTGCCCTTTGCCTTTCTTGCCGTGGCGAATTTGTACCGCAGAGCCTAGGCGCTCGGCCAGGCGCTGCTCAAGGCGCGCGATGTCCGGATCAGTTTTGACGGTTTCGACCGGTGCAGGTTTGCCGCTCAACCATTGACGAACCAGGGCTTCGGTCTGACGAACGGTAAGCCCGCGTGCGACAACGTGTCGCGCCCCTTCAACCTGTTGATTTTCCGGCAAACCGAGCAAAGCACGGGCGTGACCCATTTCCAGATCGCCGTGGGACAACATGGTCTTGATGACTTCCGGCAACGCGATCAGGCGCAGCAGGTTGGACACGGTCACGCGGGATTTGCCCACCGCCTCGGCCACTTGTTGCTGGGTCAGCTGGAACTCCTGCTGCAGACGTTGCAACGCGATCGCTTCTTCGATCGGATTGAGGTCTTCGCGCTGGATGTTTTCGATCAGCGCCATGGCGATGGCGGTTTCATCCGGCACGTCGCGCACCATCGCCGGGATGGTGTCCTTGCCCGCCTGCTGGCTGGCGCGCCAGCGGCGTTCGCCGGCGATGATTTCAAAGCGGCCGCCGCCAATGGGGCGCACCACGATCGGTTGCATCACCCCTTGGGCCTTGATCGAGTTGGCCAGCTCTTCCAGTGCCTGCGGGTCCATGTCCCGGCGCGGCTGGTATTTACCACGCTGAATCAGGTCCAGCGGCAGGTGCTGCAGCTCACGCTCGTCGGCCTGCACCGCTTGCTCTTCCAGCGAAGTGACGGTCGGACCACTCAGGAGTGCATCCAGTCCACGTCCGAGACCTCGTTTTTTGACGGCCATGGGGATTCCTTAAGTTGGCTGGGCTGCAGCGGTGCGTGAATTGCGACGTTGGCGACGCACCATCTCACCGGCCAGCGCCAGGTAGGCAATGGCGCCACGGGATGATTTGTCGTAGGCCAGCGCCGGCATGCCATAGCTTGGCGCTTCGGCCAGGCGGATGTTGCGTGGAATCACCGTGTCGTAGAGCTGGTCGCCGAAATGCTCCTTGAGCTGCGCCGACACATCGTTCATCAGGCTCAGCCGCGGGTCGTACATGGTCCGCAGCAGGCCTTCGACTTTCAGGTTCGGGTTGAGCAATTCGGCGATACGCTTGATGTTATCCACAAGGTCGCTCAAGCCTTCGAGCGCAAAGTACTCGCACTGCATGGGGATAATCACCCCGTCGGCGGCCACCAGGGCGTTGAGCGTGAGCATCGACAGCGACGGCGGGCAGTCGATCAGGATGTAGTCGTAATTCTCGCGGATGGGCGCCAGGGCGCTGCGCAGACGGCTTTCCTTCATCTGCATTTCCAGCAGCACCACTTCCGCCGCCGTCAGGTCGCGGTTGGCCGGCAGCAGTTGATAACCGCCGTGCTCGGAGTAGTGCATGGCCTGACCCAGGTCGCACTCGCCAATCAGCAAGTCGTAGACCGAGTTTTCCAGGCCGTGTTTATCCACACCGCTACCCATGGTGGCGTTGCCCTGTGGATCGAGATCGATCAACAGCACCCGGCGCTTGGTCGCGACCAGGGATGCTGCGAGGTTGATGCAGGTGGTGGTCTTACCCACGCCACCTTTCTGGTTCGCTATCGCGAATACCTTAGCCATTCTTGCTTGTGTTCCCAATCATGCCGTGCGGCGCAGTATCAGCAGATGGCGTTGGCCTTGGCAACCGGGTACGGCCAAGGCGTGTTCGCTATCGAGGTGGAAGTCCGCCGGCAATGCTAACAGCTCGTCGCTTGGATGGACGCCCTTCATTGCCAGCCAGCGGGTGTCGTGGTCGCCCAGGTGGCGAGTCCAGTTGCTGAAGTTCTCCATGCTGCTGAACGCCCGGGAAACAATTCCGTTGAAGGGCTGTTCAGGCGTAAAGGCTTCGACGCGGCTGTGGACAACGTGCAGGTTGTCCAGCTTGAGTTCGAGTTTGACCTGGGTCAGGAAGCGGGTCTTCTTGCCGTTGCTGTCCAGACAGGTCACTTGCGACTCGGGAAACAGGATGGCCAGCGGAATGCCAGGCATGCCGCCGCCGCTGCCGACGTCCAGCCAGCGACCGTTTTCGATAAACGGCATCACGCTCAAGCTGTCGAGCAGATGGCGCGAGACCATTTCGTCCGGATCACGCACTGCGGTCAGGTTGTAAGCCTTGTTCCATTTGATCAACAGGGCCAGGTAGCCCATCAGCAAGGCGTGCTGGGCTTCGGTCAGGTCGACGCCCAACTGGCGCGCACCTGTGGATAACTCTTCGGCGTGTTGCGAGGTGACCAACGAACTCAAGCGCTTTGCTCCAACTGACGGCCCGCGCCGCGTTTTTTCAAATGAATCATCAACAGCGAAATTGCTGCCGGGGTAACGCCGGGGATACGTGAAGCCTGGCCGAGGGTTTCCGGCCGAGTTATCCCCAGCTTGCTTTGAATTTCCTTCGACAGCCCGGAAATGCCGGTGTAGTCGATATCCACAGGCAGCTTTGTGTTTTCACTGGCGCGCAGGCGAGCGATCTCGTCCTGCTGGCGATCAATGTAACCGGCGTATTTGGTCTTGATTTCCACCTGTTCGGCGACCTGTGGATCTTCTGCGCCGCCGCCGGTCACTTCGACCAGGCCGGCGTAATCGATCTCCGGACGCGATAGCAGGTTGAGCAAGTTGTATTCGTGCGTCAGCGGCGTGCCGAATTTTTCGGCGATCGCATCACCCTGTTCAGTACCCGGACGAACCCAGGTGCTCTTCAAGCGCTGCTCTTCGAGGGTAATGCTCTCGCGTTTTTTGCAGAAGGCCGCCCAGCGCGCGTCATCGACCAAACCCAGCTCGCGACCTTTTTCGGTCAAGCGCAGATCGGCGTTGTCTTCGCGCAGGATCAGGCGATATTCGGCCCTGGACGTGAACATCCGGTACGGTTCCTGGGTGCCCAGGGTAATCAGGTCGTCGACCAACACGCCGATATACGCTTCATCGCGACGCGGGCACCAGCTGTCTTTGCCCTGTGCTCGCAGTGCAGCGTTGGTACCGGCCAGCAAACCCTGGGCGCCGGCTTCTTCGTAACCGGTGGTGCCATTGATTTGCCCGGCGAAGAACAAGCCGCCGATCACCTTGGTTTCCAGGCTGTATTTCAGGTCACGCGGATCGAAATAGTCGTACTCGATGGCGTAGCCAGGGCGAACGATGTGGGCGTTTTCCATGCCGCGAATCGACTGCACGATCTGGATTTGCACGTCGAACGGCAGGGAAGTGGAAATCCCGTTCGGGTACAGCTCGTGAGTCGTCAAGCCTTCGGGCTCGATAAACACCTGGTGGCTTTCCTTGTCGGCAAAGCGATGGATCTTGTCTTCAATCGACGGGCAGTAACGCGGGCCGATGCCTTCGATCACCCCGGAATACATCGGCGAACGGTCGAGGTTCGCGGCAATGATTTCGTGGGTACGCGCATTGGTATGGGTAATCCAGCAGCTGACCTGTTTGGGGTGCTGCTCCTTGGAACCCATGAAAGACATGACCGGGATCGGCGTATCGCCGGCCTGTTCGGTCATCACCGAAAAATCCACAGAACGTCCGTCGATACGCGGCGGAGTCCCGGTTTTCAAACGGCCCACGCGCAGCGGCAATTCACGCAGACGGTGTGCCAGGGCAATCGACGGCGGATCACCGGCGCGACCACCGGAATAGTTCTGCAGGCCGATGTGGATAAGTCCGCCAAGGAAGGTCCCGGTGGTCAACACCACGGATTCTGCGAAGAAGCGCAGGCCCATTTGCGTGACAACCCCGCGTACCTGGTCCTGCTCGACGATCAGGTCGTCTGCGGCCTGTTGAAATATCCACAGGTTCGGCTGGTTTTCCAGGGTTTCACGTACCGCGGCCTTGTACAAAATACGGTCGGCTTGTGCACGAGTGGCACGTACGGCCGGGCCTTTGCGGCTGTTGAGCACGCGAAATTGAATACCACCTTTGTCGGTGGCCATGGCCATTACGCCGCCAAGGGCATCGATTTCCTTGACCAGATGGCTTTTGCCGATGCCACCAATGGCAGGGTTGCAACTCATGGCGCCGAGGGTTTCCACGTTGTGCGTCAGCAACAGGGTTTTTACGCCCATGCGTGCTGACGCCAGTGCTGCCTCGGTACCGGCATGACCGCCGCCGATGACGATCACTTCAAAACGGGAAGGGAAATCCACCACGCACCTCGTGCCTGCTTATGTAGGTAATCAGGAATTGTTGGTTGAAAGAGTTTTGCAGCTTATGGCGGCAAGTATAGGGACTTCGCCCTGCCTAAAGAACCCTTTGCACAAAATTTAACCAGCTGTGGATGGATCACGGACAATAGAAATTAAAAGAGAGAAATTTATTAAATCTTTGTTTTTATGTTTATTTCTACTGAGCAGCTTTTCTGTGGATAGATTTCTACAGGCCTTTATCTACGTCGTGTACAGGGATTCAAAAGTCTGTGGTCATGTGCCAATGAGGGGCTTGGATAAGTGCTTTAAACCTGTGGATTAAACAGCTGGTTATCCACAGGCGGGTTTTTACTCAGGTTTCAAGCGTGGTTATCAACCGGGCACAAGAGCGGTTATTCACAGGGCTTAATCCACAGAAACGGCTGATTCAATGTCGACCGGCCCAGGGATTCAACGCGGATTCGCGGTCAAGACGGCTATTGTGGGAACACACGAGGGCAGTTAATAATAGCGATTATCATTAACCTACCTCGTCGCGCCTATGTCCCCTCCTTCACACACGGCAGCTGTGCAGCGCATCTATGAGCAACACCATTCGTGGTTACACGGGTGGCTCAAAGGCAAATTGCATAACGCCTGCGATGCAGCCGACGTGGCCCACGATACGTTCGTGCGTATCCTGGGTGGACGCGACGCCGTGCAGATCCTTGAGCCACGGGATTATCTGGCGACCATTGCAAGGGGCCTGGTGATTGATCGCTATCGCCGGCACGCCATTGAGCAGGCTTATAAGCAAACCCTGGCCGAGCGTCCTGAAGCCACCGCCATCAGTGAAGAAGACAAGGCAATCATTATCGAAACCCTGGTGGCTGTGGATAAGGCACTGTGCAGCTTGGGCGAACGTGCTCGACGGATCTTCATGCTGTCGCAGATCGAGGGGCTGACTTATCAACAGATCGCCGATCAACTGCGGGTGTCATTGACCACTGTGAAGAAACATATGGTCCGTGCCCTGACCGAGTGTTCACTGATCATGGCCAGTCTCTGATGCCCGCCCCTGATCGCAAGACATTCGAGACGGCCGCCAGTTGGTATGTGCAGTTCCAGGCGCAATCGCCGACGCCGGCTGATCGGCTGGCCTGGCAACAATGGCTCAATGGCGACCCTTCCCATCAGGCGGCCTGGAACCAGTTGGAGCAGTTGCAGCGCAGCCTTGGCGCCCTGCCCCAGGACTTCACACGCCGCGCATTGACCAGCACGCAGAAGCGCCGCCAGGTGCTCAAGTGGATGCTGGTACTGGGCGGCAGCGGGTATTTGGGTTGGAACATTCAACAACACACGTCCGTGGGTAACGTATGGGCCGACTACCGCACGCCTGTGGGTAAACATCGAAGGGTCGAACTGGCCGACGGCACTCAGGTTGATCTCAACACCAGCACAGCCATTGATGTGATGTTCGACTCACGCCAACGCTTGATTCGCCTGCGTGAAGGTGAAGTACTTATCCACAGTGGCAAACGTGGCGCCAACACGCCCTTGTATGTGGAGACTCGCCACGGGCGGGTTCAGGCACTGGGCACTCGGTTTACTGTCCGCCAATTGCCGGATTTCACCCGGGTCGGTGTGCTGGAAGATCGGGTCAATTTGTCCCCGGGCGATCAACCCGACCACAACCAGACCCTCGGAGCTGGGGAAAGCGCTGATTTTGATCGACACACGATTAGCCTCCCCCAGCGATATGGCGTGGCGCAAGCCGCCTGGGCGGACGGTCAATTGATCGTGCTCGATGCCAGACTCGGCGATGTCATCGATGAGTTGGCGCGCTATCGGCCGGGCGTGCTGAACTGTGATCCGGCTTCGGCTCAACTGCGCGTTTCCGGCGCGTTCCGCCTGGACTCAACCGACGCGGTACTGGCCAACCTGCAAGCGACCCTGCCGATCCGGGTGAAGTACTTCACGCGCTACTGGGTGTCGGTTAACCGGATCGGTTGATAAAAAATAATCCTCAGGGGGGTTATCTTTTTTTTATCACGCACGGCCCTTCAGGTAATCACGACGCTACCTTCAGGGCTTACCCATCTATGCGCCTTTCCATCCCGCTCCGTCAGCGACTTTCCTGCCATGCCATCACCTACGGCCTGCTGCTTGCCAGCACCGGCGGTACGTTGTTATCCACAGGGGTTATGGCCGCCAGCACCACCCAGCACTACGTCATCGCAGCCGGTCCCCTGGACAGTGCGTTAAGCCAGTTTGCCGCCCGGGCCAATGTGATCCTGTCCTTCTCGCCACAACAGACTTCACGGCTGACCACTTCCGGACTCAATGGTGATTATTCGGTGGATCAAGGTTTCGCCCTGCTGCTGCAGAATTCCGGGTTGCAAGCCGTCGCCCAGGCTCCCGGCAGCTATGGATTGCACACAGTCCCTACGGGCCAGCTCACGCTCGCACCCACCACCGTCAGTGCTTATCAACCGGATGGCTTCAATCAGGATATAGCGGGGGATGTGGGCTACAAGGCCCAGAACAGCCGGGTCGGCACCAAAACCAGTACGCCTCTGTCGCAGACACCCCGTTCGGTATCGGTGGTGACCGGGCAACGTATCAAGGATCAGAAATCGCAGACACTGACCGAAGTGCTGGGGTACGTACCCGGCATCTTCGCGCCGCCTTTTGCCGCGGGCGACGGGCTGGCGGGCGATCTCTTTTTCATTCGAGGCTTCAACGCCACGGACTACGGTTACGGCCTGTTGAGAGACGGACTACGTGTGCAAGGTAATCGGTACGACACCACCAGCGAGCCGTATGGCCTGGAGCGGGTCGAAGTGTTTCGCGGTCCTTCTTCGCTGCTCTACGGTGAGAACGCACCGGGCGGTTTGGTCAACCTGGTGAGCAAACATCCGACCGCCAACCCGCGCGGCGAGGTGCAATTGGGGTATGGCTCAAACAACCGACGCCAACTGGGTGTGGATATCTCCGGTCCGCTCAATGACAGCGACAATGTTCTCGGCCGCCTGGTAATGCTGGGCCGCAAATCCGACACGCAGACCGACCATGTACCGGATGATCGTGTTTACATCGCCCCTTCCCTGACCCTGAATTTCGACGACTACAACACCCTGACCCTCCTGGCCAACTACCAGAAGGACCACACCAACCTGGAACTCGGCCTGCCGGCTGCAGGCACTTTGCTTACTAATCCCAACGGTAAACTGTCCAAGCACACCATGCTCGGCGACCCGGATTGGAATACCTTTGAGCGCGAAGCCTGGAGCACCGGTTACGAGTTCAGCCACAGCTTCAACGACGACTGGCAGTTCCGTCAGAATTCCCGGTACATGCAGTCACGCATCAACCGCCATGAAACCTGGCCGAGCGCACTGAATAATCGGGGCTTCGGTACTCAGCTGAACATGACCGCCTACGATCGCTACAACAAATCCATGGTTTATTCCCTGGATAATCAGCTCGAGGGCAAATTCGATATCGGCGCACTGGAAAACACTGTGTTGTTTGGCGCCAGTTACGACCGCACCTCGTTCAACCAGGATTGGGACGCCGGTTTCGCCGGTACCATCAATGTGTATAACCCGGTGTACCTGCGCGAACCGCTCACGCCGATCGCGGTGCAAAACACCTTGCTCGAGCAACAGATGAAGGGCGCATACGCTCAGATCCAGAGCAAGTATGACCACTGGCTGTTCCTGCTCGGGGGGCGGCAGGACTGGGTCGACAGCGATTTCCGCGACAAGGTCAACAAGGCCAGCAGCACCGGCAGTCAAGACCGCAAGTTCACCTACCAAGGTGGCGTGATGTACCAGTTCGACAACGGCCTCACGCCGTATGTCAGCTATTCCACGGCATTCGTTCCGGTCCAGCAGATTTCCAATGCCGGCGCCCCATTGAAACCCATCACCAGCAGCCAATATGAAGCGGGTGTGAAGTACGAGCCGATCGGCTGGGACACGGCGATGACGCTGTCGGTGTACGACTTGCGCAAACAGGACGACACCTACCTGGATGCCACCACCAACAGCTATCGTCAGGTGGGTGAGAGCCGCGCCAAGGGCGCCGAAGTTGAAATCAACAGCAACCTTACGCCCAACCTGAACGTAACGGCGGCTTATACCTACACTGACGCGCGGATTACCAAGGATTCCGCCACCTCCCTGGTCGAAGGGCGCCAGATGACCGGCGTTCCTCGCAATCAAGCTTCGGTATGGAGCAAATACCGTTTCCTGGAGGGTCAGCTCAAGGGCCTGTCTGTGGGGGGAGGTGTGCGTTATTTCGACAGCACTTTTTCCTACACGGCGCCGACGCTCTACGGGAAGTTGGATGCAGGCAGTGTCACGTTGGTGGATGCCGTGGTGGGGTATCAGATCGACCCGCACTGGTCAGTGGACCTGAACGCGAAGAACCTGTTCGACAAGGAGTATGTGTCCGGTTGCAACGATGCGGGGCGCTGCTATTGGGGTGACAGCCGCACCCTGTTGGGTACGGTGTCCTATAACTGGTAAAGACCTGGCTATTTGCCGATACAGAAACTGGAAAAGATTCGGCCAAGCAAGTCATCGGAGCTGAATGCGCCGGTAATCTCACCTAGCAGCTGCTGCGCCTGACGCAAATCCTCAGCCAGCAGCTCTCCGGCGCCCGCCAGGGTCAGCTGTGCTCGCCCGTGCTCCAACGCCGCACTGGCATGGCGAAGCGCCTCCAGATGCCTGCGGCGTGCACTGAAGCTGCTTTCCGAGGTCTGCTCGTAGCCCATGCAGGCCTTGAGGTGGTCACGTAGCAACTCCAGGCCCTCACCCGCGGATTTGGCACTCAGGCTGATAGTCACATGGCCATCCTCGCTGGTTTGCATCGCGATGGTTTCACCCGTCAGGTCGGCCTTGTTCCGGATCAGGGTCACTTTGGCTGGGTCTGGCCGTTGCTCGAGGAATTCCGGCCACAACGCAAAAGGATCCACCGCCTCAGGGGCGGTGGCGTCCACCACCAACAACACACGGTCGGCTTCGCCAATGGCTTTGAGCGCGCGTTCTACGCCAATCTTCTCCACCTGGTCATCGGTGTCGCGCAACCCTGCCGTATCGACCACGTGCAACGGCATGCCATCAATGTGGATATGTTCGCGCAGGATGTCGCGAGTGGTACCGGCAATTTCGGTAACGATGGCTGCTTCGCGTCCCGCCAATGCATTGAGCAGGCTGGACTTGCCGGCATTGGGTCGCCCCGCAATCACCACGGTCATGCCGTCACGCAGCAATGCCCCCTGCCCGGCTTCGCGCAACACTGTGGATAACTCATCGCGGACCTTATCCAGCATTGAAAGGACATGGCCATCGGCGAGGAAATCAATTTCCTCCTCAGGAAAATCAATGGCCGCCTCGACATAGATACGCAGGCTGATCAGCTGCTCGGTCAAGTTATGCACACGCAGGGAAAACGCCCCCTGCAACGAACGCAATGCGTTGCGCGCAGCCTGTGCAGAACTGGCCTCGATCAGATCGGCGATGGCCTCGGCCTGAGCCAGGTCGAGTTTGTCGTTGAGGAATGCGCGCTCGCTGAATTCACCCGGACGGGCCAGGCGGCAGCCCAATTGCAGGCAACGTTGCAGCAACATGTCCAGGACAACCGGACCACCATGGCCCTGCAGTTCCAATACATCTTCACCCGTGAAGGAGTTTGGCCCCGGGAAGTAGAGCGCCAAGCCCTCGTCCAGCACACTTGCGTCGCCATCCAGAAACGGACCGTAATGGGCGAACCGCGGCTTCAACTCCCGTCCGCTGATCGCCTTGGCGGCCGCGCTGGCGAGCGGCCCGGAAATTCGAACGATACCGACGCCGCCGCGACCTTGAGCGGTTGCGACAGCAGCGATGGTTTCACGGGGAGCGCTCATCAGCAGGTTCCAGAAGTAAAGTGTCGGAAAGCAAAACGCCCCACTAGGGGGCGTCTTGAGTGGTTATCCACAGAGTAAATTACGCCTCGGCTTTTTTGGTAGCCGCTTCGATTTTACGTGTGATGTACCACTGTTGGGAGATCGACAACACGTTGTTGACTACCCAGTACAGTACCAGGCCCGCTGGGAACCACAGGAAGAAGAAGGTGAAGATGATTGGCATCATTTTCATTACCTTGGCCTGCATCGGGTCCGGCGGAGTCGGGTTCAGACGCTGCTGGATAAACATGGTTGCGCCCATGATGATCGGCAGGATAAAGAACGGGTCCTTGATCGACAGGTCGGTTATCCACAGCATGAACGGTGCCTGGCGCATTTCCACGCTTTCCAGGAGTACCCAGTACAGCGACAGGAATACCGGCATCTGTACCAGAATCGGCAAGCATCCACCCAGCGGGTTGATCTTCTCTTTCTTGTACAGCTCCATCATGGCCTGCGACATTTTCTGCCGGTCGTCACCATGTTGCTCTTTCAGCGCAGCCAGTTTCGGCGCCACGGCACGCATGCGCGCCATCGACTTGTAGCTGGCGGCCGACAGCGGGAAGAAGATCCCCTTGATCAGCATGGTCAGGAAGATGATCGACCAGCCCCAGTTACCGACGATGCTGTGGATATGTTGCAGCAGCCAGAAGATCGGCTGGGCAATGAACCACAGGAAGCCGTAATCCACAGTCAGTTCCAGGCCTGGGGACAACTCTTTCAGTACCGCCTGGCTTTTCGGGCCGGCATACAGGGTGGCGCTGGTTTCAGCCTTGGCACCTGGTGCGACGGTCAACGCCGGGCCAGTAAAACCAATGATGTAGTTGCCCTGGCTGTCCTTGCGGGTTTGCACCAGGTTCGCTTCACCCTTGTTCGGGATCCACGCGGTCACGAAGTAGTGCTGCAGCCACGCTACCCAGCCACCTTGAACGGTTTCTTTCAGCGCGCCCTTGTCGATGTCTTTCATCGACACTTTTTTGTACGGCTCGTTACTTGTCCACAGGGCGGCGCCCAGGTAAGTCGCGGTGCCGGTGGCGGTGCTGGAAGAAGGGTCAGAGCTGGCGTCACGCTTGAGCTGGGCAAACAGGTTGCCGCTCCAGGCCTTGTCGCTGGTGTTGTCGATCAGGTAAGTGACCTTCAAATCGTACAAACCACGGGTGAAGCTGAAACGCTTGATGTAATTGACGCCGTCGAGGCTGAATTTCAGGTCGACGTTCAACTGGTTCTGGCCATCAGCCAGTTGATAACTCTTCTGCTCGGTCGAATAAATCGGACGACCGGTAGCACGAGCGTCCGGACCATTGGTGCCGGTCAGGCCACTTTGCGCCAGATAAGTACGTTCACCGCCGTTATCGAACAGCTGGAACGGAACATCCGGATGGTCTTGGCGACGTGGATAAAGCGGCAGCTTCAGCTGGGCAATATCGCCACCCTGCGGGTCGATCGCCAGGTCGAGCACATCCGTTTTAACGTGGATGAGGTCTTTGTTGGTGACAACTGGCGTTTCCAACGGGGCACTTGTCTCGCCATTCGCGCTGGGAACATCGGCACTCGCGGACGCATTGTTACCCAGCGGGGTGTCCGGAATAGCCGGCGCAGCCTGATTGGTAGCAACATTCTGAGTCGGCAGGGCAGCCTGGCCGTAGTCCTGGTTCCATTTCAGGACCATGACGTAGGACACGATTGCCAGGGCGACGATCAGGATCGTGCGTTTAATATCCATGATTACTCGGCCATCGAAGAAGAACGGGAGGTAGGGATAGGTGGAACCGGGTCATAACCACCGGCATTCCACGGATGACAGCGACCTAAACGACGAAAGGTCAGCCAGCCACCGCGCAGAAGACCATGGTTTTCTATGGCTTCTAACGCGTAGCAGGAACAACTGGGGTAGAAACGACAGTGGCTGGCCATCAGAGGACTAATGGCATAGCGATAAAACTGGATCGGAACGATTGCCAGTTTACGCATCAAGGCTGTCTACCGCTACAGTTTCGGTGCTGACTGCTGGTGCTGGTTTGTGGGTACGCGCCAGACGTTTCCAGAGCTTGCCGAAATGCTGAATCAATTCGGGGTTTTCTACATCCCCCAAGCCTTTGCGCGCGACGATAACAATATCCCACCCAACCAGAGTGTCCTGGTGGAGGCGAAACGATTCGCGCATCAGACGCTTGAGGCGATTGCGCTCAACGGAGAGCTTTACGCTCTTCTTGCCGATCACCAACCCGAGACGGGGGTGATCAAGATCGTTGTTACGCGCAAGGAGCAGGAGATTTTTCCCCGGAACCTTGCCGGTGGGGGAGTCAAAGACTGCCTTGAAGTGCCGGGGGGTTAGCAGACGCTTTTCCCGACTGAAGTCCTGACTCACCACCAGTACCGGATTATCAAACTGCCAGACGCGCACGACCTTTGGCGCGGCGACGCGACAGGACAGCACGGCCGTTCTTGGTAGCCATGCGAGCACGGAAGCCGTGAGTACGGGCGCGTTTGATGGTGCTTGGTTGGAAAGTACGTTTCATGGCGTTGTTACCTGGTTCGTCCACAACGGGCCGGAATGGCCCCCGTTTTAAGAGACCGGCGATTCTAGAGAAAGCAAGCCTCTAGGTCAATTTCCAACCAGCTTTTCCTTCAATTAGATATCTGGAGGCCACCTCGCCCTTTCCATCCGCCTGGCTTCCACGAGGAGTGACATAGATATAAAAATAAAGAAGGAAGTTATTTAAAGCTTTTCTGTAAAGCTTATAAAAGCTAGAGAGGCGTTCTTCTGTGGATAACTACGTTCAGGCCATATTCGACGTGGTGTACAGAGGATGACAACACAGGGGAGAAACGGTGCTCTGCCTGTGCTGCGCTGTCGGATAAGCTGTGGGTGGAATGGGTTGTTATCCACAGGCCAGTTACCCACAGACTTTTGCTCCTACTTGTGCAACGAGCTCAGGTACGGTTATCCACAGAGCTTATTCACAGACCGGCGGTCGCCTTTATTCCAGTTAAGGCGTTGATTTTGGGTGCCCTGTGAGCAACCTTCATGTGGATAAGTGGACGGCTGGCCGCTACAATGGCGGCTGTTTTTGCCTCACCGGCTTTCAACTTAGGGGATATCCGTGTCAGTGGAACTTTGGCAGCAGTGCGTGGAGCTTTTGCGCGATGAGCTGCCTGCCCAGCAATTCAACACCTGGATCCGTCCGCTACAGGTCGAAGCCGAAGGCGACGAGTTGCGTGTCTACGCGCCCAATCGTTTTGTTCTCGACTGGGTCAACGAGAAGTACCTGAGCCGCGTTCTCGAATTGCTCGACGAACATGGCAACGGCATCGCCCCCGTGCTTTCCTTATTAATAGGCAGCAAACGCAGCTCCGCCCCTCGCGCTGCCCCGAATGCGCCATTGGCTGCGGCTGCCTCGCAGTCCCAGGCTGCACCGGTTGCTGCAGCGCCTGCACCGACGCCCGCCAAATCATCTGCGCCTAAAAATGCACCGCAGAACGAAGAGCCGTCCCGTGACAGCTTCGATCCCATGGCCGGAGCCAGTTCTCAACAAGCTCCCGTTCGTGCCGAGCAGCGCACCGTGCAGGTCGAGGGTGCGCTCAAGCACACCAGCTACCTGAACCGCACGTTTACCTTCGAGAATTTCGTCGAGGGCAAGTCCAACCAGTTGGCCCGTGCGGCCGCCTGGCAAGTGGCCGACAACCCCAAGCACGGTTACAACCCGCTCTTCCTTTATGGCGGCGTCGGCTTGGGTAAAACGCACTTGATGCACGCTGTGGGTAACCATCTGTTAAAGAAGAACCCGAATGCCAAGGTGGTCTACCTGCATTCGGAGCGCTTCGTGGCTGACATGGTCAAGGCCCTGCAACTCAACGCCATCAACGAGTTCAAGCGCTTTTACCGCTCCGTTGATGCGTTACTGATCGATGACATTCAGTTCTTCGCGCGCAAGGAACGTTCCCAGGAAGAGTTTTTCCACACGTTCAACGCCCTGCTCGAAGGCGGACAGCAGGTGATCCTCACCAGTGACCGTTATCCGAAAGAAATCGAAGGCCTTGAGGAGCGCTTGAAGTCGCGCTTCGGCTGGGGTTTGACGGTTGCCGTAGAGCCGCCCGAGCTGGAAACTCGCGTCGCGATCCTGATGAAAAAGGCCGACCAGGCCAAAGTCGACCTGCCCCACGATGCCGCGTTCTTTATTGCCCAACGTATTCGTTCCAACGTGCGTGAACTCGAAGGTGCGCTCAAGCGGGTCATCGCGCACTCCCACTTCATGGGGCGCGACATCACCATCGAGCTGATTCGCGAATCCCTGAAAGACTTGCTGGCGCTGCAGGACAAACTGGTGAGTGTGGATAACATCCAGCGCACCGTTGCCGAGTACTACAAGATCAAGATTTCCGACCTGCTGTCCAAGCGCCGTTCGCGCTCGGTCGCACGCCCGCGCCAGGTGGCCATGGCCCTCTCCAAAGAGTTGACCAACCACAGCCTGCCGGAAATCGGTGATGTATTTGGTGGTCGCGACCACACCACGGTTTTGCACGCGTGCCGCAAGATCAACGAACTTAAGGAATCCGACGCGGATATTCGCGAGGACTACAAGAACCTGCTGCGTACACTGACTACCTGATGACACCAGCGCAGCTTATTAAGGCAAGGGACTAGACCATGCATTTCACCATTCAACGCGAAGCCCTGTTGAAACCCCTGCAACTGGTCGCAGGCGTCGTCGAGCGCCGACAGACCTTGCCGGTGCTTTCCAACGTATTACTGGTGGTCGAAGGCCAGCAGTTGTCCCTGACCGGTACTGACCTGGAAGTCGAACTGGTTGGCCGCGTGCAGCTCGAAGAGCCCGCCGAACCTGGCGAGATCACCGTGCCGGCACGCAAGCTGATGGATATCTGCAAGAGCCTGCCGAACGACGCGCTGATCGACATCAAGGTTGATGAATCGAAACTGGTGGTCAAAGCCGGGCGCAGCCGTTTCACCCTCTCCACCTTGCCGGCCAACGATTTCCCGACGGTGGAAGAAGGCCCAGGTTCGCTGACCTGCAGCCTGGAGCAGAGCAAGCTGCGTCGCTTGATCGAGCGCACCAGCTTCGCCATGGCCCAGCAGGACGTGCGCTACTACCTTAATGGCATGCTGCTGGAAGTGTCCGAAGGGATCATTCGCGCGGTCGCCACTGATGGTCACCGCCTGGCGATGTGTTCGATGCGCGCCGATATCGGCCAGCCGGATCGTCACCAGGTCATCGTGCCGCGTAAAGGTATCCTCGAATTGGCGCGTTTGCTGACTGAGCCGGATGGCAACGTCAGCATCGTTCTGGGTCAGCACCACATCCGCGCGACCACCGGCGAATTCACCTTCACCTCCAAGCTGGTCGACGGCAAGTTCCCCGACTACGAGCGCGTGTTGCCTAAAGGTGGCGACAAGCTGGTACTTGGCGATCGCCAGGCCTTGCGTGAAGCGTTCAGCCGTACCGCCATTCTGTCTAACGAGAAGTATCGAGGTATTCGTCTGCAACTGGCCAATGGTCAGCTGAAGATCCAGGCGAACAACCCGGAACAGGAAGAGGCGGAAGAAGAAGTCGGCGTCGACTACAACGGCGGCAACCTGGAGATCGGCTTCAACGTGAGCTACCTGCTGGACGTGCTGGGGGTGATGACCACCGAACAGGTTCGCCTGATTCTGTCGGACTCCAATAGCAGCGCACTGGTACAAGAATCCGATAACGACGACTCGGCTTATGTTGTTATGCCGATGCGTCTGTAATCATGCTCAGCAGAAGCTAGATGTCCCTCAGTCGTGTCTCGGTCACCGCGGTGCGCAATCTGCACCCGGTGACCTTCTCCCCTTCTCCTCGCATCAACATTCTTCATGGCGCCAATGGCAGTGGAAAAACCAGCGTGCTGGAAGCCATCCACCTGCTGGGGCTCGCCCGTTCCTTTCGCAGCGCTCGCTTGTTGCCGGTGATCCAATACGAGCAGTTGGCGTGCACGGTATTTGGCCAAGTTGAATTGGCTGAGGGTGGGCACAGCGCCCTGGGGATATCCCGTGATCGCAGTGGGGAGTTTCAGATTCGCATCGATGGGCAGAATGCGCGCAGCGCAGCGCAGTTGGCGGAAATCCTGCCGTTGCAGTTGATCAACCCCGACAGTTTCCGCTTGTTGGAAGGTGCACCAAAAATTCGCCGGCAATTCCTCGATTGGGGCGTGTTCCACGTGGAACCCCGTTTCATGGCCACGTGGCAGCGCTTGCAGAAGGCCCTGCGGCAGCGGAACTCATGGCTGCGGCATGGTACACTTGACGCCGCTTCACAAGCGGCCTGGGACCGGGAGCTGTGCCTGGCCAGCGACGAAATAGATGAATACCGCCGTGCCTATATCAAAGCCTTGAAACCAGTCTTTGAGCAGACCTTGAGCGAGCTGTTGGACCTCGAGGGGCTGACGCTGAGTTATTACCGTGGTTGGGACAAGGAACGCGAGCTGAGTGCAGTGCTTGCGACCTCCCTGCAGCGTGACCAGCAGATTGGCCACACCCAGGCCGGACCCCAACGTGCTGATTTGCGTCTTAGATTAGGCGCTCACAATGCTGCGGATATTCTGTCCCGCGGCCAGCAAAAGTTGGTGGTGTGTGCATTGCGTATCGCGCAGGGGCACCTGGTCAGCCAGGCCCGACGCGGTCAGTGTATTTATCTGGTGGATGACTTGCCGTCCGAACTCGACGAGCAACACCGCCGCGCGTTATGCCGCTTATTGGAAGACTTACGCTGCCAAGTGTTTATCACCTGTGTAGACCACGAATTATTGAGGGAAGGCTGGCAGACGGAAACGCCAGTCGCTTTGTTCCACGTGGAACAAGGCCGTATCACCCAGACCCACGACCATCGGGAGTGAAGGCATGAGCGAAGAAAACACGTACGACTCGACCAGCATTAAAGTGCTGAAAGGTTTGGATGCCGTACGCAAACGTCCCGGTATGTACATTGGCGACACCGATGATGGTAGCGGTCTGCACCACATGGTGTTCGAGGTGGTCGATAACTCCATCGACGAAGCTCTGGCCGGTCACTGCGACGACATCAGCATCATCATCCACCCGGACGAATCCATTACCGTGCGCGACAACGGCCGCGGTATTCCGGTAGATGTGCATAAAGAAGAAGGCGTCTCGGCGGCAGAGGTCATCATGACCGTGCTCCACGCCGGCGGTAAGTTCGACGACAACTCCTACAAAGTATCCGGTGGCTTGCACGGTGTAGGTGTGTCGGTAGTGAACGCGCTGTCCGAAGAGCTGGTGCTCACCGTACGCCGCAGCGGCAAGATCTGGGAACAGACTTACGTCCACGGCGTGCCACAGGAACCGATGAAAATCGTCGGCGACAGTGAAACCACAGGCACCCAGATCCACTTCAAGCCTTCGGCTGAAACCTTCAAGAACATCCACTTCAGCTGGGACATCCTGGCCAAGCGGATTCGCGAACTGTCGTTCCTCAACTCCGGTGTCGGCATCATCCTCAAGGATGAGCGCAGCGCCAAGGAAGAGTTGTTCAAGTACGAAGGCGGCCTGCGTGCGTTCGTTGAATACCTGAACACCAACAAGACTGCGGTCAACCAGGTGTTCCACTTCAACATCCAGCGTGAAGACGGCATCGGCGTTGAAATCGCCCTGCAGTGGAACGACAGCTTCAACGAGAACCTGTTGTGCTTCACCAACAACATTCCGCAGCGCGATGGCGGTACGCACCTGGTGGGTTTCCGTTCCGCGCTCACGCGTAACCTCAATACCTACATCGAAGCGGAAGGCTTGGCGAAGAAGCACAAAGTCGCCACCACCGGTGATGATGCCCGTGAAGGCCTGACGGCGATCATCTCGGTAAAAGTGCCGGATCCGAAGTTCAGCTCCCAAACCAAAGACAAGCTGGTGTCTTCCGAAGTGAAGACCGCTGTGGAACAGGAGATGGGCAAGTACTTCTCCGACTTCCTGCTGGAGAACCCGAACGAAGCCAAGCTGGTTGTCGGCAAGATGATCGACGCCGCACGTGCTCGTGAAGCGGCGCGTAAAGCCCGTGAAATGACCCGTCGCAAAGGCGCGCTGGACATCGCCGGTCTGCCGGGCAAGTTGGCTGACTGTCAGGAGAAGGACCCTGCCCTCTCCGAACTGTACCTGGTGGAAGGTGACTCTGCTGGCGGTTCCGCCAAGCAGGGTCGTAACCGTCGCACCCAGGCCATCCTGCCGTTGAAGGGCAAGATCCTCAACGTCGAGAAAGCGCGCTTCGACAAGATGATTTCCTCCCAGGAAGTCGGCACCTTGATCACGGCACTGGGCTGCGGCATTGGCCGTGACGAGTACAACATCGACAAGCTGCGCTACCACAACATCATCATCATGACCGATGCTGACGTCGACGGTTCGCACATCCGTACCCTGCTGCTGACCTTCTTCTTCCGTCAGTTGCCAGAACTGATCGAGCGCGGCTACATCTACATTGCCCAGCCGCCGTTGTACAAAGTGAAAAAAGGCAAGCAAGAGCAATACATCAAAGACGACGACGCCATGGAAGAGTACATGACGCAGTCGGCTCTGGAAGATGCGAGCCTGCACTTGAACGACGAAGCCCCAGGTATCTCCGGGGAGGCGCTGGAGCGCCTGGTCAATGACTTCCGCATGGTGATGAAGACGCTCAAGCGCTTGTCGCGCCTGTACCCTCAGGAGCTGACCGAGCACTTCATCTACCTGCCGGCCATCACCCTGGAACAGTTGGGCGATCATGCACACATGCAGGATTGGCTGGCCCAGTACGAAGTGCGTCTGCGCACGGTGGAGAAGTCTGGCCTGGTGTATAAAGCCAGCCTGCGCGAAGACCGTGAACGTAACGTATGGCTGCCGGAGATCGAATTGATCTCCCACGGTTTGTCGAACTACGTCACCTTCAACCGCGACTTCTTCGGCAGCAATGACTATAAGACGGTCGTCACCCTCGGCGCGCAACTGAGCACCCTGTTGGACGACGGTGCTTACATTCAGCGTGGTGAACGCAAGAAGCAGGTCAAGGAGTTCAAGGAAGCCCTGGACTGGTTGATGGCTGAAAGCACCAAGCGTCACACCATCCAGCGCTACAAAGGCCTGGGCGAAATGAACCCGGATCAGCTGTGGGAAACCACCATGGACCCGGCTCAGCGTCGTATGCTGCGTGTGACCATCGAAGACGCCATTGGCGCCGACCAGATCTTCAACACCCTGATGGGTGATGCGGTCGAGCCTCGTCGTGACTTCATCGAGAGCAATGCACTGGCCGTGTCCAACCTGGATTTCTGATCAGGTGTAGGTTTACAGATTAAATGCGTTTTTAACAAATAGATGGTTCGGCTAAGCACCAATGATTAGCCGACCATTCGAAGGAGAGCCCGCTGAAAGCGGGCTTTTTTTCGCGTCAATAAAAGTGGTTTTCCCGCTGGGTCGTGAAGCGGGTACTGTGGCCAGTCTTCCCTCGCGCGTTTGAGCACACCTTGCATCAACTCGTCCAACTCAGGACTGGTTGCTCGGGCGGCAATTGGTCAAAGGGCGCGGCCAGCAGCGGATGATCAATCTTCTGCGGATTGGCTAAACCTTCCCACTGGCGCAGGCGCAGGATATAGAGAATTTCCACCGGCACGCGCTCCAAGTGCCAGTCCTGATTGAAGTCGTAGGAATTCTTCTGGCTCTCTTTGCCGGTTTGCCAAGTGTGGCGATCACACGCGGCCAACAGGCAGGGCATCAGGTCGTCGGGGCTGGGAGTGCGCCACTTGGCCAACAAGGCTTCGTAGATGGGTTCGTCGTAAGCATAAGCAGGCCATTGATGCGAG
The DNA here is from genome assembly GCF_900004965.1 of Pseudomonas sp. 44 R 15. Classification (NCBI taxonomy): domain Bacteria; kingdom Pseudomonadati; phylum Pseudomonadota; class Gammaproteobacteria; order Pseudomonadales; family Pseudomonadaceae; genus Pseudomonas; species Pseudomonas sp. 44 R 15. Next base: position 63,531 of record NZ_CVTU01000106.1, read on the forward strand.
ACATCGTCCACCCAATCGGCAAACACACGCACCATAAAGGCTTTGGCGCGGCGGTGTTGCTCTTCGTACTCAATCACTAATTGATGCCCACGGTTGAGAGCCGCATGGGCAAGGTCTTTGGCGATGCCTCGCTACGAACCCAGAACCGTAGGTCTCACAGCCAATTCCACAAAGTAATTAGGACGCTTCTATTTTGCTCAACGCCCTGGCCTAGAAATTGGCGAGACATGGAGCTTTTCAAATCTCGTCCAAACTTCATTTTTAATTGCCTAGTCGCCGTCGGCGACAGCCGAGTAGGCTTGGAAAACCTGCTTCAGTTGATGGCGGGCGTCGGCATAGTATCCGCGGTACCTTCGGCGTTATCTCATTTACGCGATGCCTTACGCAGAGCCCCCGCTGACTTGCTCGACGATGGAAATAGCTTGTGGTACGCAGAGACGATTTGCTGAATCGCGGTGCATGAGCACCGAGAGGCTCTGATTCAAGATATCAAGTTGCGCAGAGCCACCCTGGACATACTTGGTCGACTCGTCGACGGTGGCTCATCTATCGGATTTCAACTCCGTGATTACTTAGCGACATCTCCGATCGTGGCTATTGAGTCTCAACCGGTCTCAGGGAGGGGGTAATATCACCAGTCATATCGCGTCGAAGCTAAACTCAGGCAGATCTGTTAACCACTTTTTTGACTTGTTAACCACCGTGGTTTACAGTGTAAAAAACAGGTTAACAGAGTGGCGCAAATGCCGGTATTACGGAGCGAAATCAGTCTTTACCTCGAGACGACATTGGGCGTGGAAGCACATCTGAAGCCAGCTTCAGACCTAAAGGTGCCCCACTTCATCAAGGAAACCTACAAACTCCTCAATCTTGTTCTTTTGGTGGGCAGCGGAGTTAAGCAGTCGAAGTTTTTGATGGTCCTGCTCCTGCCGTTTGATGACGAATACCCAGGTGTAGTAACGCTTGGCAAGCATATTTCTCAGATACAAAAATTCACGGACAAGGTGGTTGTGTATGTGTGCCCGGCGCTGTCGCCACCTGAGCGGCGCAGCTTGATCAACAGCCATATCAATTTCATCCAGCCCGGTTATCAGTTGTTCATCCCGGAGTTGGCGATGGACCTGCGGGAGAGCGTCCGAACTCGGCGCAATGAAGGGGACGTATCCGCCCTTCTCCCTGCGGCACAAGCAATGCTACTGGCGCGGCTGTATCAGGGGTGGGACAGCAATACTGTCTTCCCGTCCAACGGGCTTTTGGGAGAGTTCAAATACAGCCGCGTCACCCTTGCCAAGGTGATTGATCAGTTGCTGAAGCTGGGCATCGTCCACCCAGCACAAAGTCTCGGATTCAAAAACTACTATTCGTTCGCTGCGCCTCCATCCGATCTTTTCAAAAAAGCCCGTCACTTTATGCGTTCTCCAGTGAAACGGAAGGTCGCGATCGATCGGGTGCTTCATGCAGGCAACGGCGTCTTTCTCGCAGGCGAGACTGCACTGGCCAAATGCACAATGCTTGCTGGACCTTCTCAGCCAGTATTCGGCATGACCAAAAAGCAATTCGATTCCATGGTTGAAGAGAAAAAATTCAAGTTGGCCCACTCCGTTGATGAGACTCGGGCATGGGTCGAGATCTGGGCGTATCGCTGCCTGAAAGAAAGGAAAGACATCGCAGATGAAGCTTCACTGCTTCTGAGCTTGGAAGACAACCCGGACGAACGTGTCCAGCAAGCATTAGACAACCTTAAGGAAAATATTCCATGGCTGAAATCAGAGGATTAGACGTTTTCGGGCAGCATTTTAGTGCCTATCGTGACCAGTTTGTCTTGATTGGTGGTGTTGCTTCATGGCTTACGATGGATGAAGCCGGCCAGTCATTCCGAGCCACAAAGGATCTCGATATCGTACTTGTCATCGAAGTCCTCAATTCGGAATTTGTGGGTGCCTTTTGGGAGTTCGTACGGGCTGGCGGGTACACGATCCGGCAGGTTGGCGAAATTGACGGAAAAAAACCGGTGTTCTACCGATTCCAGAATCCGGAAAATGAGGCCTACCCTGCCCAACTTGAGTTGTTCTCGCGTTCGCCCGACGGTATTGACCATCCAGAAGATGCCACGCTGACCCCCATTCCGACTGATGAATCAGTTTCTAGCTTGTCGGCCATTTTGCTTGATGATCCCTACTACTACTTCCTCATCGGGGGACGTCAAAGTAATGAGCAACTGACCTTCATAGGTGTCGACCGGCTGATCCCGCTCAAGGCGCATGCTTGGCTAGATTTATCGGCACGGAAGGCATCCGGTGAGCAGGTCGATAGCAAAAACATTCGCAAGCATCGCAATGACGTTCTGGTGCTGAGTGGCCAACTGACGGATGACCCTATTGAGCTGCCTGAAAGCATTCAGAACGACATGAGAGCGTTTTTGCAGCGCCTGGCGAAGGAAGAGATCAATCTCAAGTCAATCGGGCTTAAAGGCACTCTGGAGAACTACACCAAGCGACTGGAGTTGAACTTCGGCTTGCAACCAACTCAATAGACCTTCTCATTGAGAAATCGCCCCCCTGCCGGATCCCGGCAGGGCCAATCGAACCAGGACCCTTGTGGTGTCCTGATTACTGAAGAAGGAAAAAGCATGACCAGCAAAACTGAACTCAGCAATCGCGACCACGAAAACATGGACGCTTTCCTTGGGCACGTGCTCGAAGCTTACAAAACAGATCAAATCACGAAGGAACGCGCTGTTGGCAGCCTGGCACATGTCATGACTGCGCTCGAAAAAGGCAACTACGATGAAGCGCGGTCGTGGTTTCAACAAGGCCGTAAGCATCTTGCCGATGCACACTAAAAGCTCCTACCCCAACTTCAAGCCCGCGATCTGCGGGCTTTTTTTGATCACAAATAGTTCCACTTGCGCGACGCATGATGGACGTCACTTGAGGCTGCGATAAGTTTCAGCGAGGCTGCACACAGTCGCTGCCGGGCAGCGCCTTCTTGCTGATCTCATGGATTCAGGGCAGCTCCCCGGCATGATCTCACTTTAGTATTATCGACCACTGCGCAAAGTACTCACTTGCGAGCAGCCACCTTAAGGAGCTGTCCATGCAGGAAGCTGATCACCCACCGTTGATGCCTCAGAGGGCGTTCGACTATTACCTAGACGAACGGGATGCCTCGCGTCTTTATCAAAAGGCTGTGAGCATCCGCAATTGCCTGGAAAACCTTTTCAGAACTGTCCTCGTTCACCTGGTGGATCCTAAGGATGGTGGGGCCGTGCGCACCGCAAAACTCTCCAGGCGTATTGACCTTCTCAAACACTTCTTCCCACAGGATGTCATTGACTCCCTCCACCGCATTCGGAAATTGGGCAACGATGGTGCCCATGAGGAAAATCACAAGAAGCTATCAAGCGAGCGAATCCGAACTGGTCTGCGCGATCTAGGCCTGGTCTGTGAGTGGACAATCCTCACGTACTTTAAAAAGCACGGACTCAGATCGAATGCCTGGGTGGCCACGTTATTCAGCACCCTGCCTCCGGTCTACCGTGTTCGAATATTGAAGCAGTTGGTCGCCGCCAACACGCTTGAGCAAGCGCAGGTCTTTGCCCAGCAGGAGATCACAAGGAAGTGGAATGAGCGGAGGGATCAGGAAAGTATTATCAGGTTCAGTCAGGGGCTTCCCTTCAATGACCAGATGCCAGAGGAAACCGAGGATGAGACGAAGATCTCGAACTTTCTGCTGATTATCGACAAACTCGCGAAGGCGCTGGTGAAGAACCATCAGTTCGATGAGGGCTTCCAGTTTATCCATGATATGCACGAACAGGGTTGGATGACCGATGCAAATGCTGCCTACACGTTGAGTGATTTGCAGAGCTTGCAGGCCAACTTGCATCGATTTCCGATCGCGACTACGTTGGAAGAAGCTCGTCGAAACCTTCAACAGGTACTTCCTCTCATAGCGGAGGAGGAGAGCGCTCTTTTCACCACCTTGTTTTCTGCGATCGTATTGGGACGTCCAGAGGACTTGGACGCTCGTGAAGTTGACGGTGAGTCAGGATATGCGTCGAAACGCCGAGACGGGCCTCTACATCAGCGACCGGCAGCTTCTTTTCGGTCACTTGATTGACCGCTTGGATTTTGAATTCTTCGGGGTAACGCGGGTTGCTCATGGCACCTCCTAATTGGCCTCAGTTTAAGGCAAGAGGTGTCTACGAAACCCGGGGCGATTCACGTTGAACACAAGGCCTCGAAAAATATTAGGCTGGAAAACACCTGCCGAAGCAATAAATAAGTATCTAAAATCAATTCAACAATCCAGTGTTGCGACGACTGGTTGAATCCGCCCAATATGCAAGCCGACTCTTTCGCCAGCGATTGTGGCGATACCGCATGCGTCAGAGTATGAGTCGACGAGGAAACTGCTGGGATAGCGCACCGATGGAGCGCGTATTCCGCAGCTTGAAAACGGAATGGATACCGACCTTGGGCTATTGAACTACACAGGAAGCACAACGTGATATCAGCCACTTTTTAATGCATCGCTACAACTGGATTCGGCCCCACCGATTCAACGATGGGTTGCCGTCAGCGCGGGCCGAGGAAAAGCTTAACGTCGTGTCCGGGATTAGTTGACCACTACGGGATATGCTTTATAAGCACCTCATACTGGACGCTTATCATCAACATTAGAATACATTCCAATTAATGCACCCAAGAAGGTGCGAATATCTTAGCTGGCACAGGTGAAACCCACGACATTCGTGGGCTAGGGGTGAGAAGATCTAATTTTAATAGTTAAAATTATTTTTCAAGCGGGATATAACTCCACTCGATTTCGTCTCTTTTTTTACCCTTGGGCATTTTATTACCATTGATTTCGGAAATTTTGCACCTGTACTTATCTTGTGTTCCCCAGTTTAAGAGTGGCGCTGGTGACTTACACAATACCACCTCTGGTTCAAAACCCTTTGGAATATATTTGTTTGTCGGAGGGTTCTTTGAAAGACTGAACCAATTTTTCTTTGTTTTTTGTTTAAATACATACAAAAAAGCCCCCGTCACAATCAGTACTAATACAGACGCACCCAAAAACATGATAGGAATACCCGGAATTAGGTAACTCTTTTCGATCCCGTCATACTTCGGTGTTGTGAGTAATACTGCAGCCCACAAAAGTGACCATACGACAGCGAGGCCTGTAGCATTCTTATACTTGGTCAAGCTGTAGTGCGCGTATAAAAAATCTTTAACTGGTGTATCTTGGAGGTCTTTTATTTCTTTGTATAATAGTAATTTAGATCCAAGATTTTTACTTCTTTGGTACCAACGCAACTCTCCGTCATCTCGCAGAAAAATCAACAATGATATAGCGCCCATAAAAATTAAAGCAATGATAGTAACGACTGCTTTGATTAAATTTGGATTTTCATAATCGAAACCATTCCAATACCAAGCTCCTATCAAAAGTGCACAGATGTTGACTATCCATATTTCGGGATTAGTACAAGCTCGATACGCGTTTTTTAACAAAGAACCTTTTCCTTCTTGCATCTGGGTATTCTCTTCCTGTTAGTGGGTCGCAAGGCGAGTGTGAACATACGATGCTGCCTCGCGCTGGAGCTGTTTCTCGGCATTAGCCATCATTTTTATACCTAATCGGCCTACGAGTTGCGCATGTATCTTCTTCGCTTGAGGTGAGTGTAGGATCTGGTCCGCGTTAACAATCCCCATCAGTCCCGGCGTATTTTCGGACGTGGTGTTCATCACAACCTGTGTATTTTCCGCGTCAATCACCTGAACGCCCATCTGCTGGTAGAAAGAAACTTCCTTAACCGGGAAGATCAACTCAACATTGGGGTATCGGGCAATAGCCTCTCGCATCATGGTAGAGCCGAGCCCACGCCTACGGTGGGATTTCTTGACTGCCATGTAGGTAATTCCACACGCGTCAGGGGGAGTTGGAACTGGTAGATGCAGCAGAAAGCCGACCACTTACCAAAGCTCAGTATCATCGAAAGCCCCAGTTAGCTCAACGGGAGCTGTTGTCCGGGAAAAAGTGGGGCTAAAGGGGCTTTTGCCGTCGTGATTGGTTCGCAGTGCAATTCGGCTGTCACAAGAATTAGATTTGGGGGCGAGCAATAGACGATCAGACGATGGCAATGGTTGGCGCGCCGTGATATTCCTTTGCCACCAAGGTGCACCAAGGAGCGGTAATAGCATGGCGATAAATTTCCCTGACCATCCCCCGTATATTCCCATCATTAAATGGCAATCCTACGAACAGAAGGCGCTTAAAAAAGTAGCTGCCGGCGTAGGGAGGCACGTGCTTCCTTGCGTAGAAGTCAGAGATTCTGCCCAGCACATTAATCTCATGGGCGCATTTCATGGCACGTGGGGCAGTTCGGCGATGGTCGATTATGCCGATCCTAAAGGGGTTTTAACGGCGAACCGAAAGCGTGAGTTTCATGACTTTCTGGCCTCGGCAAACGGGCTGGGCCTCCCGATCGTACCTGTGTTCAATCCTTACGATGTACCAGGGCTTGGTGTACCACTCCAGACTTTGGCAGCCTCTTTTGGTGAAGCGGCACTGCGCTTACGGGTAGCTGCGCTTTCAATCACCGCTGATCACCTGGCCAATGTTACGACGGCATACAACGCCCTAGCTGCTCATGGATTGCGGATGCGTTTGATCATCGATCTCGGTGTTGCTCCGCAAACATGGACAAACGCAGATACTCAACGGTTTTCTACCGAGTTGTCGCAGTTTCAACAGCTAGGCTTCACCAGCATCCATGTCGCATCCGGTGCCTATCCTGAGAGCCTAGCGGCGGTAAAAACAGGGGTGGGTGTTTTTAACCGGCGAGATTGGTCGTTCTGGAGTGACCTCAATGCTGCAGCTCCTGGTATGAAAATCGGCTTCAGCGATTACGGTGTTCTTTCTCCCGTTTGGACTGAAGAGGCGTTAACGCGGCGGGGCGCACGAGTGGCAATCCGTTATACGCGGAATAATGATTGGCTCATTCTTCGTGCCGACGGTAAGAAAAAAACGGACTCTGTCGCTATTTCTGAAATCATGGTCAACGCTTATGCGGCTGATTTTAAAGGACCGACATATTCATTTGGTGACGAGCTCTTGGCTGAGCGCGCAGACCCCGCTGTACCGTTAACCAAGAAACGCTGTGGTCATTACGTATGCGTCCGGCGAACACATCCCCCTGAAGCTGATATGGAGCCATCGCCTCCATTGAACCGAGGCAGTAGTGGTTATGCGGATTCTGTTCTCTATAATGACTGACCGGCCATGTTTAGGGTGCTTGTTATGCCAGCCTCCGCTGATCAAAACTCCGCTGTCGTTTTATGCGCAGCTTCCAATAACGACCTGGAAGATCTGGTAGCCATCAGGATTGAGGCCATGCGCGAGAGCCTTGAACGGCTTGGACGATTTAACCCAGATCGTGCGCGCGAACGATTTCTTGGTGGGTTCGACGCTAACAGCACACGCCGCATAGAAGTATCAGGCGATCTGGTCGGTTTTGTCGTTATCAAAGACCATCAGAGCGAGCTTCTGCTTGACCATTTGTATGTGATACCCGGTGCTCAAGGAGCAGGAATCGGCTCTGAAGTTCTTACTCAGATTTTCAGAGAGGCTGATGAGATCGGGCGTCCCATCAAGGTTGGTGCTCTCAAGGAAAGCGCTTCAAATCGTTTTTACACTCGCCATGGCTTCGTGTTCGTCGAAAGCGGTGAATTCGATAATTATTATGTCCGGATTAACGGTAATTCCGTTAATTTGGGCGACTAGGCAGATCTTGATACTGTGCCCCGTCAGAGGTTGCACCGTTAGATGGGCATCCACCTGTGCGGCAGTAGGTCGGTAATCTCATTCGCCCGCTGCGTCGGCAGGCGCGTGAGAACATCCTTTAGATAGGCGTATGGATCATGACCATTCAGCCGCGCAGACTGGATCAAGCTCATGATCGCCGCCGCCCGCTTGCCGCTGCGTAGCGACCCTGCGAAGAGCCAATTCTTGCGTCCAAGAGCCCATGGTCGGATTTGGTTCTCCGCCCAATTATTGTCTATGGGTACGGCCCCGTCACCGAGGTAGCGCGACAGCGCTGCCCAGCGTTTCAGGCTGTAATCCAGCGCTCTGCTGATGGCTGAGCCTTCAGGCACGAGATCGCGCTGGGCGATCATCCAGGCGTGCAGCATATCCATCAACGGGACGGCTTTTTCTTGCCGTATTCGGCGCCGCAAATCCGGCTCCAGGTCGCGCACTTCGCTCTCGATTTCATACAGCGACTGGATGTAGCGCAGGGCTTGCTCAGCAAGCGTGCTCTTGTTGGTGGTGTGCAGTTCGAAGAACTTGCGCCGTGCATGGGCCATGCAGCCGATCTCGGTCACGCCCAGTTCGAAGCTAGCCTTGTAGCCACCAAAATCATCACACACCAGCTTGCCCTTCCAGTCTTGCAGGAAGTTGCGAGCATGCTCCCCAGCGCGGCTGGAGCTGAAGTCGTAGACAACAGCCGCTGTTTCGCAGAACTGACTGGTGGCGTAGGCCCACACATAAGAGCGGTGGGTTTTCTTTGTGCCCGGAGCCAGCATCTGCACCGGCGTTTCGTCGGCATGGATAACTTGCTGCCCGAGCACTACGTCGCGCAGCGCATCTACCAGAGGCTGCAACTGCACGCCCGTCATGCCAACCCATTGAGCCAAAGTTGAACGTGGAATCGCCAAGCCGGCACGACCGAAAATCAATTCCTGACGGTAAAGAGGCAAATGGTCAGCAAACTTGGCGATCATGACGTGGGCAAGTAGCCCGGCGGTCGGGATGCCCTTGTCGATGACTTGCGCCGGAACCGGCGCCTGGATCAGCGTTTCGCAGTCATCGCAGACCCACTTGCCACGGACATGGCGCTCGACGGTAAACACGCCTGGCGTGTAGTCCAGTTTCTCGCTGACGTCTTCACCGATGCGTTTCAGTACGCAGCCACATGGGCAGTGAGTATTGTCCGGTTCGTGATGGATCAACGTGCGTGGAAACTCAGCCGGCAATGCAGTGCGCTTGGGCTTCTGCTTTTTCTCGGTCAACGATGGCGCGGTTTGCAATGCTTGAAGCTCAGCCTCAATCGCCGCGATATCGGTATCGATCAAATCGTCCAGCAAGCTGGCCTGCTGCGGACTCATCTGCTCGCTACGCTTGGCAAACTTGAATCGCTTGAGCTGTGCAATCTCATGGGTCAGCTTCTCGATCACCGTTTGATCGCGGTTGATCTTCTTACCCATTGTTTCGACCGTCTTGCCCATCGTCTCGACTTGCTGGTCGAGTGTCTCGACACGCTGTATCAACTGCGCCGCCAAAGCGCGCAGTTGTTCAGGATTCAGGTGGTCGAGATTGGGCAAGGTCATGGTGCCGATTTTGCCAGAGCAGGCAATTCACGGCGATAGAGCGATAGGCTAATGGTAGCCGTTAAAGCCGTGTGATTGCGGCGCCGGAGCCCGCGCGTTGCCATGGCAAGCCCAATACCAAAGCCTGGAGTTGCTTGGTATCCAACTCTATTTCACAGCTATGGCGAATGCCTGGCCAGTGGAACTTGCCTTGGTTCAACCGGCGAGCAGCAAGCCAAATGCCAAACCCGTCATGCACCAGAACTTTCATCCGATTAGCGCGGCGGTTGGCGAACAGATAAGCACAGTGCGGCTGCGCCGCACCAAACACCGCAATCACTCTGGCCAATGCAGTCTCGGTACCAGCGCGCATGTCCATCGGCTCGGTGGCGAGCCAGATGGAGTCGATGCGAATCATCGCAGCAAGTCTCGAAGAAAGGTCGCACAAGCAACAGCACTTTCAGTAGGCCAACTCACTTTGACGGTACCGCGTGGGTGCTGGATTTCGACACAGATATTCGGCGACGCAGCTTGCGAATTCACTTCGGCCAGCTGCATGGGTACCGGAATGAATGCAGGTTGCAGCGCCGTGCTTTTCTGCGCGTGCAGCCGAATCCATTTGTGGACGAGGTTCGCGTTGAGGCTATGGCTGAGCGCAATGCTGGCAATCGAAGCGCCGGGCTGGGCGCACTCTTGAATGACTTGGGCCTTGAAGGACTTGGAGTAGGAACGGCGTTGTGGCTGCATGAAATACCCGCTTAAAAGGCTAGACCTGGTGTCCACTCAAATTTAAGTGCACACCATGCCGTGGCCTTGCGGGGCTGGGTAGATGACTTCGCCGGACGGATACG
>NZ_CVTU01000080.1:0-7193 GCF_900004965.1 Pseudomonas sp. 44 R 15
TGCCGGAATACACCTATGAACAGATGCACCGCCACAACGTGACCATGGCGGTGTTCCCACCGGTGTACCTGCAGCAACTGGCCGAACACGCCGAGCGCGACGGCAATCCTCCGGCGGTGCGCGTGTACTGCTTCGGCGGTGATGCAGTGGCCCAGGCCAGCTACGACCTGGCCTGGCGCGCACTGAAACCGACCTACCTGTTCAACGGTTATGGCCCCACCGAAACCGTGGTCACGCCACTGTTGTGGAAGGCGCGCAAGGGCGACCCATGCGGCGCCGTCTACGCGCCCATCGGCACTTTGCTCGGCAACCGCAGCGGCTACGTGCTGGACGCGCAGCTCAACCTGCAACCCATCGGCGTGGCCGGTGAGTTGTACCTGGGCGGCGAGGGCGTGGCCCGGGGTTACCTGGAGCGTCCGGCGTTGACCGCCGAACGCTTTGTGCCGGACCCGTTCGGCAAGCCCGGCAGCCGCGTGTATCGCAGCGGCGACCTGACCCGTGGGCGTCCGGACGGTGTGGTGGATTACCTGGGTCGCGTCGACCATCAGGTCAAGATCCGTGGTTTCCGTATCGAACTGGGTGAAATCGAAGCGCGCCTGCGCGAACAGGACAGCGTCGGCGAAACCGTGGTGGTGGCCCAGGAAGGTCCGACCGGCAAGCAGTTGGTGGCCTACGTGGTGCCGGCCGATGCGACCCTGGCCGACCAGGCCGAATTCCGCGACAGCTTGCGTCGCGCCCTGAAAAGCGGCCTGCCGGACTACATGGTGCCGGCGCACTTCGTGTTCCTCGCACAGATGCCGCTGACCCCCAACGGCAAGCTCGACCGCAAAGGCCTGCCGTTGCCGGATGCCAGCCAGATGCAGCAACAGTACGTGGCGCCGCACACCGAACTGGAGCAGCAGATCGCCGCGATCTGGGCCGACGTGCTGCACCTGGCGCAAGTGGGCCTGAACGACAACTTCTTCGAAGTGGGCGGGCATTCCCTGCTGGCCATCCAGATCACCTCGCGGGTGCAGGCCGAGTTGGGCCTGGACGTACCGCTGATGGAACTGTTCCAGACCGAATCACTGCGCGCCTACGTGCAGGCCGCAGCCACTTTCCGCGCCGGCAGCGTGGAAGATTTTGATGACCTTCGTGACTTTTTGAGCGAACTAGAGGCGATTTGAACCATGCTTTCCAACCCTAACATCGACCTGGTGTCGCGCTTTCTTCGCTTGCCTCTGGAACAGCGCCAGCAGTTTTATCAGCGCCTGCAAAGCCGGGGCATGAGTTTCGCTCAACTGCCGATTGCTGCAATCCGTGAGGACGGCCAACGCCTGCCGCTGTCCTATGCCCAGGAGCGTCAGTGGTTTCTCTGGCAGTTGGACCCCGGCAGCGCCACTTACCACATCCCCGGCGCCTTGCGCCTGCACGGTCGCTTGGACCTGGCGGCACTGCAGCGCAGCTTCGACAGCCTGCTGGCCCGACACGAGAGCCTGCGCACCCAACTGGTCGAGGAGGGCGAGCACTTGTGGCAGGCTGTGCTGCCCCAGGCCCGGGTCGAGATTCAACACGCGCAGATCGACGAAGCGCAGTTGATGGCACGGGTGGAAGCGGAGGTGGCGCGGCCGTTCGATTTGCACCAGGCTCCGCTGCTGCGCGTGACCTTGCTGCAACTGGCTGAAGATGACCATGTGCTGGTAATGGTGCAGCACCACATCGTCTCCGACGGCTGGTCAATGCAGGTGATGGTGCAGGAGCTGGTGCAGTTGTATGCCGCCTACAGCCTGGGCCAGGACCTGCAACTGCCGCAGCTGCCGATTCAGTACGCCGACTACGCCCTGTGGCAGCGCGGCTGGATGGAAGCGGGAGAGCGGGCGCGGCAACTGGCTTATTGGCAGGCGCTGCTGGGCGGTGAACAGCCGGTGCTGGAACTGCCGCTGGACCGTCCGCGCCCGGCGCAGCAAAGCCATCGCGGCGCGAGCCTGGAGCTGCATCTACAGCCCGAACTGGTCGCCGGTCTCAAGCGCCTGGCGCAGCAAGAAGGCATCACCCCATTCATGCTGCTGCTCGCGTCCTTCCAGACCTTGTTGTACCGCTACAGCGGGCAGTCGGATATCCGCGTCGGCGTGCCGATTGCCAACCGCAACCGCGTCGAAACCGAGGGGCTGATCGGGTTTTTCGTCAACACCCAAGTGCTCAAGGCTGACCTGGACGGGCAGATGAGCTTTGTCGAGTTGCTGCAACAGACCAAGCGCCGCGCCCTGGAAGCCCAGGCCCACCAGGACCTGCCGTTCGAGCAATTGGTGATGGCGCTCTCGCCTGAGCGCAGCCTGAGCCACAACCCATTGTTCCAGGTGATGTTCAACCATCAGACCGACGCCCAGGGCGGGCGCGACGGCCAGCAACTGCCTGGCCTGCGCGTGGTGGAGCTGGACTGGGACAGCCAGACCACGCATTTCGACCTGAGCCTGGATACCCATGAGTCGGCCGAAGGGCTGTGGGCGGCGTTGAATTACGCCACCGATTTGTTCGACTCAGCGACCATCGAGCGCCTGGCGCAGCACTGGCAGCAGTTGCTGCAGACGGTCGTCAGCGATCCGCGCAGGCGTCTGGCCGAGCTTTCGCTGCTGGATGCTACCGAGCAGCAACGCATGCTTCAGGACTGGAACGCTCCGGCCTGCGCCCGGCAATTGCAAGGCGTACATCTGCTGTTCGAAGACCAGGCCGCCGCGCAGCCTGAACGTCAGGCCCTGGCCCTGGACGACCAGGCCCTCAGCTATGGCGAACTGAACCGCCAGGCCAACCGCCTGGCGCACTACTTGATCGCCCAGGGTATCGGCTCCCAAGCCTTGGTCGGGATCGCCGTGGAGCGCTCCTTCGCCATGGTGGTCAGCTTGCTGGCGGTGCTCAAGACCGGCGCGGCCTATGTGCCGCTGGACCCTGAGTACCCCCGCGAGCGTCTGGTGCACATGCTCGAGGACAGCGATGTGCGCCTGGTGCTGACCCAGTCGCACCTGCGCGATCGCCTGCCATTGCCGGCGCACGCGGTGGCCGTGGAAATCGACCTGGTCCAGGCGCAGTTGGCGCTGTGTGATGAGCACAATCCACCGGCTGTTTTCGAACCGCACAGCCTGGCCTACGTGATCTACACCTCGGGTTCCACCGGCAAACCCAAGGGCGTGGCCATCAGCCATGGCGCATTGAGTGAGTTCGCCTGCATCGCCGCCGACTATTCGCAACTGGTCGCGCAAGACCGGGTATTGCAGTTCGCTACCCTGAATTTTGACGGCTTCGTCGAGCAGTTGTACCCGGCCCTGACCCTCGGTGCCACGGTGGTGCTGCGTGGCCCGCAACTGTGGGACGGTGCCGAGTTGTATCGGCAGATCATCGAGCAGGGCATCACCCTGGCCGACTTGCCGACCGCCTACTGGAAACTGTTCTTGCAGGATTGCCTGGCGGCGGGTGCGCGGCCTTACGGGGCGTTGCGCCAGATGCATATCGGCGGCGAAGCCATGCCCCTCGACGGTCCATTGTTGTGGCAACGGGCGGGCCTGGGCCATGTGCGGCTGCTCAATACCTACGGGCCGACCGAGGCCACCGTGGTCTCCAGCGTGCTGGACTGCACCGACCCCGACGTAATCAGCGGCGTCACCGCCAGCCCCATCGGCCGCGCGCTACCCGGGCGTGGGCTGTATGTGTTGGATCGCGACCTGAATCTGCTGCCTGTCGGTGCCGTAGGCGAACTCTACATCGCCAGCGCCAGCGGCCTGGCCAGCGCTTATCTGCGGCGCCCGAGCCTGACCGCCGAGCGTTTTGTCGCCAACCCGTTCAGTGCCTGCGGCGAGCGGCTTTATCGCAGCGGCGACCTGGCGCGTTATCGCGCCGACGGGGTGGTGGAGTATGTCGGGCGGGTCGACCATCAAGTGAAAGTGCGCGGCTTCCGCATCGAACTGGGCGAGATCGAAACCGTGCTGCTGGCCCAGGACGGCGTGCGCGAAGCGCTGGTGCTGGCTGTCGACAACCAACTGCTGGCCTACCTGGTGCCCGCGCAACCGTCGAGTGAAGCCGAACGCTTGATGAACACCCTGCGCGAACAGCTGCCGGACTACATGGTGCCGGCGCACCTGATCTTCCTCGAGCGCATGCCGCTCAACCCCAACGGCAAGCTGGACCGCCAGGCACTGCCCAAACCGGACGCCAGCACGGCGTACCAGGACTGGCAGGCGCCGGTCACCGCGTTGCAACAGCAGATCGCTGCGATCTGGGCCGATATTCTCGGTGCCGACAACGTCGGTTTGAACCAGCACTTCTTTGAACTGGGCGGGCATTCGCTGCTGGCGATGCAAGTGGTGTCGCGCATTCGCCAGACGCTGCAGCGCGAGGTGCCGCTCAAGGCCTTGTTCGAGCACCCACGGCTGGACGCATTTGTTGCGGCACTGCAGGCCCAGGACAGCCTGGCGCCCAGCGCACCGCCGTTGCTGCCGGTCGGGCGCGAGCACGCCTTGCCGCTGTCGTATGCCCAGGAGCGTCAGTGGTTTCTCTGGCAATTGGAGCCGCACAGCGCCGCTTACCACATCCCCAGTGCGTTGCGCCTGAAAGGGCAACTGGACCTGGGCGCGTTGCAGCGCAGTTTCGATACGTTGCTGGCCCGGCATGAAAGCCTGCGCACCTGCCTGCGCCAGGAGCATGAGCGTGCAGTGCAAGTGATCGCGCCATCGGCGTCGCTGCAGATCGCTCACGCCGATGTCGACGAGGCTGAACTCCAGGCGCAGGTCGAGGCGCAGATCGCGCAGCCGTTCGACCTGGAACACGGCCCGTTGCTGCGTGTGTCGCTGCTGCGCGTGGCTGCTGATGAGCATGTGCTGGTGCTGGTGCAACACCACATCGTCTCCGATGGCTGGTCGATGCAGGTGATGGTCGAAGAACTGGTGCAGCTCTATGCGGGCTACAGCCAGGGCGAGGAAGTGCAGCTGCCGGCGTTGCCGATCCAATATGCCGACTATGCCGTGTGGCAGCGCAATTGGATGGAGGCGGGCGAGAAGGACCGTCAGCTGGCGTACTGGCGCGAAATGCTCGGCGGCGAGCAAAGTGTGCTGGAGTTGCCGTTCGACCACCCGCGTCCCGCCGTGCAAAGCCATCGCGGCGCACGCCTGGCTTTCGAGCTGGACCCCGAGCTGAGCCAACATCTCAAGGCCTTGGCCCGGCAACAGGGCGTGACCCTGTTCATGTTGCTGCTGGCGTCGTTCCAGACCCTGCTGCACCGCTACAGCGGCCAGGAAGAAATCCGCGTCGGCGTGCCCATCGCCAACCGCAACCGCAGCGAAACCGAGCGGCTGATCGGCTTCTTCGTCAATACCCAGGTCCTCAAGGCGGACCTGCACGGCCAGATGAGCGTCGAGCAGTTGCTGCAACAAACCAGGCAACGCGCGCTTGAGGCCCAGGCCCATCAGGACCTGCCGTTCGAACAGTTGGTGGAAGCCCTGCAACCGGAACGCAGCCTGAGCCACAATCCGCTGTTCCAGGTGATGTTCAACCACCAGACCGACGTCGGCCAGGCCCAGGTCCAGCAGCACCTGCCGCACCTGCTGGTCCAAGGGCTGGAATGGCAAAGCAAGACCGCGCATTTCGACCTCGACCTGGACATTCAGGAGTCCACCGAAGGCATCTGGGCCACCCTGGGTTATGCCCAGGACCTGTTCGAAGCCGGCACCGTGCAACGCATGACGCGCCACTGGCAGAACCTGCTGCAGGGCATGGTCGCCAACCCTCGGCAACCGCTTGGCCAGTTGAACCTGCTGGACGCCGCCGAGCAGCAACACATCCTGCAACTGTGGGACCGTAGCGCCTCCGGTTTCTCGGCCCAGCGTTTGGTGCATGAACTGGTGGCCGACCGTGCCCGGGAAACCCCGGATGCGGTGGCGGTGAAGTTCGCCGACGAGCAGCTCACTTACGGCGAGCTGGATCGCCAGGCCAACCGCCTGGCCCACGCGCTGATCGCCCGTGGCGTCGGCCCGGAAGTGCGCGTGGCGATTGCCATGCCGCGCAGTGCCGAGATCATGGTGGCGTTCCTCGCGGTGTTGAAGGCCGGTGGCGTGTACGTGCCGCTGGATATCGAATACCCGCGTGATCGCCTGCTGTACATGATGCAGGACAGCCGCTCGCGGTTGCTGCTGACCCACTCGACCGTGCAACAGCGCCTCCCGATTCCGCAAGGCCTGCAAGCCCTGGCAGTGGATCAGCTGCAGGACTGGTCCGACGACAATCATGCGGCGCCGAACGTCGCCCTCGACGGCGATAACCTCGCCTACGTGATCTACACCTCCGGCTCCACCGGCATGCCCAAGGGCGTGGCGGTGTCCCACGGGCCACTGGTGGCGCACATCATCGCCACCGGTGAGCGCTATGAAACCCGCCCGGCCGATTGCGAGTTGCACTTCATGTCGTTCGCCTTCGACGGTTCCCACGAGGGTTGGATGCACCCGCTGATCAATGGCGCCAGCGTGCTGATCCGCGACGACAGCCTATGGTTGCCGGAATACACCTATGAACAGATGCACCGCCACAACGTGACCATGGCGGTGTTCCCACCGGTGTACCTGCAGCAACTGGCCGAACACGCCGAGCGCGACGGCAATCCTCCGGCGGTGCGCGTGTACTGCTTCGGCGGTGATGCAGTGGCCCAGGCCAGCTACGACCTGGCCTGGCGCGCACTGAAACCGACCTACCTGTTCAACGGTTATGGCCCCACCGAAACCGTGGTCACGCCACTGTTGTGGAAGGCGCGCAAGGGCGACCCATGCGGCGCCGTCTACGCGCCCATCGGCACTTTGCTCGGCAACCGCAGCGGCTACGTGCTGGACGCGCAGCTCAACCTGCAACCCATCGGCGTGGCCGGTGAGTTGTACCTGGGCGGCGAGGGCGTGGCCCGGGGTTACCTGGAGCGTCCGGCGTTGACCGCCGAACGCTTTGTGCCGGACCCGTTCGGCAAGCCCGGCAGCCGCGTGTATCGCAGCGGCGACCTGACCCGTGGGCGTCCGGACGGTGTGGTGGATTACCTGGGTCGCGTCGACCATCAGGTCAAGATCCGTGGTTTCCGTATCGAACTGGGTGAAATCGAAGCGCGCCTGCGCGAACAGGACAGCGTCGGCGAAACCGTGGTGGTGGCCCAGGAAGGTCCGACCGGCAAGCAGTTGGTGGCCTACGTGGTGCCG